>JARHZW010000109.1 GCA_029264685.1 Candidatus Limivicinus sp.
GGTCAACGGTAGCATTCTCAAACTTTGCGGTAGGGTTAAAAGAAGTTTCGGTGACGGCGCCGGTGATAACGTTCTTCATCTTGGTGCGGACGAAAGCTGCACCTTTACCGGGCTTGACGTGCTGAAACTCCACGACCTGCATAACCTGGCCGTCCATCTCAAAGGTAACGCCGTTTCTGAAATCTCCTGCTGTAATCATAAAAGGGACCTCCCAAAATCTTTATTTATTGAATAATTAGCATCTTAGCTCTAACATTTTACAGTATACAGCGCCATTTTGCAAGCTTATTTTTCTCATATTTCCAATAGTTTCACATTTCAATGTGCATATACTGCTCAGTTTTTCATATTTTTTCGTCATATTCCCGTCTCTTCCGAGGTAGGTCTGGGAAAGCTCACGATGAATTTTGATCCCTGCGGCTTATTGGCCCCCACCGCAATGCTTCCGCCGTGAGCCTGCACCGCATCATGGACTATGCTCAGGCCCAGACCGCTGCCGCCTGCCTCTCTGGAGCGTGCCTTATCCACTCGGTAAAAGCGGGCAAATATATTAAGCCTGTCCTCTTCGGGTATACCTATGCCCGTATCTGCAACGGTGAGCTTTATGGTTTCTTCATCCCCTTTTAGGGACAAAAGCACACTTCCGCCGGGTATGTTATATTTAATGGCGTTTTCCGCAAGGTTAAATATTATATGGAACGCATCGTCGGAATTTGCCATTATTACGCAGCCCTCTTCAAGCTCGCACTTTATTTTTACCTCCCGCTCTTTTGCAAGCGGTCTCAAAACCGATACAACATCCAGAGTGACCTGCTTCATATCCACAGGCTCGGGAACCACCTGCACGTCGTCGTCAAGTCTGGACAGATCCAGAAGCTTTTCCGTGGTGCGCTGAAGCCGCTGGGCCTCATTTCCAATATCGGTGACAAATTCCCTTACCGTCTCCGCATCAACATTTTCATTCTGCACTATGCTGTCGGAAAGAAGTCGTATAGACGCAAGGGGAGTTTTCAGCTCGTGGGACGCATCAGACACGAACTGCCGCCTCTGTTTCTCCGTGGTTTCCAGCCGTTCGGTCAGGTGGTTGAACTCTTTTCCAAGCTCGCTTATCTCATCCTGTCCCTTCACCTCGTGTCTGTAGCCGTAGTCCCCGTCTGCCACAACCTGCATGGACTTCACAAGCGCCCGTATTCTCCGCATTATGAACATAACGAAGGTACCGGCCAGAATCAGCGCCGCTATGGCAATGAAAATCGCAATGGCACTGACCTCGCTCTGCACCGCCATTATTATCTGCGCCCGCTCCCTGTCGTATTCGGAAAGGTAGACAACGCCCGTAATGTCCCCTCCGGCGCTTATGGGCTGGGCATAGCTGCTTATAAACACCGAATTTTCAAATTTTGAGCGAAAAACCGTTTTTCCGCTTAAAGCCGTAATTATATCCTCGTTGTCCGTTCTGATCCCCACAGGCCCTGCGCCGTCGTATATGATCGTCCCGTTTTTGTCCGCAACTATTATCCTTGACAGTCCGCTTACATCCAGAAAACGCAGAACCTCCGCTATACTCTCTTTGCCCATCTTGTCAAGACCGGAAAGCGACGAGGCCATCACAGCTCCACGGCCGGTCATGGAGCTGCGCTTTTCCTCAAACACCGCATCTCTGGAGGATTTAAGAGGAAAAGTGCATAAAAGCAGCAGAAGCACTATAAGCAGCGCAGATATAAAGCTTATAAATTTAAACCGTAAGGAGTGCATATATAATCTCTCAGTCCGCAAAATAATATCCCACGCCCCACTTAGTTACTATATACTGAGGACTTGCAGGATTTATTTCCAGCTTCTCACGCAGTCGGCGGATATGAACATCCACCGTTCTGGTGTCCCCCTGATAATTATAGCCCCACACCAGATCAAGCAGGCTCTCCCTGCTGTAAACACGGCCGGGGTTTTTCATAAGGAACAGGATAAGGTCAAATTCCTTCATGGTCAGTTCTACCGGCTCGCCGTTTTTAAAAGCGCAGCGGCGCTCCTCGTCCACCTCAATATGGCCCTTTTTCAGGGTCGTTCCGGCATGATGCTCGGGCTGAGTGCTTATGGATGCACGGCGCAGCAGCGCACGGACACGGGCTTTAAGCTCCAGAATATTAAAGGGCTTGGTCATATAATCATCAGCTCCCGACTCAAAGCCCATAAGCAGGTCTGCCCCCTCGCTTCTGGCGGTGAGCATGATTATAGGCACAGTGGAAAACTCCCGTATTTCCTGACAGGCCTCAAGACCGTTTTTCTGGGGCATCATCAGGTCGAGTATTATAAGGTCGTAATTTTCCGTTTTTGCCATGGTCACGGCAGACTGGCCGTCATAGCAGGCGTCAACCGTATACCCCTCATTTTCAAGGTTGAATTTTATGCCCTTTACCAAAAGTTTTTCATCGTCTACTACCAGTATTTTCATTTCTATCTCTCTCCAACCGTAATATCCTCCGATATGGCTTTAAATTTAGCTTTTCCAATGCCGGATACATTTATTATCTCTTCCACGCTTTCAAAATACCCGTTTTTCTCCCTGTAATCAACTATTTCCTCTGCAAGCACCGGTCCTATGCCCGGCAGAGTCTCAAGCTCCTCTGCGGTTGCGGAGTTGATGTTCAGGCGGGCGGAAGTGTCTTTCTCGGAAGAATAAGGCTGTATGTCTGCCTCCGACTGCCGGCTTTCCGGAAAGTCGGCACTGCCGAAGCCTTCGTCTGCGTCCCGCAGAGAGGAGGTTTTAACCGTGACTTCTCTGTGCGACGAGAAAAGCATTGATTTTACAGCCATCGCAGCGGTAAACCCCAGACACAGGACAAGAGATATGCCCACCAGTTTTTTCCTGCTTATCATATTTCGCCTCCAAAATAGTAATTTTTACCCCCTTCAGGGCTTAATTTATTTTTGAGTTGCAAAAATCAGGCTGAAACTTTATAATGATATCCGTATATGTTTATACCACTATAACACATTATCTGGAAAACGGGAGAACAAAATGAAAAAAATAAAAATTTTCCCTTTGATCTTGGCCCTCTGCCTTGTTTTTGCCATAGGTGCTCCGTCTGCTTTTGCTCTGGCAGACCCTGAGATAGGTGCTGCAGCCGCTGTGCTTGTGGACATGAGCACCGACTCTGTCATCTATTCCCGTGCAATGGATGAGCAGCGAGCCCCTGCAAGCCTTACAAAAATCATGACGGCTTTACTGGCCCTTGAAGCAATAGAAAAGGGTGATGCCACTCTGGAGGAAATGATAGTGGCGCAGGACAACTGCCGTCAGGGTCTGGGCGAGGACAGCAGTACCGCCGGAATTGTCCCCGGAATGGCGCTTTCACTCAACGAGCTTTTGTACTGCACTCTTCTCTCCTCCGCAAACGAAGCCTGCAACATTATTGCCGCAAGACTTGACGGCAGCGTAGAGGCTTTTGTCGAGCATATGAATACCAGAGCTCAGGAGCTGGGATGCACCAATACCCACTTTTCAAATGCAAACGGTCTTCCGGCAGATGACCATTACAGTACCGCTTATGACCTTTATCTTATCACAAAGGAAGCAATTAAACACCCGCTTTTCCTCGAAATATGCAATGAGAAAAGTTATCAATCTGCAATTCCGGAAATAAATCAGGGCAAGCCCATGGAAAACTCCAACGCCCTTATAAATCCCAATTCACCTTACAATGTAAACAACTATGTTTATGAGTACGCCTCCGGCGTAAAAACCGGCTACACCAGAGCCGCAGGCTATTGCCTCATTTCCACTGCCAACAAGGACGGGGTCAATCTGGTAGCGGTAGTTTTGGGATGTGACGGCTGGCTCAACGCTCAGATCAAGGAATACAAGAACTTTGAAGACACTGTCACCCTTTATAACTGGGCTTTTGACAACTTCGAGTATCAGACCGTAATAAACGCCAACGAGCCGCTGGGCAAAACCACGCCTATCGAAAACGCAGCCGGAAAGGGCGTTGCCATATTAAAGCCGGAAAAGAATATCGAGCTTTTGCTGCCCAAGGATCTTACACCTGAGGATGTTGAAGTTATCCCCTCCCTCAACTCCGAAAAGCTGGAAGCTCCCATTTCCGCCGGTACGGTTCTGGGCAAGGCTAAGGTGATTATAGACGGCACCGAATACGGCACTATTAACCTTGTTGCAAGCGAGGATGTGGAGCTTGCAGGCGGTATCGTCTTTATGCAGAAGCTGAAAGCCTTCTTCTCTCAGACATGGCTTATAGTTCTGCTCAGTATAGTTATAATAATCGGCGGCAGCTTCCTCGCCCTTTATCTCCATTACAATCATCTTAAACAGGAGCACATCAGGAAGCGCAGGATTATGGAGCAGCGCAGAGCCGAAGAGGAGCGCAAAAAGTGGGAGGAAGAGCATGGCGTTTCTCAGCCTGACATTTCCTACGAAGACGACATCTATTCAGACTATGGACTGTCCGATATAGATAAAGAAGATATAGGTTCCTCTTCCGAATACGAAGAACAGCTCATGCGTGAATATGAGGAAGAGCAGGATTTCCGCAGCTACAACAGCGACGGAAGCGATTCCCTGTCGGATTTTGACTGGGACGATATAGTAAAATAAACAATCTGGATGACCGCACGGGCGCTCCGTGCGGTCATATCTTAACAACACAGGAGGCGGCAGAATGTACAGACCCCTTGCAGATGAAATAAGGCCCGAAAGTATCGAAGATGTGGTAGGGCAAAAGCACATACTGGGCCAAGGCTCAATGCTCAGGCGGATAATTGACAGCGGTCAGATCCCCAACATGATTTTTTACGGTCCATCCGGCACAGGCAAAACCACTGTCGCCCGCATCATAGCGCAGAAAACCAACCGCACCTTGAGAAAGCTAAACGCCACCACGGCGGGAATAGCCGATATAAAGCAGATAATAGACGAGCTGGACACTTTTCTCACCCCCGGCGGAGTGCTGCTGTATCTGGACGAGATACAATATTTTAACAAAAAGCAGCAGCAGTCTCTGTTGGAATTTATAGAGGACGGACGCATAACCCTCATTGCCTCCACCACCGAGAACCCTTATTTCTGCGTTTTCAACGCTATACTGAGCCGTTCCACCGTGTTTGAATTCAAGTCCGTGCCCACCTCTGAAATCGAGAAGGCGGTTCAGCGTGCGGTGGAAATAATGAATTCCCGAAGGGACAGCCCTGCAAGGCTTGAAGACGGTGTTGTCCGCCGCATTGCCATGTCCTGCGGCGGCGACGTGCGGAAAGCCGTCAACTCCGTGGAGCTGCTGTTTTCCGCCTCCTTTGACAGGGATTTTATAAGCCTTGAGGACGCAGTGGCAATTTCCCAGAAAAGCGCCATGCGATACGACAGGGACGGAGACGAGCATTTCGACATTCTTTCCGCACTTATGAAGTCACTGCGTGGTTCCGATCCGGACGCCGCACTTCACTATCTGGCAAGAGTTCTGGAAACCGGCGATCTCACAGGTGCCTGCAGGCGGATTCTCTGCTCTGCCAGCGAGGACATAGGACTTGCCTATCCTCAGGCCGTCCCCATAGTGAAAGCCTGCGTGGACTCTGCCCTGCAATTAGGTCTGCCGGAGGGCAGGCTTCCCCTTGCCGAGGCCTGCATCCTGCTTGCCACATGGCCCAAATCCAACTCGGCTTACATGGCTATAGGCAAGGCGCAGGCCGATGTTAAGGCAGGCAGGAGCGGAAATATCCCCAGAGAGCTGCAAAACGTTCATGCCGACGGCACAGGCTTTGAGCGTGAGCAGGGTTACAAATATCCCCACGACTACCCCTCTCACTGGGTACGCCAGCAATACCTTCCAAACGAGCTCAAAAACGCCCGCTATTACGAATACGGCGACAACAAAATAGAGCAGCTTGCAAAAAGCTACTGGGACGAAATAAAAAAATAGGAGGCGGCCATGGATATTCAGGTAGGAGATAAGCTCACCATGAAAAAATCCCACCCCTGCGGAAGCAAAGAGTGGGAGGTTTTAAGAGTTGGGGCAGACTTTAAGCTGCGCTGTCTGGGCTGCGGGCATGAAGTTATGGGGCCCCGCTCCAAATTTGAAAAGAACATAAAACAGGTGAAGCGGTGAATTACACTTACATTCTCCGCTGTGCCGACGGCACTCTGTACACAGGCTGGACAAATGATCTGGATGCCAGACTTAAAGCCCACAATTCGGGCAAGGGGGCAAAATACACTAAAAACCGCCTGCCTGTGGAGCTTGTATATTTTGAAAAGTTTTCCACAAAAGAGGAGGCCATGAGCCGTGAATGGCACATAAAACGGCTGAAAAGAGCGGAAAAACTCCGCCTCATAGAAGAAAGCGCATTGTGATTTTCCACAATGCGCTTTCTTTTGCACAATTTTTATCCGGCTGTTAAGACCACTTCCGCCAGACCGTTTGAAACCTTATATTCTTTTCCGCTCTCAAGCTGTCCGTGAGAAAACACAATTGTGTTATACGGGCTGCCGCTCAGAATTTCTCCAAGGTTTTCCACCTGCACGGTGCTGCCCTTTGCGCCTTTGATTTGACCTGAGAGCAGGGGGCGGGTGCAGCTGATGCCTGCCCCTGAAAGCTCCTCATTCTGAAGCAGCAACGCAGTGCCGCCGTTAAGCTTGACTTCATCGGCTTTTAAAGCCTGCTTTCCGCAGCTCACATAAAGCTCGCCGCCGGTCTGCTCTATATTTTTTGCAGAATCCATGCTCTTGTCTCCGGCCTGAAGCCCGTCTCCGGCAGAGACTATATTGACCGTTCCGCCGCTGAGTTTTACCCCTGTGAGGGCTTTTATGCCGTTATCGGCAGCTTCCGCAGAAATGCTGCCGCCGCTGATATTAACCATGCGGCCGGCCTTTATACCGTCTCCGTTTTGAGCCTTAACCGTCAGACTGCCGCCCTGAACATTCAGCTCCGCTGCGGAAGACATGCCGTCTCCTGCCGCCTGAATAACTGCCTCGCCGTCGCTTACGGTAATAAAGCCTTTACCCTCTTTTTTGGCAGAGCTGGTTTTTATTCCGTCGTTTCCGGCGGTAATATCCAGCTTTCCGCCTTTAAGCTCAAAGGACTCGGAGGCACGGATGCCGTTATTTACGGCTGAGACGGTAATTTCTCCGCCGTTTATATCCAGATCATCCTTGCAGCCTATACCGTTATTTATATAGCCCTTTATAAGAAGCTTTCCGCTGCCCTCTATATCCAGATCGTCCTCAGCGTAAATTACCGCACCTGAAGCATTGGCTTCATCAAACGGGCTGCCCTCCACACCTGACACAAGCAGGTTTTCGCTGCCCTCTTTAAGCTCTATTCTGGTGTTTTTGGCCTGCTGTATAAGCAGCGCAGGGCCTTGGGGATTTTCCACGCTCAATCCGTCAAAAATCAGGCGCACATCCTCCTGTGCCGCTCCCGCGTCAATCTTAATGCTGCCGCTGAGATGTCCTGTGAGAGTGAACGTGCCGCTTTTCTCCACGGCAAAAACGCCGTCCTTAAAGCTGCATCCGCCCCCGTTGATTTTTGCCTCTGTCCCTGTAAACTCCACTGATGTGCCTGTACTTTTTTCTCCGCTGCCTTCAGCGCCGCAGCCTGTAAAAATACAGAGAGCAAAAAAAGCCGCAAATACAAACGATAGTGTTTTTTTCATGATCTACCCTCTCAAAGTGTCTCGTTTTCCAGTTCCTTCCCGCAGATTATATTCAGGTTTCCGTTTCGGCAGCGTATGTCGTCTATAAAGCGCTTGTCGGGCTGAGCGCTTTTCAGTTCCACCATATATGTAAGCTCATACAGAGTTCCCATATTGGTAGTACGGACCCTTATAAGCTCATGGCTTTTGGTGTACTGCTGGAAAATATCGTCAAAGAGTCCGTCGTAGTCCAGATTTTCGGGAATGGTAATTTTAAGCTGCCGCTGCGCTTTTCCCGCTTCTCCGAAATGAAAGAGGTTAAGCAGCAGCGTCATGGCTGAAACCACTGCAAAAAACACTGCCGCAATGCCCACATAGCCCATGCCGCAGGCAAGGCCTATGGCAACGGTAAAGAAGAGAGCGGTAATTTCTCTGGCAGTTCCGGGAGCGCTTCTGAATCTGACCAGTGCAAAGGTGCCTGCAACCGCAAGACCCGCTCCTATATTTCCGTTTACCATCATTATCACCAGCGTAACCACAGGAGGCAGAATTGCCAGAGACTGGGCCCATGAACCGCTGTGGCTATGGCCTCTGGTAAAAACAAGAGAGCTGAGAATACCCAGAACCATAGAACTCAGCAGGCAAATCAAAAATGACAGTATATTTATTTCGTTTCCTACAACACTCTCAAACATAAGAATTCACTCCGTCTAAATATTTTTCCAATATGTGCTCCTTGTAGCAGCTTCCGTATTTAGAAAAACCGCTTGGATATATTTCATATCGGCTGAGAAGCTCCGCGAGCCACAGAGGTGCGGCGCCGGGGATTTTAATTTCCATCACTATCTCGCCGTTATTGAGAAGATTTTCCCCCTGACTTCCCGCAGTAAGTCTCAGGTTGTCCTCTCTCCATCTGATATTTTTATCAAAGGTTATCCGCAGCTCCGGATTGTCCTTTGCCACAAAAGCCAATCTGTCACAGCCTATAAAGGCTTTGGGCGTGGGCTTGTTCATTTTGAGAAACCAGTCGATTTCCCGTATCATCTGCCCCTCCTCCGGAGCAGGAGCCGCCCCGGAAAGATAAAGCTCGGCCTCCTTTGCGGTCATGGTCACACGCCGTTTATAAACAATGCCTTTGTACTTCTTTTTAAGCTCCACGAAAACCATGTCGTTTTCCCGTGGCACATTGTAGCTTCTCACTCTCAGCTTCTCCTTATACACCGGTCCCTCTATGGAGCTGCGGATAAGGCTGTAATCATCGCTGTCGTAATAAATGCTGCAAACCGTGGAGCTGTAATATTCGTCCGGCTTTATGTATTCATCCAGCTGCTCTCTCAAAGCAGTGTACTGCTCCGCCGAAAGGAGATATTTTTTCTCATATCGCTTGAATGTAAGCTTTGTACGGCCCATTTCTTACCTCCTCTTAGCCTGCTTCACTGTCCGAAATAGCTTTTCCGTCCTTCCTCTCCAATGCCCAGATATTCACACAGTCTGGACACGGCAATGTCATGCCAGTCTTTTTCGGTAAACAATGCTCTCAGGTATTCTATATTCCACTTCCAGCCATCAAGGCTGTCATAAGTAATTTCACGGTCACGCTCCACCTCGGGGGCAATAATAGCTGCAAGCCTGTCTATTTCCGCCGTCACGCTTTCCGTGGACAGTACAGTGGAAAAAAGCTCCGCTGCCCTTGTGAGAAGCCTGTCCCTGAACTCTTCATTATTCAAAAGCCTGCTGATAACGGCTGTGATATTGGTGGGGTTATCCACATAGCTCTCAAATATGCTCTTATAGCAGTCATAGGGAGAGCTGAAGGTACTGTCCAGATCGTAAAACATCAGGTGCCATTTTCCGTCCGCCTCCATGGAGCGGCAGAACTTCAGGTTTCCCGAATACAGGTCTGCATTGGCAAAGTATCCCTCCAGAATAATCCAGTCTATAAGGCTGTCTATGTCCATTCTTTGGCAGAAACGGTCATAGTTTTCTTTAAGGCTCATGTCGTTTTCATAGCAGAACTGATAGATCTCATTATACATTTCGCTGCCGTAAACAGGATTTGCGTCAATGATCTCCACGCTGTCCCGACTCACTCCTGCAAGGGCTGCATAGTGGCCCGCATTGGGTTTTTCCATAAGGGCGTATATGCCGTTATACCTGCCGTCCACATATAAAACACAGTATCTGCTCCGCTGAGAAATTACCGCATCCGTTGCCTGAAGGCACAGGTTCTGGCACAGCTCGTTTTTTATAATGCTTCTTCCCTGATCCTGTCCCCCACGCAGGAGAAGATTTCCAAAACTTGTTACTCCGCCGCCGAAAATGTCATATTCCAGACTCTCCGCCCCGTATGCGCCTCTGAATTTAAGGCTCATGTTCTTTTTAGGCAGGACAAGACTGGAAAAGCCGTGCATTTCTATTCCGCATGGCATGGTAAATGTTCCGTTTTCATCGTAAAGAGAAATGCTGCCCTGAACCTCCTGATACTTGTCGCCGTTCTGGTAAACGTCATTGAGTTTTGTTGGATTGTCGCTGACAAGGCTCAAAACGGGAAGGCTGTGGCCCTCGTTGATAATGCAGCTCACATCCAGTGTTCTGCTTGGAAGTGCGTTATCCTCAAAGGCTGCCGCTCTTACAATTCCTGTTGTTTTCATTTCCACGGGTCCCTCATAAAGGGGGCTGTTTTTATCGGGTCTTGAGCCGTCGGTGGTGTAATGAATTTCTCCGCTGCCTTGGATTTCCACTGACACTTTTTCCACGCCCTCGCTGACACCGCCGCCGCTTAAAAGCACCGGTGTGGAGGATACCCATCTGCATCCGCTCTCGTTTTCGCCGCCGGGTGTAGGATGGGAAATGAAGAACCAGCCGTTTTCACCGTTTAGTCTGCCGTAGTTTCCGTTATAGGGAATGTCATGCAGGGAAACCCAGTCCTCAGCTTCGCCCTGAGAATTTAAAAGGTATAGCTGCTCCGAATAGGAATTCAGGGACAGGCGATCTTCATCACAATATACAAGGGCAATTTCTCCCGACAGCAGCTCTCTTTCCGGCAGGGGAAATTTTTTCGTTTCGTCCAAATCGTCGGAAAGGAAAAAGTCCCCAAGATTCACGCTGTTTTCCGACACATTCTTAATTTCAACCCAGTCGCCCCCGCCCTCAACGGGACGGCCTGAGCCGTCAAAGCCTGCAACCGCTGCTTCATTTATGATAAGCGGTCCTTCGCAGCTTAAAGAGTTCTGGAAAAGAGAGTATCCCTCCCTTGTATTTTCAAATCTCGGAGTGGGATAAAAACTTGGCTCATATTCTCCCTCATCCGTAATGCAGAAGCTTGTGTCCCCTTCCGCATCCGCACAGTCTGCCTCCGCCACCGAATTACCAAGGCTGTCGAAAAGGCAGATTTTCTCACCATCGGAAAGGGCAAAATCCGTGTGCAGCGTTTCGCTTTTATCTTTTCCTGAGGCAAAAACAAGAATTCTTTCATCAGGCTCAAGGCTCTTTTCCGGAAAAAACCAGCCTTGTTTGCCCGGCTTATCGGATATACTCCAGCCTGTCAGCTCCACCCTTTGGTCTGAAACATTATGCAGCTCTATCCAGTCTGAAAAGTCGCCGTCTTCGTCTCTCAGGCAGGCCTTGTTTTTAGGCATGAACTCGCTGATTACCACTGTTGGCTTCAGCGGTTCAGAGACTTTTTCCTGTTTTTTCTCCGTTTTATCCGTATTTTCAGGCAGCAGGGCAGCAAAATTAACCGCAAGGATCACAACTGCCAGCAAAGCCGCAGATATTATTAGCACAAATTTGTTTTTCTCGAAAAAGGATTTGTCGTTGTCCATTGTTCCTCCGGCAAAAGCAGGCACCAAAAGCCTGTAAAAAATCATTATATTATAACCCAAAACCGCATAATGTGTCAACGACAGGCCTCGTTTAAATATCTTTTGTGCTTTGAAAACACCACAGACCGATTGCCAAACAGCAGTAAGATTGATATAATGTTCTTTAAACAAAATTTTTCAGAAGTTTTTATATAACCGGCAGGAGATTATTTTATATGAAAAATATTTTAATGATAGGCACAGGAGGTACGATAGCATCCGAAATGGGGGCAGGAGGGCTGAGTCCCGAACTCAGTCCGGAGCAGCTTCTGCACTATGTACCCGCAATTTCCCGCCTTTGTCAGGTGGAGTTTCTCTCTCTGTTCAGTCTGGACAGTACCAACATTGCCCCTGACCACTGGATACAGCTGACCCGTGCCATTGAGGAAAACTACGATAAATACGACGGCTTTGTAATAAGCCACGGCACGGACACCATGGCCTACACCGCCGCTGCCCTGTCCTACATGGTTCAGGGTGCGAAAAAGCCCATAATCCTTACCGGCGCTCAAAAGCCAATAAACTACGACTCCACAGACTCAAAGCTTAACCTTATGGACGCTTTTACCTGCGCCTGCTCCGAGGAGCTGCACGGCGTGGCAATCGTGTTCAGCGGCCGTGTTATTACAGGAACAAGAGCCAGAAAAACCTGCTCCAAAAGCTTCGCCGCTTTTTCCAGCATCAATTTTCCCGATCTGGCAAACCTCCACGACCACAGGCTTATGTGCTACATTTCTCCCGAATACGGCAAACAGCCTGAATTTTTCCACAATCTGGATGAAAATATAGGCCTTATAAAAATGGTTCCCGGAACCGACCATGAGCTTCTGGAATTCATGCTCCAGAGAAAGGATGCCCTTATCATAGAATGCTTCGGCGTAGGCGGTCTGCCCTCATATGACGATGACCAGCTGTTTGGGGTCATCCGCCGCTACACGGCTCAGGGCAAATTTATCATTATGACAACGCAGGTGCAGAATGAGGGTTCCGACCTTTCGGTATACAGCGTGGGGCACAGGCTTAAATCAAACCCCTGTGTTCTTGAGGCCTACGACATGACAACGGAAGCCGCCTATGCCAAAATCATGTGGATTCTGGCTCAGACCACAGAACCCGACGCCGTTGCAAAGCTTTTCTACACTCCTGTCGCAAACGACATTTTATACAGAGGTTAAACATTAAACATGAAAAAAGTTATAATTATAGGCGGCGGCGCCTCCGGAATGATGGCCGCTCTCACTGCCGCCGAGGACAGGGAAAACAAGGTCATTGTCCTTGAACGGCAGCAGCGTGTGGGAAGAAAGCTGCTTTCCACCGGAAACGGCCGCTGCAATCTTACGAATATATACGCAGAGGGAAAAAATTACCACGGCGAGCAGGCGGATTTTGCTCTCCCCGCTTTAGAAGCTTTTCCGCCCGAAAAGGTTTTGGAATATTTCCATTCATTAGGGCTTTTAACCGTTACCGAGCCTTCGGGCCGTGTATATCCCCTTTCAGATTCAGCAAACAGCGTTCTTGACGTGCTTCGCTTTGCCATGGCTCGGGCAGGGGTGGAGCTTCGCACCTCCTGTACGGTGACAGACATTGCAAGAGGTCGCAACGGCACTTATCAGGTCTGCACCGATGCGGGCAGCCTTGATGCAGACAGACTGATAGTGGCCTGCGGCGGCGCCGCAGGTGCAAAGCTGGGCGGAGTCATGGACGGATACGAGCTTTTAAAGCCTCTGGGACACAAGCGCACAAAGCTTCTGCCCTCTCTTGTCCAGCTCATCTGTGAGGGAGATTTTACAAGAAGCTTAAAGGGCGTCCGCTGCGACTGTGCATTGAAGCTCACAGGCGGCGAGTATGAAGCGGAGAGCGCAGGAGAGCTTCAGTTTACGGAAAACGGCATTTCAGGTCCTGCTTCTTTTGAAATTTCCCGTGCAGCCGCTTTTGCAGGTCAGGGAGAAATCCACATAGATTTTCTCAGAAAATACAGTCTTTCGGATGTGGAAAACTTACTTAAAGTCCGCTGCGGCAGCTACCCCACGCTTGAAGCAGGGGAGCTTCTGACAGGTATGCTGCACAATCGGCTTGGGCGTATGCTGGTAAAATTTTCAGGTATCAGCGCAGGTGAGCAGCTCAAAAACCTTTCCGCTGACAGCATCAAAAAAATCTCTGCCCTGTGCAAGGATTTTGTTTTAAAGCTAAAAGGCACGGAAGGCTTCGACAAGGCGCAGGTAACTGCCGGCGGCATAAAGACATCCGGCTTTAATCCCCAAACTATGGAAAGCTGGTTTATGCCGGGACTTTTCCTGTGCGGTGAGCTTTTGGATATAGACGGTGACTGCGGCGGCTTTAATCTCCAGTGGGCATGGGCCAGCGGCAGACTTGCAGGGAGGCTCGGAAAATGATATTGGTCAGAAAACTCAGGCTTAATCCCAATGAGGAATTGGAGATACTGAAAAAAAGAGGGGCTAAAAAGCTTCGCATAAACGAAAAACAGATAGCTTCCTTTAAGCTTATAAAAAAATCTCTGGACGCAAGACACAAGGATGACATTCATTACATTTGTTCCGTGGCATTCGGCCTGAACGGGGACGAAAACGCAGTTATAAAAAAGCTTAATTCTCCCGATATAGCTCAGCACAGTGAATTTAAATACGAAATTCCCACGATTTCTCCCGAAAAACGCCCCGTAGTGGTAGGCTTCGGGCCGGGCGGTATGTTTGCCGCCCTTATTCTGGCAAGAGCAGGCGCAAAGCCCATAGTCATTGAGCGCGGCATGGAGGCAGAGAAGCGAAAGGCTGCTGTAGACGCTTTCAAAAGCGGCGGCAGCTTAAATCCCGAATGCAACGTGCAGTTCGGTGAGGGCGGCGCAGGAACGTTTTCCGACGGCAAGCTCAACACCGGCGTTAAAGACCGGCGCATGAGCTTTATGCTGGAAGAATTTGTAAAGCACGGTGCTCCCGAAAACATTCTCTATGATGCAAAGCCCCATATCGGAACGGACATTTTAATAAATGTGGTGCAGAATATAAGGCACGAAATAATTTCTCTGGGCGGTGAAGTCCGCTTCAACACCAAATTCACAGGGCTGATAACCGAAGGCGGCAGCCTGAAAGGCATTGAGCTTGAAACTGCCCACGGCAGAGAAAGCCTGCAATGCGACCGTCTCATTCTGGCCATCGGCCACTCTGCACGAGATACCTTTGAGGTGCTGAATTCTCAGGGTGTACCCATGGAGCGTAAAGCCTTCTCAATGGGTGTGCGAATTGAGCACAGGCAGAAAGACATTGACTTTTCACAGTATGGTGCCGAAAGAGGTGTTCTCCCTCCGGCTGATTACTCTCTTAATGTCCATCTTCCCGACGGCGGCAGTGCCTACACCTTCTGTATGTGCCCCGGCGGAGAGGTTATAGCCGCCGCCTCGGAAGAGGGCGGCATATGCACAAACGGCATGAGCTATTCCCGCAGAGACGGGGAAAACGCCAACTCTGCCCTGCTTGTCACTATACACACCGAGGATTTTCCCGGTGAGGGTGTGCTTGCCGGTATGTACTGGCAGCGGGAGCTTGAGCAGGCCGCATTTAATTTGAGCGGCAGCTACAGAGCACCGGCTCAGCTGGTTGGAGATTTTCTCGCCCGCAGGAAAAGCGAGGGCGCAAAATCCGTTTCGCCAAGCTATCTTCCCGGCGTTCACTGGTGCGAGCTGCACGAAATTCTCCCCGAAAAGATCAGCTCCGTTCTGGAAAAGGCAATACCCGAGCTTGACAGGAAATTAAAGGGCTTTGCAAATCCGGAGGCTGTGCTTACCGGTCCTGAAACCCGCTCCTCCTCTCCCGTCCGTATACTTCGCAGCAAGGAACTGTGCTCTGACATATCCGGTCTTTACCCCTGCGGAGAGGGTGCCGGCTACGCCGGCGGCATTTCTTCCGCAGCTCTGGACGGTATGCGCTGTGCCGAGGCACTGATAAAAAGCTATGATTGACAAAACCTCCGCCTATAACGACATGGGCGGAGGTTTTGCTCATTGACGGATATTTTTGCCTATGTTAAAATATTATTTAATGGTGGACACCACCGAAACAAAAATTTTTTTCAAAGGAGAGCACTATGATTACTTTAAAGGACCTTACCGTAAAAGAAGTTCTGGACAATCCCAAAGCCTATGCCGTTCTGGAAGAGCTGGCTCCCAAGCTTGTCAAAATGCCCGTTCTGAAAATGCTCACCAAGAAAAACTGCGGCGAGATTTTCGACAGAGTTGTTAACAAAAAACTGCTGCCCAAAGAGACCGCAGACGAAATCGCAAGACGCATAGAAGCTCTTTACAACTGATTTAAGAAGTAAAAGCACAGAATTTTTATAAAGTCCATATCTGCCATGGATTAAGGGAAAACGGAGTGTATCAAAATGATACACTCCGTTTTTATTTACAAAATTACCGTGTTTTACAGCAGGAGCCAAACAGAACTCTTTCTATTGATAAACATGGACAGCACTTTTTGAGACTCCTCTGCACTCATATTGAGGCGCCAGCCCCTGTCTAACCAGCACCGTCTGTTTTTGCATGATCATATAATTCCTCTAAATCTGTCTCTTTCCACGGTCGCAAAGTTAATCTGTCCGCATAAAGGTTGACATTGCTAATATTGACAGCTTCATTCATGTCAGTTTTTTCTATTTTACACTGCCGTATTTTGCCGCCGCATATTCCGCAAGGTCGCAAATCTTTTTTCTTGCGTCTGACGGCACGCCTTTTTTCTGTTTTTCAAGCATTTTTTCAACTTCTTTGGGCTTATCCAGCTTTTTAAGAGCCGCCCGCATGGTCCAGCCCTGCTTATTTACCCGAATACTCATACCTTTTTTCTTGAAATACCGCACATTATAGCTCTCGCAGC
>JARHZW010000033.1 GCA_029264685.1 Candidatus Limivicinus sp.
TCTTGAGAACATTTATGCCCGATACGGTGGTCATATCCGTGGGGGAGGACAATCGTTACGGTCATCCGAAGGAGAAAACACTGGATTTGCTGAACAGTAAAACATGGCATCCGGAGGTTTATCGCACTGATAAAGACGGCGATGTAATTGTGAAATCCAACGGAAAAAGAGTTTCCGTTAAAACATCAAAATGAAAAATACAGGGACAGTTCATTACCGGTACTGTCCCTGTATTTTTAAATATATAGCGCCAGAAATATATCAAAAAGTTTGAAACAAAGTAAAATAAAAAACAGGTTGGAAAAACCTTTTAACGAGGCAAAATAAAAATGATACCATTTAATCGCAAACCGGTTTGAAAGATTATTGTGGGGTGTGAGTTATGACAGAAGCAGAATATAGTGAGCTTAAACTTATCGACACGAAGAATGTTGCGGAAGAAATAGAATTTCTTTTTATGAGAAAACATTTTTCCATATTTCCTTCCGCTAAATATTTGATTTATTAGTATTTTATAATAGTATAAACAGCGATTTACAATTGGGACATCTTTTTCTTTTAAGTTTTTCTCTTACGGCAGCACTCCACTTAAAACCGCAGTAGTGGCATGTGCAGAAGACCTTTTTCCCACTACCGGGTAATATATGGTCGGGCTGGATAGAATTTCTCTCGTAGTCCCAATCAAGCAGCGCTTCAGGATGTAAAGTTTTTAAATCGTCAACTCCCGTCATTGCTACTCTACCTGAACAATGAGGGCATCCAGTATGTATCTTAATTCTGCTCTGTGGAGATGCGTACCATTCAAATCCACATGTTTTACATTTCCACCATATTGGCCTAGCCGAACCTATTGTTATTTCATCAGGTGTTAGTTCATTTTTATTGCAGTCAAATTCTTTCAGAATTTCTGGTGGACATTTTTTTAATAATGAGCGTTCTTTAAGTGCATTTTTTGTTTGAGTTTTCCCTCTTTTTGCTTTTGCGCAAATAGCACAGCCAATTCTGCCATCTCGTGTCATAGAATTGATTTGAGATTGCCACTCGTGCCCACATTTGCAACACTTCCACCATACTAATGTATTTGAATGAGACATAAACATACTCGGAGTCAGCTCTCCGTTTTTTTCGTAATTCCACATCTTGGCGATTTCGGGGTATTCTTTTTGCAGGGAATTTGGTATATCCGTTAAATAATTTGAAAGTATTTCAGCTCGATCCCGATTAAAATTCACTTTTACATCAGAAGAATAATGAAAGAAATTTTTACGAAAGAACATATTGGATTCAGGGTCTATCTGGTCAATTACCATTTGAAACTTTGCTGTCAATTCTTCTTCGTTTTTAGGATTTTCAATATAAAACGTAAAATCTGCGTAAGCTACCTTTTCAAAGTTACATCTCCCTTCTTTTAGTCGCAGTAGTTTTATGCCTTTTTTGCGACAAAGTAGAAATTTTTTGTATTCACGTTTATACTGTTCCTCTGTGGCATGAAAAGCTTTTCCATCATATTCTATTCCATATTTTATTTCAGGTATAAATATATCAAGTTCCATAGTGTTTTCAAAAATATCTCTATAACCGTTTACTGCGTTTGGATATATTTTCTTAATATAATAATAAAGAGCCTGTTCAGGAAAAGAGGTCTGTTTCCTTTTATTGCAAATAGGACAGTTAGTGTGTCCAATTGCTCTGTCGTTTACTGCTGCAAGGTATTCATGTCCCAATGGACAAACCCACCAATATTTATTATGTGTCTTAGCGGGTATATCTGAAGGATTAATAATTCCGTTTTTAGATGGATGCCACTCTGCGGCTACATCAGGATATAGCGTCTGCAAATCGTTATACCCTGATTTGAATCTGTGACCAGAACAATATGGACAATTGAAACCTCTTGAGGTTCTTTTCTGAATAACCATATCGTACGAATGACCATTTGGGCACTTCCACCAGACTTTAGCACCACTTCCGGCCCCTATCTGGTCTATGAAATATCCAATTTTTGCATTTTCTTCATAATTCCATTCTTCTGAGAAAGCTGGATGAGTTGTAGCTAAGTCGTTAAATCCTTTTAAAATTTTATTCCCGGAACAATAAGGACAGCCTCTACCCCGATTTCTGGAACTTATCTGTGCTTTCCAGCTGTGTCCTTTTTCACATTTCCACCAAACTTTTTTATTTGATCCTGTTGAAAGCAATGCTGGATCAAAATTTTCTTCAATGTTGTGTGTGAAGTCCCATTCATTTATTAGTCTTTCATCATCCGAAACAAACATCAAAACGCACCAGCCTATCTTCTAGTTCACAAATTACAGCATAAAGTTATTATATCATAGTTGCAAATAATATGATATAATAATTTTAAGATCAATATTTATGCAATTTCGAATTTCGCCCAAAGATAGCAACATACTATGCTGGTAAGTGGTAGTCTTGAGTACCGTATTCATTACCAACTTGGCTACATAAAAAGCGATAATAGAGCTAACGGAAATGTTAAAAATACACACATAATACATAAAGAAAAAGCCGTGAAACCATTGATACATCAGGAAAAACCTGCATTTTCAATGTGTTCACGGCTTTTTGAATTTGGAACTGTCGCCAAAAATGTAAAAGAAGGAAAAGTCAAGTAACGAAAAAGCTTGTATTTTCAATACTTGGAGTCTTTTAAATATATAAGTAGATTTTGAAATTGTATATGGTATAATATGCTATATAGCATTACGGCTGATTTCATAGAAACAGGAGAAAGAAAATGATAAATACAGAGAAACTAAAAAATGTTATTAGTCAATATAAGCAGGTGCCTCCGGAGAAATGGCTGCTCAATGAAATATATAAATTACAGGCGGTAAAGAATTTTCAGGATAACTGGGACATAGAGGCGGAAGATTTTCACGGAATGCTTGTTAAAGCACTATCCAGAACATTCAATCTGCTTGCCTCGGTGAACAATTTTCCCGCAGGAATGATAGAATTCTTCGCTGAAGCAGAACCGGAAAAAGTGCGGGAAATGTTTATGGACTTATATGATGAGACTCAAGATGTTGCCAGACGCATATTGAAGTTCAAGGCGGCTGCGAAAGAATTGATGGATATAGTAGAAGGGGCAAAAGGCCAGCATTTCCAATACGAAAATGCTGTTAGCGTGTACCTGTGGCTTAAATATCCTGACAAATATTATATTTATAAATTCGGTGAAGTAAAGGCAGCGGCAAAATACTTAGAGAGTAACTATCAGTTCAAAAAAGGTCATTATATAGAAAATCTTAGAAATTTCTATAACTTCTATAATGAAATTCGGGCAGAACTTAAAAAGGACGATGGACTAAGAGATTTTCTTAAAGAAAATATAACTGCTGACTGCTACCCTGACCCTGAGCTTTGCACGATGACAGTAGATATATGTTTCTTTATAAACCATTACCTTAATGGAACTTTACCTGAGCAGCTGCCGAGAATCTGGAAGATAAGTCATGGCACAAAAGCAACAGGGCTCTCAGATGAAAATAAAGCTGTTTTTGAGGAAAGAAAAGTAGTTGTAGTTGATGGCGCAACTAATGGGAAAGCAAACTCAAAGTATACACAAGGCGAACTTTTTAAAGAACACATAAGAAAAGGCGATTACTTCTACTTGTGCTACGGTAATTCAATTCAGCTTCTGGGAAAAATCACCTCTGACGCAGTTCCAAACCCCGAATTGCAGGGAACCTGGCTTGAAAGAAAATATGAAGTTCTGGCTCAAAGCTTAGATAAAAGTGCCTATAACGGTGAAGTCAAGTGGTGGACACCGAATGATAATTCTACCTGCATTAAAGTTGATGATAACGCACTCTTTGAAACCTTAATACTCAAGCCGTATTTTAATATGGAAGTAGATGAGCTGGAAGAGAAATTGCCGGCTGCCGTACCGCCGACTGAGACGGGCGCAAACTACTGGTTCCTGAATGCAAACCCTAAAATGTGGAGCTTCTCAAGTCTTGCGGTCGGCGAAGTAATAGATTACACACTTTACAATGAAAATAAAAATAAACGCCGTGTATTTCAGAACTTTCTGGATGCCAAAGCAGGGGACACAGTAATATGCTATGAATCTACGCCCGTCAAACAGATAGTAGCGATTGCTCGAGTGAGCAAAGAGCAGGACGGCGAAAGAATTTATTTTGAAAAAACAGAAGGTCTTGAAAATCCGATAGATTATTCAATATTAAAAGACAGTGCGGCGCTGCAAAATATGGAATACTTCAGCATACTTCAGGGCAGCCTGTTCAAACTCCAAGAAGATGAATATAACTACATAATGGAACTTATCAGAGAAGCAAACCCTGTTGCAGAGAAAAAGAAGGCAGACATATATACTGAGGAAGATTTTCTTAGTGAAGTGTACATGGAAGAGAGCAATTACCGTTCTCTGGTATCTGTACTAAAAAGAAAGAAAAATATAATACTTCAGGGTGCTCCCGGAGTAGGTAAAACTTTTGCGGCAATGCGTCTGGCTTATTCGATAATGGGTGAAAAGGACGACAGGAGAATAGAGCTCATACAATTCCATCAGAACTATTCATATGAGGACTTCGTGATGGGATATAAGCCTGACGGTGAGGGCTTTGAGTTAAAATACGGAATATTCTATCGCTTTTGCAAAAAGGCGGAGAATCAGCCCGATAAGGACTTCTTCTTCATAATTGACGAGATCAACCGAGGAAATATGAGCAAAATTTTCGGTGAGCTCCTGATGCTTATAGAAAAAGATTACCGTGGTACATATGCAACACTTGCCTATAATGGAATGAGGTTCACGGTGCCGGAAAATCTATATATTATAGGAATGATGAATACGGCAGACCGCAGTCTTGCCATGATAGATTACGCTTTGCGTAGAAGATTCAGCTTCTTTGAAATAGAGCCGGCTTTTGATAATGAAAAGTTTAATATGTATTGCCGGTCGCTGCATAATGACAGTTTAAATAAACTGCTCAGTGTGGTTAAAGCATTGAATGAATCAATTAAGTTTGACAAGTCTCTGGGAAGCGGATTCTGCATAGGTCACAGTTATTTCTGCGGGCTGAAAGACAGCAGAGAATGCAGTGAAGATTTACTGCGTTCAATAGTGGAATATGACATTGTTCCGATGCTGAATGAGTATTGGTTTGATGACGAAAAGCAGCTTAATAAGTGGACTGAAAATCTGCGTGGTGTTTTCCATGACTAAGGATAATCATATATTTATAAAAAATATATACTATATGCTCTCCTATGCTTTTACAAGCCTGAACCAATCTAACTACGACGAAATTGCAGGGGAGGAATTTGAGAATATACATGATCTCATGGCTGCTGTTTTGTCTAAAGGGATAGGCCAACAACTAAAGCAGGGATTATATAAAGAATACGTTGCGGAGCGGGACGAGCTAAGCGTTATGCGTGGTAAAATCAATATGCCCGGAACAATTAGGCACAGCTTACAGCATGAGCAGTTGCTGAGCTGTGAATTTGATAACTACTCAGAAAATAATCTTTTAAACCAAATTATAAAAACTTGTGTAATGCTTCTTTTAAAGCATGGAGATGTGCAGGAAAAGTATAAGAGCATACTAAAAAAAGAAATGCTGTTCTTCTCAAATGTACAGGAAATTGAGCCGAGGAATGTAAGATGGTCAAGTATTGAATTTAGCAGAAACAATAAAACATACAGAATGCTTATTAGCCTGTGCCAGTTCATTCTTGAAGGAATGCTTTTGACGACGGAGAAAGGGGATTACAGACTGGCTTCTTTTGCAGATGAGCAGAGAATGTGCAGGCTGTATGAGAAATTTATACTTGAATATTATTCCAAAGAATTTCCAACTTTGGAAGCTGAAGCGGCTCAAATCGACTGGGCGGTTGACGATGGAATAAGAACAATGCTTCCGGTGATGCAGAGTGACATTATGCTAAACGACAGGAAAGGAAATGTACTTATAATTGATGCAAAGTATTATTCCCATACAACTCAGGTTCAGTATGATAAGCATACATTGCATTCGGGAAATCTTTATCAAATTTTTGCCTATGTAAAAAATAAGGAAGCAGAGCTTGCTAAAAGAAATCTTCCGCATAAGGTTTCAGGTATGCTGCTGTATGCAGGTACAGATGAGGAGATTCAGCCAAATTATTCTTACATGATGAGCGGAAATCAAATAGAGGTAAACACATTAGATCTTAATCAGGAGTTTGGCGAGATAAAAAATAAACTAAACAGCATCGTAAATGAATATTTTAGCCAGCATTCTTGAACAGGTTGAAATAAAGAGGAAAACAGATATGGCTGCATATAAAGAAATTCAAGATTTTGTAAAAAAGAAACACGGATATATACCGAAAACTTGTTGGATTGCACATTGTAAAGAAGTATTTGGAATTTCAGTTAAAATGGCTAATAATAGAATTTCACCCGAAAAAAGAACTCATCCCTGCCCCGAAAAGAAGATTGGGGATATAAAAGAAGCATTCATTTATTTTAAAATGATGTCAAGTAGTAATAGTGAATAAAGTGATGTTATATCATAGCCACCGGTTCAACCGGTGGCTATGATTAGTATATAGAGTGCTCTCTTTATGCTTGTTCTGGATACTATATAAATGCGATAAACCGACATCAGTAGAAAAGTGTAAGCACCGATGATTATTATAATGGCGCAGTAAGCGATAATTTAGTGAGGGTAAAAAATGAAGCTATCGTAAAATAATCTATCCGAAAGAAAATATAATAAAACAGCTTAATTTATTTGGAATAACTGATGTATTTTTGCTGAAGTGCGGATTAAGCTTCTGAAAAAATCAGAAAAAATAATCAGTCGTTCCGATTAGGGAACAGCTGATTATTTTAGTTGAGCAAAACCTTCATGGCAAAACCACCGCAAAAGAAGAAGGTATTTGACCAATATTCATTTGGTGGAGATGGGGGGAGTTGAACCCCCGTCCGAAAGCGTTTTAACAGAACTTTCTCCGGGCGCAGACCTTTATTTAAATTCCCTTGCAACAGCGTGAAAGGTCACACTCTGAGGTTTGGTAGCTTCATTATGCATGGTGCGGTCAAAGCTTTCCGCACTCACGTTCACCACTAATCGACGCCTTATCCCGAGCCGTGGTACTCTCAGGCAAGACGCTCGCTAATTAAGCAGCGAGAAGAACAGTATTATCGTCGTTCTTTAATTTATAAAAAGTTGCCGGTTTTAAAGATGGCCGACTCATCTGCCCGCTTATCCTGCCTCCACACCCCCGTCGAAACCCTTACATCCCCTCGTCGTCGCAAAGTCCGCTATACTCCATTTCCGCCTGCTCGGCGAAAATTGCGTCCGCTCCCTTGCTCCTCCTCTCAAAATCAAACCCGCAAAGCTGAGCTTTGATTTTGTAAAACGAGAGTGGCAAAGTCCGCTATACTCCATTTCCGCCTGCTCGGCGAAAATTGCGTCCGCTTTATAAAGTCTGAGGGACTGTGCATTTTATATTCTCTGCTGTGCCGCAGAAGCGGCACAGCAAATTAACATGATGTAAAAAGTTTAGAAAAGCTGCAAAAGCAGAGCTTTTAACTGAAATTATGCTTTCTCAGGTTCGGGATAAACTTCACCGAAGGTTTCAACGGTAACGGTTTTCATGACCTGAGGAGTTTTGGGCTTGTCGTTGAAATCGGTGCGTACGGCGGCAATCTTATCCACATTCTCTATACCCTCGATGACCTTGCCGAAAGCGGCATACTGACCGTCAAGGTGGGGAGCATTCTCATGCATAATGAAGAACTGGCTTCCTGCGGAGTTGGGAGCCATGGCACGGGCCATGGAAAGCACGCCACGGTCATGCTTCAAGGGGTTATTGAAGCGGTTGCCGCTAAACTCGCCCTTAATGCAGTATCCGGGGCCGCCCATACCGGTGCCCTGAGGGTCACCGCCCTGAATCATAAAGCCGGAAATTACACGGTGGAAGATAAGACCGTTGTAAAAGCCTTTATTAACGAGAGAAACAAAGTTGTTAACGGTGTTGGGAGCAAACTCGGGGTACAGCTCTGCCTTGATGATGTCACCGTTTTCCATCTCAAAAGTAACTACTGGATTTTTCATTGGAAATTTTTCTCCTTCATCATTCTGTCAATATCTCTTTTAGACTGCCGATCCGCTTCCGAATCACGCTTGTCATGGAGCTTTTTACCTTTGCAAAGGCCCAGCTCCATTTTCACACGGCTGTCTTTAAAGTACAGCGATAGAGGGATCAAAGCCACGCCGTCCTGCATAACACGACTGTTAAGCTTTAAAATCTCACGCTTGTGCATGAGAAGCCTTCTGGGTCTTACAGGGTCACGGTTAAAAATATTACCATGCTCATAGGGGCTTATGTGCATACCTCTTACGAACAGCTCCCCATCCTTAACTGTACAGAAAGCGTCCTTCATATTGACCTGCCCGGCCCTTATAGATTTAACCTCGGTGCCAGCAAGCTCAATACCTGCCTCAAAGCGTTCAAGCACGAAATACTCGTGGAATGCCTTACGGTTTTCCGCTATTTTTTTTATGCCCATCTGCTTTGGAGCCACGGCGTTTCACATCCTCTCGCAGGTATATTACCACATATATTCAAAAAATAAAAGAAAAATTTGTTAACTAAAGCGTAAGACTTAAAAAAGCCATGAAAAAACAAAAATATTTTGACATTTCCCTTAAATTCAATGGAAATCACTGAAAGCCTGTGTTATAATGCGGAGCGGATGTTATGTAAAGTAAATTATCTGCTGTTATCGCAAGCTTATATAAACCGCTTCAGCGGCAAACGGAGGAGTTAAAATGGATTTCACCGAAAAGCAAATCGAGGAAGAATATAAATATAAAGGCCTGATCGTAAATGTCCGCATGGACAAGGCGGAGCTTTTTAACGGCCACATTGTGAAAAGAGAAGTGGTGGAGCATCCGGGCGGCGTGACCATTCTGCCGATTGACGGGGAGGGCAACTGCTACATGGTTGAGCAGTTCCGCTATCCCATGGGCAGGATGATGCTTGAAGCTCCGGCAGGCAAACTGGAGTATGGGGAAGAGCCCCTTTCAAGCGCAGAGAGAGAACTGTCCGAGGAGACGGGCTTTACGGCGGAGGAAATGGTTTATCTTGGAAGATACTGCACTTCTCCCGGAATTTCCACCGAAGTTTTACATATATATCTTGCCCTTGGCCTGAAGGCAGGAAAGACCCATCCGGACGAGGATGAGTACCTTAATATAAAAAAGCTGCCTTTATCACAGCTTGTAAACATGGTCATGGCAGGGGAGATAGACGACGGAAAGACGGCGGTAGCCCTGCTGAAAGCGGAAAAATACCTGAATAATCAGTCAAAATAATAAAAAACTTGCCATAGAAACACAAGTGTGTTAGAATAGTCAACTGGAATTAAGCAGACTTTAAACTCATTCCTTAATTACGGAAGGTATATAATATATGGAAAAATATGTAATAAACGGCGGTAAACCCCTCCACGGCGAAGTTGAAATAAGCGGAGCCAAGAATGCGGCAGTGGCCATTATCCCTGCTGCGCTTCTGGTTGACGGTGTCTGCCGCATTGAAAACCTGCCTCAGATAAGCGACGTTGATATGCTGCTCACCATTGTGTCCGATCTGGGCTGCAAGGTGAAATATATAAATAAATCCACCGTTGAGGTTGACGCAAGAAACGCAACATATAAGGATGCTCCTTTTGAGCTGATGCGTAAAATCAGAGCTTCATACTATCTGATAGGCTCCATGCTGGGCAGGTTCGGCGTCTGCAAGACCACCATGCCCGGAGGATGCAATTTCGGCGTCCGTCCCATTGACCAGCACGTTAAGGGCATGGAGGCTCTCGGCGCAACCATCGATGTTAAGGCAGGCTTTGTTCTGGGTGACGTTCAGGGCGGCAAGCTCCACGGCGCCAGAATCTATCTGGACAAGGTTTCCGTAGGCGCTACCATGAATATTATGATAGCCGCCGTTCTGGCTCAGGGCAGGACCATTATTGAAAATGCCGCAAGAGAGCCTCATATCGTTGACCTTGCAAACTTCTTAAACTCTATGGGCGCCGATGTCCGTGGTGCGGGTACAGACACTATAAAGATCAACGGCGTGGAGAAGCTTCACGGCGGCACATATACCATTATTCCCGACCAGATAGAGGCCGGAACCTATATGGTGGCAGCTGCCGCCACAGGGGGAGAGGTCCTTATAAAGAACATCATTCCCAAGCATCTGGAGTGCATTTCCGCAAAGCTCCGTGAGACCGGAACCATCGTTCAGCAGTATGAGGACTCCGTTCTGGTCAAGGGCGCAAGCACTTTGAGACGGGCAAATGTGAAAACTCTGCCCTATCCCGGCTTTCCCACCGATATGCAGCCCCAGATAGGCGTGCTGCTCTGCCTTGCAAACGGCACCTCCGTTATTACCGAGGGAATATATGACAACCGCTATAAATATGTGAATGAACTGCGTAAAATGGGCGCAGAAATTCAGGTTGACGGCAGAGTCTGCGTCATTGAGGGCGGTCACAGGCTGACCGGCGCTCCCGTTATGGCCTGCGATTTGAGAGCGGGTGCGGCGATGGTAATTGCCGGCCTTTGCGCCGCAGGCGAGACCGTGGTGGAGGATATTCACTACATTGAGCGTGGCTACGAGAATTTCGTGGGCAAGCTGTGCAGCATAGGGGCAGACATCAGAATAGAAGAATTTCCTGACGAACAGGACGGCTACGAAAAGATAGTGAGTATTCCTGTATGACAGTCAGTGTTTTTGCCAGTGGCTCCGGCGGGAACTGCCTTCTCGTTTCAGGAGTCGGGACGAATATTTTAATCGACGCCGGAATTTCCATGCGCCGGGTGAAAAGCGCCCTGGCAGAGGCCCAATTAAATGTGGAAGATATTGGCGGAGTGCTCATTACCCATGAGCACTCCGACCACATTTCCGGCCTTAAAATGCTGTGCCGCCACTATGCTCTGCCTGTTTTTGCGCCTCATACCGTTGCAAACAGACTTGCAGGGAAAATTCCCGAAATTGAGGAAAACCTGCATATTATACCTGTTAACGAAGATTTTTATATAGAAAATCTGAAAATCCGTGCCTTCCGTACTCCCCATGATACGGACGAGAGCGTGGGGTATCGAGTGGAGGGTGAGGGCGTTTTTGCCCTCGGCACGGACATGGGCCATGTGACACAGGAGGTCATGGACGGGCTTATGGGTGCGGAAACGGTGCTGATAGAGTCAAACCATGACGAGCGCCTGCTTATAGAAGGGCCTTATCCGGCGGTTTTGAAGCGGCGCATTTTGTCCGATAATGGCCACCTGAGCAATTCCGCCTGCGCCTGTCTTGCGAAAACCCTTTCCGATACCGGCACGGAAAATATTATTCTGGGCCACCTGAGCCGTGAAAACAACAGACCGGCCATAGCAAGAGCCGCCGCAGAAGCGGCACTGGGAACGGACAGGGGGCTTTTCGTAGCCCCTGAGCTGGGATTTCTTCAGGTGCCGGTAGGGAAGGCGGTGCAAAATGAGAGAGATTAAATTTATATGCGTAGGCAGAATGAGAGAAAAGCACTATATAGAGGCTTTTTCCGAGTATAAAAAACGCCTTGGGGCATACTGCCGCTTTGAGCTTGCGGAGCTTGACGAACAGCGCCTGCCTGAAAAGCCTTCGGACAAGGAGATTCGTGCCGCTCTTTCAAAAGAAGGGGCGGAAATCAAAAAGCAGATACCGAAGGATGCCTATGTGTGCTGTATGTGCGTTGAAGGCAGGCAGAAAAGCAGCGAGGAGCTGGCGCAGCTCATACTTGAGCGGGAAAATTCAGGAAAGCCCAAGCTTTGCTTTATAATCGGCGGTTCTTTCGGCATATGCGACGAGGTGAAGGCTATGGCTGATTTTAAGCTCAGTATGTCTAAAATGACCTTTCCTCATCATCTTGCCAGAGTAATGCTCATTGAGCAGGTGTACAGAGGCTTTAAAATAAATGAAGGCTCCCGTTACCACAAATAAATGCGACAAAAAGTGTAAAAATTCGCTAAACATTTTTGAAGTTATATGATATAATTAAAAATAATTTATGCGGGCCGAGTCTTTTTTTGAAGCTCGACCTCCGGAGGTGTACATATGGATTATACGCTTGAACCCGAATGGGGCAGACAAGCGGACAAAAATCTCTTGAAACGCTGGCCGAAAGACAAGCAGGGCAAGCCGTCCAGACCTGTGTTTCTGGAGAGACTGCACAGCATGGATATGGGTGCGGAGCTTAGGGTAAATATGCTGGAGGCTTACGGGATTCCATGCCTGCTTACCTATCCGGGGGACGGAAGCTTCGGACAGGTAATATTGGGAATGAGCGGATGCGGCGTTGACATCTATGTTCCCGAAGAAAAATATGAGGATGCAAAAGCTTTATGCGAGGAGGAAAATAATGAGCAATTATAAGGAAGAATACCAGCACTGGCTGGATAACCCCGCTCTCTCCGAGGCGGAGTGGAAGGAACTGGACGAGATAAAGGACGATGAAAAGGAAATCGAAAGCCGTTTCTTCGCTCCCCTTGAATTCGGCACTGCCGGTCTCAGAGGCACCATGAAGGTGGGGCTTCACCACATGAATATCCATATTATCCGCCATGCCACCCAGGCCTTTGCACAGGTCATTGCCGCCGACGGGGAGGAGGCCATGCGTGAGGGAATCGTTATCGCCCATGACTGCCGCCTGAACGGCCGTGATTTTGCCGAGGAGGCCGCCTGCGTCATGGCAGCAAACGGCATAAAGGTCAGAATTTTTGACGCTCTCCGCCCCACTCCCGAACTGAGCTTTGCGGTGCGTCACTACGGCTGCAGAGCGGGTCTCAATATTACCGCCTCTCACAACCCCAAGGAATATAACGGCTATAAGGTCTACTGGTCTGACGGGGCACAGCTTCCCCCTCAGAAAGCCGAGGCAATCGCAAAGAACATGAGAAATTCCGATGTTTTCACCTCTTACAAGACCTGCAATTTTGAGGATGCGGTGAAAGAGGGCAAAATTGAAATTATCGGCGAGGAGACTGACGAGGCATTTCTGGAGAATGTGATGGCTCAGGCCATTGATAAAGAAGCGGTCAAAAAGGCAGCAGATGACTTTAAGATAGTCTACACTCCCTTCCACGGCTGCGGATATAAGCTGGTTCCCGAGGCTCTGAGACGCCTTGGCATAAAGCACCTCTATCCCGTTGAGGAGCAGATGGTGCTGGACGGCTCCTTCCCCACGGTGGTAAGCCCCAACCCTGAAAACCCCGAGGGCTTCTATCTGGCGGTTGACCTTGCAAAGAAGGTAGGCTCAGACCTTATTATAGGCACCGACCCTGACTCTGACAGAGTGGGAACCATGGTTCGCCGTGGCGACGAATATGTTACCATTACAGGAAACCAGATGGGTATTCTGCTCCTTGACTATGTTATAAATGCAAAAAAAGCCACCGGCACCATGCCTGAAAATCCCGGTGCGGTCTGCTCCATAGTGACCACCGGCATGACAAGAGCCGTGTGCGAATATAATAATGTCCACTTTGAGGACACCTTTACAGGCTTTAAGTTTATGGCAGAGCGCATTGCCGACTGGGAGGCTGCCGGAAGCTACAATTATATTTTTGCCTTTGAAGAGAGCTACGGCTACATGATGGGCGATTATGTAAGAGATAAGGACGCCGTTACCGCTTCCATGATGATTGCGGAGATGGCCGCCCATTACCACAACATGGGCATGACTCTCCTTGACGCTATGGATGCCCTTTACGAGAAGTACGGCTACTATAAGGAAAAGACCCTGAACCTTGTTATGCCCGGTCTTGACGGTCTGGCAAAGATGCAGAAGCTTATGGACGATCTGCGCTCCAATCCTCCCGAGAACATTGCAGGCACGGAGGTGCTCCGTGTCCGTGACTATAAGGACGGCAGCATTGCCGTAAAGGGTCTGGGCAAGGTGGATAAGACCCCCTTCTTCGGCTCCAATGTGCTGTTCTTTGAGCTGGCTGACGGCTCCAACTTTATTGTTCGTCCCTCAGGCACAGAGCCTAAGGTGAAGGTTTATCTGCTTATCAGAGGCAGGAGTCAGGCCGAGTGCGATGAAAAGGTGGAAAAATACAACAGCTACGCTGAAAGTCTTGGAAAATAAGGTGACGGAATGAAAAAACTTATGCAGCTTTTTCTCGCCTTTGCCCGTATCGGCGGGCTGACCTTCGGCGGCGGCTACGCCATGATCCCTATGCTGGAAAAGGAACTGGTTGAGAAAAAACACTGGGTAAGTGAGGAAGAATTACTGGACTATTATGCCGTGGGTCAATGCACCCCCGGCATAATAGCTGTTAACACGGCGACCTTTGTGGGTCATAAGGTGGCAGGCTTCTGGGGTGGAATTTTTGCAACTCTGGGCGTGGTGTTCCCCTCACTTGTTATTATTACTGTTATTGCCGCCGTGCTTACGAATTTTGCGGATATTCCCGCAGTAAAAAGCGCCTTTGCGGCCGTTCGTGTGTGCGTGTGCGTGCTGATTTTCAACGCCGTTTTGAAGCTTTGGAAAAAAGCCGTTACAGACAAGGGAACTCTGGCTATTTTTATACTGGTTTTTGTCATGTCCGTGTTTCTTGATATGTCACCCATATTCTTCGTGCTTGTCAGCGGCTTGTGCGGCATTATGCTTGTCAATATGGGAGGGCGTGGAAAATGATATATCTGAAGCTGTTTTGTGAATTCTTTTTCACCGGCCTTTTCTCCGTTGGCGGCGGCCTTGCAACTCTGCCGTTCCTCTATGATATGTCCGAGCGTACCGGCTGGTTTACCAGCTCTCAGCTTGCGGATATGATTGCGGTCTCCGAGTCAACTCCCGGCCCTATCGGCGTTAATATGGCCACCTATGTGGGCTATCTTACCGGTGGTATTCCCGGCGCAATTATCGCAACTCTGGGGCTTATCTGCCCTGCCATAGTGATAATTATGATTATCGCAAAAATCCTTGAGCAGTTTCGGCAGAACAAAACGGTGGATTCCGTTTTCTACGGTCTGCGCCCCTGCTCCGTGGCGCTTATCGCCTCGGCCGGCGTGCTCGTGGTGAAAATCGCACTTTTTAATGTAGAAAAATTTCTGAGCAGCGGCGTGCTTTTGAGCCTGTTTAATTTTAAGGCCATTGCACTGGCTGCGGTTCTGCTGGTGCTGACCCGATGGGTCAAAAAGACAAAGGACCTGCACCCTATAGTTTTCATCGGCCTGTCGGCGCTGGCGGGCATAGTGTTTAAATTCTGAAATTACATAAAAGCCATAAACCCTCACAGGCCGTTTCGGCTTGCGAGGGCTGTTTTTTACAGAAAACCCCCTGCAATGTAGGCAAAAACAGCGGCCAGAACAGCACTCAGGAGTCGTCCGACAAAATGAGGGCCGCTTTTTATATCCTTGTCCGCAATCAGGGATAAGGTCTGGAAATGAACCGAAAGGCCGCCGAAACCCACCATAAAGGCGGCAAGAGCAAGGTTTTGAGCATTTAATGCCATGCCCGACATTGCGCCCACGCCGCCGCCCAGTTCAAACAGCCCGATGATAAAGGCCCTTATGACGCTGTAGTCTATGCCTGATTTAAGGGAGAGAAAATTGCACAGGGAAGGGAGAAAGCCTCCGCATTCCAGAAGTCCTGTAAATACGCCGAAGGTGAGCACAAAGCCGCAGACATTCAGCATATTCATAACGGCGCTTCTCACGGCGCTGCTTAATGCGGCGGAAAAACTAACGGCGGCACGGGGAACAAGGGGAGAGGAGTGAAACTCCTCCTTTCCGCTGAGTAAAATACCGCATATCAGGGCGGAGATGATGTGTATTATGTACAGCAGTATTCCCGCCTTGGCCGAGTGAAAAACCCCAGAGCCTACGGCACCCACCAGAAACGCAGGGCCTGTGTTGTTGCAAAAGCACAAAAGCCGCTGGGCTTCCTTTTGACTGATGCAGCCCTGCTCCTCCATGCTGA
>JARHZW010000049.1 GCA_029264685.1 Candidatus Limivicinus sp.
GTGTCCGTGGGTAAGGACACAAACCACTCCGGCTACTCCACAGGTCAGCATCAGGTTTCGGACTGGCAGGACATAGTTCAGGTTGCCGCCGGTCAGTTCCACACACTGGGTCTTAAAAAGGACGGCACCGTGGTTGCCGCAGGTCAGAACCACTACGGACAGTGTGATGTTTCCGAATGGTCGGATGTGGTGCAGGTTGCCGCAGGCTATGACTACTCTCTGGGTCTCAGAGCTGACGGAACCGTGCTTTCCGCCGGATATAACCAGTACGGACAGTGCAATGTTCAGGACTGGACAGATATAATTGCTATATACGCAGGTTTCCAGCACTGCGTGGGTCTTAAAGCCGACGGTACCGTGGTTGCCGCAGGCTGGAATGACCGTGGCGAAACAAATGTAGACCACTGGGAGAATATAGTTGCTCTCAGTTTAGGCCCTTATTTTACTGCCGGATTCACAGCCGACGGAAGTGTTCTTTACACCGGAAGCTACGAGGACGGCATGAACGCCATTGAATTCTGGGACGGTATTCCCCTGCCGAAAGTTTCCGCCGAAACAGTTTCCGAATTTCAGGGGATAAAATAATCAAAACCAAAAAGAAAGGTGGATACAGTATTGAAATACTTGATGTCCGGCAATGAGGCCATTGCCCGTGGTGCCTATGAGGCCGGTGTGAAGGTATGCTCTGCCTACCCCGGCACCCCAAGCACAGAAATTTTTGAAAATCTTCCCCTGTACAAGGACTCACTCTACTGCGAGTGGGCGCCCAACGAAAAAGTGGCAACAGAAATGGCCTACGGTGCCAGCATCGGCGGCGTTCGCAGCCTGTGTGCCATGAAGCATGTAGGTCTCAATGTGGCTGCCGACCCTGTGTTTACTGCCGCATACAACGGCGTGACCGGCGGTTTTGTCATCGTCACCGCCGATGACCCCAGTATGCACTCCTCTCAGAACGAGCAGGATAACCGCTACTATGCCAAAGCTGCAAAGCTCTGTCTGATTGAGCCCTCCGATTCTCAGGAGTGCATAGACTACATGAAGTACGCCTATGACATTTCCGAAAGCTTTGATATTCCCGTGCTTTTCCGTACCACTACCAGAGTGTCCCACTCCAAGAGCCTTGTGGAGCTTGGCGAGAGAACGGAAAGAGAAGTGCCAGAGTATAAACGCAACGTGCGTAAAAATGTTTCCACTCCTGCAAACGCATATGCAAACCATCAGAAGGTAGAGGCTCATATGGAGGCTCTTCAGGTCTATTCCAACAGCTGCCCTCTTAACACAATGGAACTCAACGGCAGCAAAATCGGAGTAATCACCGCATCCATCGCCTATCAGTACGCAAAGGACGCCTTCCCCAAGGACAGCTCGTTTTTAAAGCTTGGTCTTACATGGCCTCTCCCCATGGATTTAATAAGGGAATTTGCCTCCAAGGTGGAAAAGCTGTACATAGTTGAAGAGCTTGAGCCCTTTATGGAAACGGAAATCAAGGCCGCCGGCATAGAGTGCATAGGCAAGGAGCTTACGGGAAATATGTATGAGCTGAACCCTCAGCTTTTAAAGGAGCGCATCTTCGGTCAAAAGCCCGAAACCGTAAAGCCTGCCGTAGAGCCTGTCTCCCGTCCTCCCGCTCTCTGCCCCGGCTGCCCCCACAGAGGCTTTTTCTACTCCGTTTCCAAGCACAAGAACTATGTTGTCACCGGCGATATAGGCTGCTACACTCTGGGTGCGGCCCCTCCCCTGTCTGCCCTTGACAGCTGCGTGTGCATGGGCGGCGGTTTCTCCGTGGGTATGGGTCTTTCAAAGGCATTGGAGCTTTCAGGTCAGAAGAGCAAAAAGTTTCTCGGCGTTGTGGGCGATTCCACATTCTTCCATTCCGGCATGACCGGTGCCGCCGAAATAATTTACAACAAGGGTAACATGGTGCCTGTGGTTCTGGATAACTCCATCACCGGCATGACCGGTCATCAGGATAATCCGGGCAGCGGCTTTACCCTTCAGGGTGAAATTGCGGAGTCCATTAAAATTGAGGATGTTTTAAGCTCCATGGGCTACAAGAACATTTTCATTGCAGACCCATGGGATTTAAAGGCAATGGAGGACGCTGTAACAAAGGCGTTGGATTCCGAGGAGCCCTCCGCCGTCATCTCCCGCCGTCCCTGCCTGCTCATTAAGCGTATACAGCACGAAAAGGGACTTTGTGAGGTAGACAGAAACAAGTGCATAGGCTGCAAGAAGTGCATTTCCGTGGGCTGCCCCGCACTTATGATAAAAGATGGCAAATCCTCTATAGACCCCAACCAGTGCGTAGGCTGCACAATTTGTGCTCAGGTCTGCCCTGTTAAGGCTATAAGCAGAAAGGAGTGCTGAAAATGAATACCAAAAGCGCACTTTTAGTAGGCGTAGGCGGTCAGGGCGCTATCCTGACGGCTAAAATTCTGGTTAACGGCCTTATGAAAATGGGCTATGATGTTAAAATGTCCGAGGTTCACGGCATGAGCCAGCGTGGCGGAAGCGTGTCCACTCAGGTACACTGGGGAGAAAAGGTTTATTCCCCCGTTATCGGCAAAGGCGCCGCCGACATTATGATAGCTTTCGAGAAAATGGAAGCTGTGAGATATGCGGAGTTTTTAAAGCCCGACGGCATTGCCGTTATAAATGACTACGAGATTCCCTCCTCCACCGTTGCCGCAGGCCTTTGCGAGTATCCTGAGGGCTGTCTGGAGGCAATGGTGAGCAGTTTCAAATGCCACACTCTGAACGCCGCAGACATCGCCATGGAGCTTGGAAACCCCAAATGCATGAATGTGGTGCTTTTCGGCGCAATGACCGCCGCCCTTGACTTCGGGGATATTGACTGGGAAGAGATCATTCGTGATACCGTTCCGGAAAAATCCCTTGAGCTTAACCTTAAAGCCTATGAAGCAGGTCGGGCAGCAGTTTTGAAATAATTTTGGAAATAATAAGATATTGAAAAAACATCCACTGGTATACAGTGGATGTTTTTTCATGCAGGTATTATTTTTTCAGGCTCATTCCTGATTTTCTGATAACATGTTTCAGCAGCGGAGCAGAAACGGCACAGGCAATAGCCTCGGAAATCGGGAAGCAGAGCCATATAAGCTCAAGTCGTCCTGTAAGGCTTAAAAGCCATGCAATAGGCAGCAGCGCCAAAATCTGACGAATAATGGAAATCATCAGACTGTACACGCCTTTTCCGAAGGCCTGACAGCCGGAGGAGCAGACTATGTTAGCACCCACAAACACAAAGGAAGTGCTTATAATTTTAAGGGCAGGAATACCGATGGACATCATGTATTCGCTTGCGTCGAACATTTTGAGCATGGCCCGTGGCATAGTCTGCATAAGCAACAAGCCCACAAGCAGAATTCCCGTGGCGTAAAGAATACCGTATTTTATAGTTTCGTGTATACGATGCGGCTTGTTTGCGCCGTAGTTATAGGCAATTATAGGCACAATGGCGTTGTTTAGACCAAACACCGGCATAAACACAAAGCTTTGAAGCTTTCCGTAAACCCCGAAAACCGCCACGGCCGTGGTGGAAAAGCCTTTCAGTATAAGATCCATTAGGAAGATAGTAAGGGAGATAACAGATGACATGACAATTGACGGTACGCTTACCTTACACATATCCTTTATCATTCTTCCGTCCGGTCTGAAGCCTTTCAGATTCAGGCTTATTTCGTGGTTTTTCTTAACATTAAGCGTAAGTCCCACAGCTGCGCCGAACAGCTGTCCTGCCACGGTAGCCACGGCTGCACCCGCAATTCCCATTTTCGGAAAGCCCAAAAGACCGAAAATTAAAATCGGGTCGAAAACTATGTTGAACAGCGCACCGCTGAGCTGAGTATACATTGAATACTTTGCTCTGCCTGTAGACTGTAAAAACCGTTCAAAGCTGATTTCCGCAAAAACACCCACGGAAAGGCACAGCACTATTCTCAGATAGTTAACACCATAGCTGAAAATTTCAGGGTCACTGGTCTGAGCCGCCATATAGGGTTCGGCTGCGAAAATACCGATAAGCAAGAACAGCAGATAGCTCAGACCTTGCAGAAAAAGGCCGTTCTTTGCCGCCGAATCGGCCTTTTCACGGTCTCCGCTGCCCAAGGCTCTGGACAGATTTGCGTTTATACCAACGCCGTTACCCACTGAAAAGGCAATTATAAGGTTTTGCATAGGGAAAGCCATGGACACCGCAGTGAGTGCATTCTCGCTGATCTGTGCCACGAATATACCGTCCACAATGTTATACAATGCCTGCACCAGCATGGAAATCATCATCGGAATTCCCATGTCAAGGAGCAGGGTTTTAACGGGCATTTCTCCCATTTTATTTGAAATATCCAATCGCTGCGCCATTTTATCCCTCGCTTATTATTTAATCCGCATTTTATTTTAACATATAACAGATAAATCTGCAATGAACGGCAAAACAAAAAAGGGCGTGCAAAAACACGCCCTTTTTGTATACAGCTATAAAAACTTCAGCTGAGGAAGCCCTCGATTATCATGTTTTCGGCTTCCTGCTCAGTAAGCCCCAAACTGCGGAGCTTCAAAATCTGCTCACCTGCAATTTTTCCGATAGCAGCCTCGTGGATAAGAGCCGCATCGCTGTGGTGGGCATTAAGTCTGGGGGCAGCATCCACAATGGCCTCGCCGTCAATAATGGAGTCGCACTCGGAATGGCCGCTGCATCTGGCAGAGCCGGTGATGGTGGAGGTATAGGTCTGGCGTGATTTTCCTCTTGCCACGGAGCGGGAAATAATATCGGCGCTGGAATCCTCACCTTTAAGCTCCACATCAAAATATGTATCTGCGGTCTGCTCGCCCTCGGTCAGCAGTCTTTCTCTTACAAGAAGCTTGCCTCTGGCCTCGATTGTGCCGGTGGTCTTTCTGTCTGCTCTGTCCACGCCGCCGATCTGGGAGGTGTCCATTTCAAGGAAGGCGCCCTCGCCTATATAAACCTCGGTAACAGGGTCAATGCTGCGTATACCCTCGCCCTCGCCTGTTCCAACATGCTTTTCAAGATATTTGACCTTGGAGTCCTTCCCAAGGAAGAAGCGATGCACGCCGTTATGGCGCACGGCCTCATGGGAATCGGTGTGAACTCCGCAGCCTGCAACGATGGTGCATTCAGCGCCCTCGCCTATATAAAAATCGTTATAAACCAGGTCATCCATGCTCTTTGTGACGCAGGTAGGAATATAAACGGTCTCGCCCTTGCTGCCGGCCTTTACATGGACCACAATTCCGGGCTTGCCCTCTGTATTCTCTATGGTAACATTTTCATTGGCCTGACGGCCCACGCAGTCTCCGTCCTCACGGATACTGTACGCAGAGCTCATGTATTTTTCTTTAAATACGGCTATTCTTCTCAGTATATCCTTTGTAATCTCATTCACTGAAAACTGCCTCCCCTCTTCCGCAGGCAGCGGCCTCCTGCTCCATGGCTTTAAAGCGCATGGACTTGAGCATTTCCTCTCTGGGGCCTCTGTCCTGAATTTTACCGTTTGCAACCAGCACTATCTCGTCTGCTATACGCAGTATACGCTCCTGATGGGAGATTATGATAAGGGTGTTTTTCTTTTCCTCGTGCATCTGACGGAAAACCTCGATAAGGTTTTTGAAGCTCCACAGGTCAATTCCGGCCTCCGGCTCGTCAAAAATGGCAATCTTGGAGTCACGGGCAATAACGGTTGCAATTTCTATTCTCTTGATTTCGCCGCCTGACAAGGTGGCGTTTACCTCACGGTCAATGTACTCCTTGGCACAGAGACCCACCTTGCCCAGAATTTCGCACAGCTCCAGATCTTTAAGCTCTCTTCCTGCGGCCACCTCAATAAGGCGGCGCACGGTTATGCCCTTAAAGCGCACAGGCTGCTGAAAGGCAAAGCTCAGGCCCATACGGGCTCGTTCTGTCACATTTTTGTCGCTTATATCCTCTCCGTCCAGAATTATTTTACCGGAAAGAGGTGTTTCTATACCGGCTATTATTTTGGCAAGGGTGGTTTTACCGCCGCCGTTGGGACCTGTAACAACAACCAGCTTTCCGTCCGGTATTTCCAGGTCAAGTCCCTTTAAAAGCTGCTTCCCGTCAGGGGAATTCCAGCTGATGTGTTCAAGACACAGCATTTTCATGTCTCCTCTATCTCTGTATTATTATAAACGCCTTTTTCCCGCTGTGTAACCACAGCGGGAAAAGAAGATTATTTAACTTTCATCATTGCCCGCATGGCGTTAAGAACCGCCAGCAGCATCACACCTACATCTCCGAAAATGGCTATCCACATATTTGTATAGCCCAGTGCACTTAAAATAAGGATCAGCACCTTAATTCCAAGGGCAAAAACAAGGTTCTCCTTTGCAATAGCCATGGTTCTGCGGCAGATTTTAAGAGCGGTGGGAAGTTTCAGCGGGTCATCGTCCATAAGCACTATGTCCGAGGACTCAATGGCTGCATCCGAACCCATAACGCCCATTGCTATTCCCACATTGGAGCGCATAAGCGCCGGAGCGTCGTTTATACCGTCGCCCACGAAAGCGCAGACCCTGCCGCCGTCAATCAGCTCCTGAAGCCTGTCAAGCTTTTCATCCGGCAAAAGCTCATACTGAACATTGTCGATGCCCAGCTTTTCGCCTACACTCAGCGCAATCTCCTTCTTGTCTCCGCTGAGCATAAAGAGGTTCTTGATCTTCAGTTCCTTCAGAGCGTCAATGGCTTTGCGGGAGTTGCCTTTGATTCTGTCGTTAACAACGATATGACCCAGATATTCGCTTCCCTTTGCAACATGGATAATGCTGCCGCTCAGGTGGCAGTCATGCCATTTGGCGCCGGCCTTATCCATAAGTGCGGAGTTGCCGATGTAGAAAAGCTCTCCGTCGATAACCGCCTTCACGCCTAAGCCTGCCATTTCCTGTGCCTCGGAAACTCTTGTTTTATCGATGTGTCCGCCGTGAGCTGCTACAATGGACTCTGCAATGGGGTGATTTGAAAAGCTCTCCGCAGCAGCTGCCACATCAAGAAGTTCAGCTTCGGTAAGCTTATCCGAATGGATAGCCTCCACATTAAAGCTGCCCTCCGTAAGAGTACCGGTTTTGTCAAAAATGAAACTGTCCACGCCTGCAAGGCTTTCGATGGACGCCGCACCTTTAATAAGTATACCCTGCTTTGAAGCTCCGCCCATACCTGCAAAAAAGCTAAGCGGGATGGAGACCACAAGAGCACAGGGACATGACACCATCAGGAAAATAAGCGCCCTCTCTATCCATGTCTCCCAAGGCTGGGAGAACAGAAGCGGCGGCAGGAAAGCCAGAAACAGCGCACATACCACCACGACGGGAGTATACCAGCGGGCAAAACGGCTTATGAAGCTCTCCACCTTTGCTTTCTTTTCGGCGGCGTTTTCCACAAGCTCCAGAATTTTTGCTACCGTACTCTCATAATACACGCTTTCTGCCTGAATTTCAATAACTCCGCTTTGATTTACCGAACCGCTGACCGCTCTGTCGCCAACCTTCAGGTCAATGGGCAGGCTCTCACCGGTAAGTGCAGAAGCGTTAACTGTAGTATGCCCCGAAATCACCATTCCGTCAAGGGGTATTTTTTCTCCGGGACGCACAATAAGCCTTTCTCCCGGCTGAATTTCCTCCGGACTTACGGTAATTTCCTGTCCGTCCCTTATAACGGTTGCGGTGTCGGGTCTGATGTCCATAAGTGCGGCAATGGATTTGCGGCTCTTGCCCACGGCCAGTCCCTGAAAGAACTCGCCTATCTGGTAGAAAATCATAACGCCTGCCGCCTCGGGATATTCACGCAAGGCAAATGCGCCCAGAGTGGCAATGGACATAAGGAATTTTTCGTCAAACAGCTGTCCGTTGATTATCTTCCGCACAGCTCCTATAAGCACATCATAGCCTGCCGCAAGGTAGGCCGCCGTGAAGATTATAAACTTCCACAGCTCCCCTACCGGCAGCACAGCTCCCAAAAGCGCCAGCACAGCGGCGGCTATGATGCGGTAAAGCTCTCTTTTCTGTCTCCTGCTCATACAAACCTCTTAAAATTCAATGCTGCAATCAGGCTCAATCTTCTTAACGGTCTTTTTTATATTTTTGATTATTGCAGGAAAATCATCCTCTTCCGCTTCCACAACAAGTCTCTGAGCAATAAAATTAAGGCTTGCGTGCTGTACTCCGGAAATCTTCTGTACGCCCTCTTCGATAAGTGCGGCGCAATGTGCGCAGTCAAGGTTTTCCACTTTAAATGTTTTTTTCATTTCTTTATTTCCTTTCTTCAATAATATGTTCATAGCCCTGAGCGACTATGGTTCTTACGTGGTTGTCAAGCAGGAAGTAATAGACATTCTTGCCTTCCTGCCGCTTCCCCACAAGCTTTGCGTTTCTCAGTATGCGAAGCTGGTGAGAGATAGCCGACTGCTCCATGCCCAGAAGCTCCGCTATGGCGCACACGCACATTTCGGATTCAAAAAGGGCAAAGAGTATTTTCATTCTTGTTGTATCGCCGAAAATTTTGAAAAGGTCTGCAAGGTCGCATATCAGCTCATCCTTAGGCATTTCACCTTTTACTTTTTTTAGCAATTCCTGATGGTCATGGCCGCCGCATTTTACCTTGCAGTCTATGGCCTCTTGGTCCTGCATCTTATATGAGCCTCCATTCATATGTTTATCTGTTCATATGATAATTCATTCATATGACTTTGTCAAGAAATTTTTCAAAAAAATTTTCCCTGCCCGAAGGCAGGGAAAAACTGTAAAAGCATATTGTTTTTTGTGGAGCATATACATCCGCTCCGCTGCATTTCGGTCATGCACATATATTTTACCGTTTACGGAAAAATATTCTTACATAAGCGGCGCAATGGCTTTCAGCACAACTCCCGTGGCCTTCACGATGAATTTCTCGTTTTTCACCGTTTCATGGGTGACGGTGCGGCATTTTTCCTCAGTCTGCAAAAAGTCCGCTTTTATATCCGGTATGCAGGAGGCCTCGTACATATATGCGGCACACTCAAAATGGTGGTACAGGCTTCTGTAATCAAGGTTTATAGTTCCCACTACGGCCTCCCTGTCATCGGCCACAAACACCTTTGCATGGACAAAGCCTGGGGAATACTCATATATCTTAACCCCTGACTCCAGCAGAGAGCTGTAATGGGTCTTTGCCAGAGCATAGGGCATTTTCTTGTCCGGTATACCTGGCATGATTATACGCACATCAACGCCCCGTTCTGCCGCAAATTTTATTGCAGTTTCCATTTCGCCGTCCAGAATAAGATAAGGCGTCATAATGTAGATATAATCTCTGGCCCTGTTCAGCAGATCCATGTAAACCCATTCCCCCACCCGCTCGTTGTCAAGAGGGCAGTCTCCGTAGGGTATAACATAGCCGGGAGCATCGGGGATTCTGTGAGGTGGAATGTTCAGGTATTTTTCGTAATCCTCCGACTCTTTTTCGCTGACGTTCCACATCTGCAAAAACATAAGGGTAAAGCTCTTTGCCGCCTCTCCCTCCAGCATGACAGCCGTGTCCTTCCAGTGGCCGAACCGTTCCACCACATTTATATATTCGTCGGCAAGGTTTACCCCGCCTGTAAAAGCCACCTTGCCGTCAACCACCAGAATTTTTCTGTGGTCACGGTAGTTATAGTGGGTAGACACAAACGGTGTAAGAGGGGCAAAGCTTTTGCACTTTATATTAAGCTCCTCCAGACGCTTAGCGTAGTCATGGGGCAGGCGGGCAAACTCGCAGGTTCCGTCATACATCATGCGTACCTCTACGCCTTTAGCGGCCTTTTCAGCCAGAACCTCCAGAACCTTTCCCCACATGAGTCCTTCATCAACTATGAAATACTCAAGGAAAATAAACTTTTCCGCCTTTTTGAGCTGAACAAGAAGTTCTGCAAACTTATCCTCCCCCAGCGGAAAATACTTAACATTTGTTTTGTCGAAAACGGGATGGCAGCCGCCCCTTTTCAGGTATCGGGAAAGTCCCGCCGCCTGCGGCGCATTCTTTTTAAAGTTTTCATAAACTCGCTCGTCCTGTTTGAGCTTATCCTGACTTTCCCTGCTCACCTGAGCAAAGCGTTCCTTTAACATTCTGTGGCCCAGATTACTGTGGGTGTAAAGGAAAAGCAATGCTCCGAACACAGGCAGGACCATTATAAGGGCAAGCCAGCTCAGTTTTGCCGATGGATCATGACTGCTGTTAAACAAATAAAGCACCATAACAACCGTAAACGCAGCTTCCGCCACATAGTAGTAGGGCAGAATACCTCTGGCGTAGAAGAACAGCCCGAACAGCACCGCAACCTGAATAACAAGGAGCAGGGTTATAAGACCCGATCGGCTGAACACCATCCGCAGCAGGCCTTTTTTGCTTTTTTTAAGAAGTCTTATTCCGGCGGTGTCCCGCTCTATATATCCGTCAGTTGGCTTCATAAATTTTCATCCTCTCAACCGAAGCAGGCACTGACTGAAGCCGTAGCGTTCGGCCAGAGCCTTTGCCCTTTCCCGTCCGGCAGTACCTTTTCTGCCGGTTCTTCTTGCTCTTATCATAATATTTTTGGGAGAATGCTCAAAGTCAATAAACTCTATCAAATCCACCTTATAGCCCATATCCTCTAACACATCGGCTCTGATTGCATCTGTCAGCAGGGCGGACATACGCTCCTTGATTATGCCGTGCTTTAAAAACACATCCAGTTCTCCGCCTTTTTTTATGCTTGAGTTAATCTCGTGCTGGCAGCAGGGCACAGAAAAAATGTATTCCGCTCCGTGCTCTATGGCGTAGTTGAGGGCATAGTCGGTTGCCGTATCGCAGGCATGGAGTGTCACCACCATGTCTATCTTTTCGTCATAAAGTCGGTCACGGCTTACATCAGCCTTAACAAAGCTGAGACCCGTGTACCCGTACTTTTCGGCAATTCTCCCACAGTTTTCAACCACATCCTCTTTAAGGTCATAACCTATGATCTTAACATCCATGCCTTTTTTTACGGAGAAATAGTAGTAAATTATAAAGGTAAGGTAGGATTTCCCGCAGCCGAAGTCCAGAATGGTTATATTCTTTCTGCCGCTTTGGCTGAACTGGTGGTCAATAAGCTCAATAAATCGGTTTATCTGCTTGTATTTGTCGTATTTTGACTTTACTATCCTGTAGTCCTCCGTGAAAACGCCAAGGTCAACAAGAGCAGGGATTTCCTCCCCCTCAGCCAGAATATACTCTTTTTCCCTGTTGTGGCTCTGGGGAGCGCAGCTTTTGCACTCATTTTCCGAGCCGCCGGTCTTTTTGTATCCGCCCTTCTGTCTCAGGCAGTACTGGGCATTTTCACCCAAAGAGGCTATAAGCGCCTGACGGAATTTCCCATCCAGCTCCCTGCCGAAAAGCTCCATCAGCTCCTCTCCGCTGAGATTCTCGTGGTATGCTTTGTTGTCCTTAAAACGCTCTACCTGATAAAGCCGCTGATTTTTCAGCATTACGGGCCTGATAATCACCTTGCTGACGGCTTTTTTGTCAACAGGCTGACTCAGCACCGCTTTCTGCAAATCGGGCAGAGCGGCAAGCATATCCCTGTATAACCTTGAATTTTCCATATTATTCACCGAACATTTTTTTAAGTCTCAGAGAAGCGGCTTTAAGCTCATTTTTGCTGTAGGAGTTGTTCTCATTGGCAAGCACTGCCGCCACCGCATCCTTGGGGTTTAAGCCCTTAACCATTTCGTCAACCAGCATGGCCTCGGGGGAAACGGTATGCTCCACCTTGTTGAACACATAATCCGGCTGAATTTCCACAACCACCGCATATTCACCCTTTTCGTAGCTACCTTTTTCAAGCAGCTGCTCCTTAACCTGCTGTGGAGTACCTCTGAAGCTCATCTCGTGGAGCTTTGTCATGTCGTTGCACAGGCACAGCTGAACATCGGCATCCTCGTTTATAAGGAAATCCACCAGCTCCATAATGCGTTTGGGGGACTCATAGAGCGCATAGGTTCTGGTGTCGCCACGGCGCATTTTTTCCAGAAGCTTTCTCCGCTCGGAGTTTTCTCTGGGGAAAAAGCCGTAGAACAGAAAGCTTGAAAGGTCAAAGCCGGAAATCGCCAGCGCATTCACGGCAGCGCAGCAGCCGGGAACGCCAACCACCTTTATCCCCTCCGCAACGGCAGCTTTAATAAGCTCGTTGCCAGGATCTGAAATGCATGGAGTGCCTGCATCCGTGATAACAGCCACGCTTTTTCCTGCTTTAAGCTCGTTTATAAAATAATTGGCCTTGCCGTACTCGTTGAATTTATGGTTTGAAACAAGCCTGTTTTTAATTTCCAGCTTGTTTAAAAGTATCATTGAACGCCTTGTGTCCTCAGCGGCGATCATATCCGCCTCGCTGAGTATCTGCATACCTCTGGGGGACATATCCCTTGAGTTTCCTATGGGAGTTGCCACTATATAAAGTGTTCCGTATTCCTTGATTTCTTCCATTTTCTCACCTCATTTATTTCTGTGCTCAATTATAACTTATCCCTCGTTTCTTTACAAGAGATATTAAGCTTTTGAGCGAAAAAGCCTTTTAGGGCGCTTATAGGGTTTTGCCCCTCTCCGTACGGAAGTCCTTCCGCTCACAGAAAAAAATCCTTCGGTATACAGCCGTACACCGAAGGATTCAGACAAGCTATCTGGCAGAGAGGATTGAGGATTTACGAAACATTACAGGCAGAACAGCCGAAAAATTCACAGGAATTTCTCAGTCGTTGACATTGTCCATCCATTCAACGATTTTGTTCTTGTCAACTCCCAGACCGTTGGAAAGGAAGACCGCAAGCTCGTTAAAGTTCAGAGACTTCATATGTTCAAAGTTAGTGACGTTGGACTGCTCTTTGCCGTTGTCTCCGTCACGACCTTCAATGTAACCGCAGTTGTAGCACATCTGGATGGCATACTTACGGTGTCCGTCCACATTCATTTCACTTCCGCAGCGAGGGCATTTCATGATACAGACCTCCTATTATGTCTTTTCATTTTTCAATTCTATGTTAAACCTATAACCTAATATATGCAATATTAAATATGTATTTAACAGTCTTTTGTTATAAAAACATCGTCTTTTGACTGAAGCTTTCTTAATATGACAGTTTTTTACGGTATGTATGAAAAAGCCCCGGAAATACCGGGGCTTTTTTTATTTGAACAATGTACTTTTATTACGATTAGGTTCTGAGCTTAATCCACTTCGCCCTCATCGCTTATAAGACCGTAATCCCCGTTTCTGCGCTTATAGACAACGGAAACGGCGTCGTTCTCATCCATGTTTTTAAACACGAAGAACTCATGGTCAAGCAGATTCATCTGAAGGATAGCCTCCTGAGGAGACATGGGCTTAATGGAAAAGTGCTTGCTGCGAACGATTTTAAACTCTTCGTCCTCCTCATCCTCAGCGCTCATATACTCAGGTATGGCCTCACGCTCCACTGCCCCTTCCCTAAGCTTTTTAGCAAGGCGGGTCTTGTTTCTGCGGATCTGGCGCTCGATAGCGGCAACGCCGGAATCCACGGAAGCGTACATATCATGTGTAAGTTCGCTTGCACGGTAGTACATACCGTTATTATGAATGGTTATCTCGGCCATACATCTGCCTCTTTCGAGGCTGAATGTGACAAAGGCCTCAGCCTCGGTCTTGAAAAAACGGTCAAGCTTGCTGATCTTCTTTATTGCATAATCTCTGATGCTTCCGGAAGACTCCATTCGTTTGTCGGTAAAAGTGAACTTCATTAGTGCCAACTCCTTTCATATGCTGTAAGTGCCATTACAGGAAAAATTTGCTTCTCCTGTTGATGCTATAATAACACACTTCAGATAAAAAAAGAAGTATTTTTTATAAAATGCTAAAATATTGTGCAAGCAATACGAAGATTTTCTATAATTTTGTACAAAACTACAAATATTGCAAAAGATGAAACAGTCAGTCAAAGATAACCTGACAGTTAGGTATGCTCTCCCGCAAATCTTCTATCTGCCGCTCAGTCAGCGGATTTCCCGTTAAATCAAGGGTTTTCAGGCTGCTCATATTCATAAGGTTCAAAACAGAGCTTATTTCATTATAGGCAAGGTTAAGCGTTTCCAGATTTTCAAGAGACTTGAGTGGACTTACATCCGAAATTTTGTTTGACGCAAGGTTAAGACTGGTTATTTTGTCAGCGCTCGGACACACTCCGATATGGTAAATGTTGCTGATGTCATTTGAAGACAGGTCTATGGTCTCAAGAAAGCTCAGGCTCTTGAGAGGTGAAAGATCGGAAACTCCAAGGCCGCTCAGTTTAAGCTCTTTGGCGTTGCCCTCTACTATCTCCTTGCCCACTCTCACGGCGTACACAAGCTCGGAATTTTTTATCACGCAGCCGCTGAGCTTTAGCTTGAGCTTGTCAACCGCCTCTCCCGAAAGCTGTGGATTATCCTTCAGGGACAGCTCCACAAGAGACGCCATTGATTTGAACTGCTCCAGATCTTCGTCCTTTAGATCCGTGTTGTCAAGCTCCAGATAGCGGATATTTTGAAGCTTGGTAATCCCCGAATAGTCATTGAGCGGATTGCCCGAAAGCTTCAGCACCATAAGGTTTTCCATAGTTCCCAGAGCGGTGGTTCTTGTCACCTTATTGCCTGAAGCGTCAACGCTTTCAAGCTCCGTAAGCCCCATAAGCGGCCGCAGATCGCTCACCATGTTGTCGGCCATGTTCAGCTCTTTAAGGCCGGGAATATTCATTATTGCGTACAGGTCACTTACCTGATTTCCGCTTATGTTCAGAGTTTTCAGATTCGGGCAGTAGCTGAGAGCGCTCAGGTTCTTTATGCCTCTTCCGCTCAGATCAAGCTCCTCCACATCGGAGGAAAAGCTCTCTCCCCCAATGCTCAGTTCCACTGTCTCCCCATCCGTTTCTCCGCTTATTATCGTGCAGTCAGGCATGGCAAGGGACAGCTCTTTAAGCTCCTCAGAGCCTATCTCTATTCCCTTTATGCTGAGAATACTCAGGTTTTCAAGCTCCGTAACGGCGGTAAGCTCCTCAACGGGATTTCCGTCAAGGGCAAGGAATTTCAGTCCTTTCAATCCGGAAAGCGGAGAAATATCCTCCACCTTGTTTCCGCTCAGGTTAAGACTCACAAGTGCGGTAAGCTTTCCGAGAGAGCTTACATCCTTTATGGAGTTGCCCGTCAGAGAAAGCCTTTCCAGGTTGGTAAGCTTTGCCACCTCCGTCAGAGCCGTGTCATCTATCCCCAGCTCGTTTAGCTTCAGAGTTCTTGTCCGTGCGTCATATTTCCGCCCTGCTACGGATTTTTTCGCTTCGCCTGAAAGCTTTGCCCTCTCCTGCCTGAGCTTGGCAAGGCGCTTTGAAATACTCTCCTCCGAAGCTTCTGCCTTGCTCAAAGTCTCTATGGCCTTATCAAAGTTTCCCTGAGCCTCATAGCAGTCCGCCATAAGCACAAGACATTCGTCTTTATTTTCAATGGCAGCAGCCTTTCTGAGACAGCTCAGTGCCGTGTCGTAATCGCCGGCAGCGTATCCCTCTGCCGCCTGCGCCATGAAACGCCTGTAGTCTCGCCTGTCGGAATTTGCAAGCAGAGCCGAAAAAAGCGCAATCAAGACCGCAAGTGCAGCAGCGCAGCTGATAATGATCTGTTTTTTATTCAGTTTGATTACAGGCTTTGCAGGCAGTTTAAAGGCCGGCTGCTTATAGGCCGTGTGTTCGCCGGCTCTTCCGCCTCTGCTCCGTTTCACGGCAGGCCCAACGGCCGTATGTGCTCCGGAGTGCTTTCCCTTAGTCATCTGTTATTCTCCAGTTTCGTTTACTTCGCTTTCCGCAGTGTTTGCGCTTTCTTCGGCGGAATTATCCTCCTCCATCGCTTCAGCCTCACAGGAAACATTGTTTTCCGGCTGAGAGGTATTTAATTCCTCCGTTTTTTCATTGTCTTTGTTTTTCCCAAACTTCATCAGCTTTGAAAAGCCTGCCTTAGGCGCTTTGGCTTTCTCCTCATCTTTGCCGGCTTCCTTCTCTTTCTTCATGGCAATAGCTGCAAACAGCAGACCTATATAGGCGCATAGGATAGACAACTCCTGAAGTCCGTCCACAAGGGAGATAGGGTTCACGGTATCCTTTAAAAGGGCCGCTCCGGCAAAAATCCTGTAGATCACAGGCACTGTAAACAGCGGCACCAGAGGCCACTTGCTTTTTACAACGCCGAACGCAACGGCGGTATAGAGAACTGAGCCTGCAAGGCAGACGATTATGTCAATAAGCATCCTCCACCATACAAAATCAACAGCTCTCACAATGCAGAACACAGCGCCCAGCAAAACAGGAATACTTGTAAGGCAGAAAAACTTTTTCCCAAGAAACAGCAGGCACAGCAGAAACAGCAGATTGCTGAGAACAGGCAGAACTATCTGCGTAGTGGCAAAAAAGGCGTCACCCCAAAGGCCGTAACAGCCGATGATTCTCATGGCGGCGGCAAGAATGGTAAACACCACTGCCACCCTCACAAATATGCTCTCTTTTTCAATATAGAACTTTGCCCGAACATTGGCATCGGAATTAACAGTATTTACTGCATTTTCATTCATTTTTATCCCGGCTTTCATTTATTATTTCGGGTGATATAAATTTGTTTACATTTCAGCCCAGCGGCCGTTTTTGAAAATCTGAACCTGAGTTCCGTCCTCGCATATACCTGTTATGCTCAGGTCGGGAGCGCCTATCATAAAGTCCTCATGGTTCATGGAGTCGTTGACGCCTATCTCTCTTGCCTGCTCGGGAGTGTACTTCCAGAACTCTTTAAGGCAGCTTGAATATCCACGGCCGAGAGCCAGATGGCAGGAGGCGTTTTCGTCAAAGAGGGTGTTATAGAACAGAACGCCGCTCTCTCTTATGGGGCTTTCCCAGGGAACTAAAGCACATTCACCCAGCATGGCGGCGCCCTCATCCATGCTCACCATGGTTTTGAGAGCCTCCTCGTTCTTTTCGGCCTTTACCTCCACAACTCTGCCCTTTTCAAAGCGGACGGAGAAATTCTCAATGAGCATACCGTTATATGAAAGAGGCATGGTGGAATAGACTATGCCTTCGGCATCCCCTCTCATGGGAGTTGTAAACACCTCTTCGGTGGGAATATTGGCGTTAAAGCGCACATCGTCATGGCCCGGCAGCTCCTCGTCACCGCCGCAAAACAGCATTTCGGGGATAAGCCCCACATTAAAGTCGGTACCGGTGCTTTCGCTCTTATAAATAAGTCTTCTGAGCTTCAGGGAGTTAAGCCAGTCACAGCGGCGGCGGAGATTTTCGTTGTGCTCCTTCCATGCCTCCATGGGCGCATCCCCGTCAGCTCTGGAGCATTTCAAAATCAGCTCCCACAGCTTTTCCATGCCCTCTTCCGCTGAAAGCTCAGGGAAAACCTTCTTTGCCCATTTTTTACCCGGCACGGCGGCAACGCACCACTGGTAACGGTTTTCCATTTTGTCGTTATAGGGCTTTATTATCTCATAGCGTCTCTGCTGTGCCTTTGCCCATTTAGCATTGTCAATTCCGGTGAGACCGTCAGGGTCGTCGGAATCAAGGTAGACTGAGGCAGGGAGAGTTTCGCTCTTATATCTGAGCTTTTCCTCCTGCCACTTCAAAACCTCACTGAGCTTATCCTCGCTCTGATAGTTAATATCCAGCTTCTGGGCAGGCATAAAGCGCCAATCTATATTTACAACGGAAGCGCCTGCCTTGTAGCACTCCTCAACCAGCATTTCCACAAACTCTGTCTGTTCAGGCTCGGTACGGATAAGTACCTCCTGTCCGGGCATAATATTAAGGCCGGTCTTTGCGATAAGCTCTGCATAATTTCTGAGTTTTTTTATATCCATAAATCTAACCTCTTTTAATATTTTTCATTGTATTATACCATGACGGAAACAGCAGTGCAAGTGCGGTCATTTGAATAAAAATGCAGCATTCGGGTCTAATTTATTATTGACACACGGTTATGCTTCCTTTACTATTATATTATCAAATACTGGAGGTTATATAATGGCCGGAAATCGAAAGGAAAAGCTTGAAGAGCGTATCAGATACAGAATGCACAGCTACTGCGATGTGGTGGAGCTGGGGCTTGCAATCCTTGTTGGCCTTGTGCTTTTGCTGACTGCCGCCGGTTACCTGCTCACCGGCGTTGGCCTGATGGAGGGAATACATGACACAAGCATTTTTCAGAACTTTCTAAAAAACATTTTCAACCTTGTTGTAGGCATTGAGTTTATCAAAATGCTTCTTAAACCCAACGTTAAAAATGTTATAGATGTGCTGATATTTCTTATTACCCGTCACCTTATAATCGGGCACAGCTCTCCCGGCGGAATGCTGGTATGCGTTATAGGCATCATTCTGCTGTACGGCTTTCTTTTCCTGCTTAAATATCTCCGTGTCAAGGATCCCGATTTCAAGCAGGCTCTGGAGTCAAACTTCACCCAGCCAAAGGAAACATCCGAGGAATTAAAAGACAAATAAGCGCAAAAAAGCACCGGAAAACCGGTGCTTTTTGTTTTAAGCTATATATTACTCTTCGGGTGAGAACTCGTCTTTACCAACTCCGCAGAGCTCGCAGGCGAAATCTTCGGGAAGATCTTCCCACTTAACGCCGGCCTCATCCTCATCGTATACCCAACCGCAAAGATTGCAAACGTAACGCATTATAATTTCCTCCTGTTATATATTTCTTTTGTCAAAAGATCAGTAACTTTCTGATAATTCTCCCTCTTATGGGGAAACAGACAGCCTGAGCAGTCTTTAATTCCCTGAGAGGTGAAGCTGTAATTCCCCGAACACGGGGTAAAATATAAGGGGCAGTAACAAAACAGGCAGTTGAAGCTTTCTTCGTCCGCTCCCCTGTGGCAGGGAAAAAACTCACATTCCCGATTTTGAAAGAAGGAATATTTATTTTCCATGCTACGCCCCTCGAATAATTACTTGAAGTATCTGTTGAGAAGACCCTCGAATGCCTTGCCGTGGCGAGCCTCGTCACGAGCCATCTCGTGAACGGTGTCGTGGATAGCATCCAGATTGTACTTCTTGGCCAGCTTTGCAAGCTCAAACTTGCCTGCGGTAGCGCCGTTCTCGGCCTCTACTCTCATTGCCAGGTTCTCCTTGGTGGAGTTGGTGACAACTTCGCCCAGCATCTCTGCAAACTTTGCAGCGTGCTCTGCCTCTTCAAGGCCTGCCTTCTCCCAGTACATACCGATTTCGGGATAACCCTCACGGTGTGCAACTCTTGCCATTGCAAGGTACATACCGACCTCGGTGCATTCACCCTCGAAGTTTGCACGAAGACCTGCAATGATCTCGTCCTGAACTTCCTGAGGAACATCAGCGCCAAACTGCTTGCCAACGCCTACAACATGCTCTGCGGCCCAGCTTCTGTCAGCCTTCTGCTCGATGAACTTGGAACCGGGAACCTTGCACTGAGGGCAGAACTCGGGGGGAGTATTTCCTTCATGTACATAACCGCATACAGGGCAAACCCATTTTTTCATAATAATTACCTCCAAATAATCTCTGTATAATTTTTCATTTTTGTCTATATATTTCACACCGTAAAACGGGGAAAAGCTTATCTCTCAAGGCAGCTGCTGCACAGCCCCGTAAAGCACAGGGAGTGGCTTTCCACCTTGTAACCGTAGCTGTCCTCAATACATTTGTACAGCTCCTCGGTTTTATCGCACAAATCCATATCCATAACGCTCTGGCAGCCGCTGCATATGAAGTGTGCATGGGGTTCGGTTCTTGCGTCGTAGTGAGCGTGTCCGCCGTCATGGCTAACGCTTATCACCCTGCCTTCTTCCTCCAAAACCGCAAGGTTTCGGTACACCGTGCCAAGACTAAGTTCGGGATAATCGTCCTTAAGACTTTCATACAGCATTTCGGCGGTAGGGTGACATGTAACTTTTGCGAGAGCATCATAGATGGCTTCTCTTTTTTTGCTTTTGTTTCGTTTGAGTTCCATGTGCCGTCCTTTCAAAATCAGTAATCATTCTTAATTTGTGACTTTAATATACCATAGCTTTTTTTATTTGTAAAGAGGTTTTTATAAAATATTTTTGTCCACTTAAATACTGCATTTTTGTCATTCCGACAGTTCCGTCAAGGCCTGTGCAGCGGCCTCCCCGAAAAGTCGTATTGCCGCCAGTGCCTCCTGCAAAGTATTTCCCGAGCTGCCCACTTCTATTATAAGTGAGCCTCTGGTCAGCTGCTGATTATACCGCTCCCTTACCAGAGACACGGGCCGCATAAGGCTTGGATGCTTTGCGGAGACCGCATTTTGCAGATAAAGAGCAAGGGCAAGATTGTCCCTCCAGTGTGGATGGTTAAGACCCGAATCGTCAGACCCCGAAAGCAGCATGACCTGACTTGCACACACCCCCTCCTCCTCTGCCATGGTTTTATATACAACTCCGTTTGCCCCGAGGGCATCTCTGTGGACATCAAGCACCACCGCAATATCGGGGTACTGCTGCAAATAGGCTTCAACGGCCGCACCGGAGCGGTTGTATGAGCCTGTATAACTGGGGTAATCGTAGATTTCCCTGTCGTGAATGACCCGCAATCCGGCCTGCTCAAAAATGGAAGTAAGCTCGTCTCCTATCCTTATTATATTAAATTCCTTGTCCTCCGTCCGATGGTCGTCATTGGCCTCATAGTGGTCAAGACCGGCCTGCGTGTATGCCTCGCTGCCGTGGGTGTGGATTATCAGTATCTGCGGTCCCTCCTTAGGAAGTCTTACGGCAGGCCCCTGACTTAAAAGCGCCGCAGCATCCACATCGTAGCTTGTGGCGTTTTTTATGCTCAGACCTCCTTCGATATTTGTCTCCAGAATTTTCTCGTCCCAGCTTGTCTCCATAAATGAGCGCAGAGGCTGAGGGTCTTGGATCACGGTTTCTTCAGGCCCTGCATCCTCCGCAGAGACCGCATCCGCTTCCTGCATAGCAGACCCATCCTGCGTAAAAACCTCCGTCTGCTCTGCCGCACCTTCCTCAGTTTCAGCAGCATCAGAGCAGGTCTGCTGCTGTTTTACACTCTCCTGCTGGATTTTCGGTTTTTCGATTTCAAATTCAAACAGGTTCTGCGTTTTAAGTGTATATAAGCCCAAAATAACAAGTCCTGCCAAAGCGAGCTTTTTTGTAAAGTCCATAGAAACACCGCCTTATAAAAGCTATTCACACTATAAATATGTACTTATATTAAAATTATACCTGCAAGCTTTGTAACTATTGCAATAATAGCAAGTCTGTGATATATTCTCTCGGTACATATTTTATAAAAATTCGGAGGATATAGACATGAAATTCTCTTACAAAACAAAAGGCGTTTGCTGCGCTCAAATGGACATTGACATTGAGGACAACAAAATCAACGAGCTTATTATCACCGGTGGCTGCCCCGGTAACTCTCAGGGCATGTCCCGCATTGTTCAGGGAATGGACATAGATGAAGTTATAAAAAGACTGGAGGGTATTCCCTGCCGCAACAAGGGCACTTCCTGCCCCGACCAGCTGGCAACTGCCCTGAAGCTTTATAAGGAAGAAGCCGCAAAATGAAACGCCGGTATTCTGCTTCCCTTTTGATTTTTCTCCTTGCGGCTGTTTTTTTGCTGACAGCCTGCGGAGATAAATCCGAAGTACCTCAGGGAGCTGAGGAGCCTTGTGAAACCACCCCTTTGCAGACTCCCGCCCCAAAAAAGGAAGCGCCGTACCCTGTTGTCAAGGTATACTTTGACGGTCTTTTGAGCGACAGAGGATATTACGAAAAGGAAACTCTGTTCCTTTCTCCCAAAGCAATCGGGGAGTTTTTTGAATTAAGCCCCGAAACTCAGATTTTCGACGGAAGCTTTACCATGGCTTTTCCGGGTTTTGAGCTTATGGGCTGGCAGGACCGTGAATACATGATGGCAGACAGCCGTTATTTTTACACCCCTAATCAATATCTTGACATTGATGGAGAAATATACCTGCCGGAGGATCTGGTGGAGCGGCTTTTCGGCATCACCGTTGATTTTTCTCCTCAGGATTTGACTGCCAACATAGATAACCCTATACTTACGCTTTTAAGAGGCGGTCCCAATTACTACACTACGAAATTTGAAAGTGATGATTTGTACTGGCTCTCAAGGATAATTTACACCGAAGCCGGAAATCAGCCCCTTGAAGGCCGTATAGGCGTGGGAAATGTGGTTTATAACAGAGTAAACAGCGAGCTTTTCCCTGACACGGTTTACGATGTTATATTCGAGCGCAGCCCTCAGGTGGTTCAGTTTGACCCTGCCGCCACCAACGGTATTTTTTTAGAGCCTGACGAAGGCTCGGTAATTGCCGCCTGTATGTGCATGGAGGGCTACAACACCGTGGGCGACAGTATGTATTTTCTTAATCCCCGTCTCGGCGACAGTACATGGTTTGAAAAAGATTTGGAATTTGTAGTCAGTATAGGCGATCACGATTTTTACAGGAGTTAAACGTTATGCTTGAAGATATAGTCTCACAGGGACTTGAGGAATTGAACATTCGCTGTAATGTTGAAGCCATAGCAAGGCTCAAAACTTACTGCGAAGAGCTTCAGGAGCGCAACAAGGTCATGAACCTTACCGCAATCACCGGCGAAGCCGATATTGCAAGACTGCATTTCCTTGATTGCGCCGCATTGCTGGGCATGGCCGATTTCAGCGGAAAAAAAGTGCTGGATGTTGGCTCAGGCGCAGGCTTTCCCGGCCTTGTCCTGAAAATACTGAAGCCGGACATTGATTTGTGCCTGCTTGACAGTCTGGAAAAAAGAATAAACTTTTTGTCCGAGCTGTGCTGCAAGCTCAAGCTGAATGATGTTAAATGCGTTCACATGAGGGCGGAGGAGGCACCACCTGCCTATCGTCAGAATTACGACATTGTTGTTTCCCGAGCCGTTGCAAGACTGGGGCTGCTGGCGGAGCTGTGCCTGCCTTTTGTTAAAAAGGGCGGTCTGTTCATTGCAATGAAGGGGCCTGCCGGTTCAGAGGAGCTGGAAGAGGCTATGAAGGGAATTGAAATTCTGGGCGGAGAGTATGTGGAAACCGTTCAGTATTCAGTCCCCGGCACCGACAAACAGCACAACGCACTGATATTTAAAAAGGTTGCAGATACCCCCATGAAGTATCCACGCCGTTGGGCGCAGATCAAAAAACAGCCGCTGTAAAAAAATTAAGGCAGACCGTTACGGTCTGCCTTTTAGTTTTAAAAGCTTTTCTTTTTATATATTTTCAACGATATACACCACGAAACCCCGTACAGCACCAGTGAACCAAGGGCAATAAGCAAAAGCGCATAATCGGCCACACTGCCGTTGTCAAACAAAATGCCTAAACAAGTTACAGCACCGAAAATTGCTCCTATTGCCAGCATTCCGGGAAGTCTGCCTTTTTTAACTCCGAGAGCAAAATTGAAAGGCATCATAATTGCGGGAATACCCATGCTCACAACGCACAGTGCGGAAAGCAGCATACACATATTTTCAATCTCACCCTCTGCTTTTATCCAGCCCATTGCCAGAAAAAACAGCAGAGCAGTGAAGATTCCGCAGGCGCAGACTATAAGGTTTGAAATATACTTTGAGCTGACCAGTTTTTCTCTGCCGTTTGGAATACTGACGGCATAGAAAATAAACTGCTCCGTCTCATCATAGCTTATAAGACTGGCGCTTATCATTGTTAAAAACAGTACTCCGTAAATTGCAAAAAAGTTGTTTCCCATGCTTGCAGCAGCAGATAAAATGAAAACCAAAGAAATCAAAAGATTAAACTTGTGGTATGCCTTTATATAGAGCATATCCTTTTTTATGAATTCTTTCATTTTTCTCCCTCCTTTGCCATGAATATGAACAGCTGTTCTATATCCACATTGGAAATATTCATTCCCTTTTTAACTGCGCTGCGCTTTATTATCGCTTCCGCTCCGTATGGGTTTACCTTTTTGCCTATAATATCCCCCTCGGAAACCCCGTCAAGCTCCTCAATGCCGCATTTTACAAGGGCGTATTCCTCTTTAAGAGCATCCTTTTCCTCAAAAAGCATGATTTTTCCTTTGTGCAGAAAGGCTATGTAATCGCAAAGCTTCTCCAAATCGGAAACGATGTGGGAGGAAATCAGAACGGAATGGTCAGGCTCTCTGGTAAATTCAAGGAAAATATCCAGAATTTCATCTCTTATCACAGGGTCAAGGCCGGAGGTGGCCTCATCCAGTATAAGAAGCTTTGCCCCGTGGCTCATGGCCACCGCAAGACCAGCCTTCATTCGCATACCTTTTGAAAAATCCTTGAACTTCCTGTCATGGTTCATATCGAATTTTTCAAGCAGCTGCTCATACTTTTCTCCGTCCCAGTTTTTATAGTTTCCTGCCATAAAGCTGCCTATCTGCTTCATATTCATAAAGCCAGGCAGACCCACATTATCGGGAACAAAGCCTATATCCTCTTTTACAAGCTCTATCTCCCTTTTACCGTCCCTGCCTAATATCTTTATTTCTCCTCCGTCGCTTTTGGTTATGCCCATGATAATACGGATAAGAGTGGATTTTCCCGCTCCGTTTTCACCTATCAGCCCCAAAATACAGCCCTCCGGCAGACTGAGACTCACATTGTCCAGTTTAAAGCCCTCATAAATTTTGGAAACATTTTTTATTTCTAATGCGTTCATTGACCTTCCTCCATAATGCAGTCAAGCATTTCTATTATTTCTTCCCTGCCCATTTTGCAGCTTTGAGCCAGCTCCAGCACCGCTTCCAGATGCTCCTCTATTTTTCTCAGGTTTTCCTCTCTCAGCAGCTCCCTGTTGGCTTTGGCCACAAATGAACCTTTTCCGGGAAGCGTATATATAAAGCCTTCATTTTCAAGCTCTTCATAGGCACGCTTTGTGGTAATAACGCTTATCCGCATATCCTTTGCCAGATTCCGTATAGACGGCAGCGGGCTTTCCTCCTCCAGTTCCCCGCTGATGATCTGGTTTTTCAGCTGAAAATAAATCTGCTCATATATGGGTTTTCCGCTTTGATTGTCAATTATAATCTTAATTTCAGCTCACCCTTTCTGTATATATACAGTATATACAGTAATATCAGTTTTGTCAATATAAAAAAGAGGAAAAATTTTTTCCCCTTTTTTCTTTTATTCTGTTATTATATTGTAAAGCTCGTTTACGCTGTCGGCAATCCTTGATGCGCCTGCCTCAACCAGCTGTTCTCTTGTCCTGAAGCCCCAGCTTACGGAAACGCAGTCCATGCCGGCGTTGCCTGCGGTTTTAATGTCCACCTCGGAATCCCCTACATATACGCACTGTTCCGCCCTAAGACCCATATCCTCAAGAACTTTAAACACCATGTCAGGTTCAGGCTTTCTTCTCAGCTGCTCGCTCTGACCCACTGCACATTCAAGCTTTCCCGGGAAAAACTCCTCCGCCAACTCCGCCACCGTGGACATAGGCTTGTTTGAAATTATTGCCAGACGCAGGCCGGAGTTTTTCAGTTTTTCCAAAAGTTCTGAAATCCCCTCATAGGGACTTGTTTTTATGTGGCTGTGTGCGTCATAATAAGGAAGGTAAAATTCCAGTACCTTTTCCGTAAGCTCAGGTGGAGTGCCTTCAGGCACGCAGTGGCTTATAAGGTAACGGGAGGCATTGCCCAGATTTGCCTTGGTTTTTGCCGTGTCCACCTCAGGCAGCCCGAATTCTCTGAGGGATGCGTTCAGAGAATCCTGTATATCCTGCACCGTGTCAAGCACCGTGCCGTCCATGTCCAAAAGTACAGCTTCATATTTCATAATTTATACCTCTTTTCTGTCTTACTGTATTATTGCCGACTTGGAGGCTTATGTCAAGCTGTAATTAAAGTGGCGTCGGTTTTCCACATTTACTCTATTTTTTCTTATCAGGTGGAGCTTATATTTTAATTTTATCTATTTTTTCCACAAGGAGTGGTAATTCATGAAAAAAAGCCTGTTAATTTTCATTTTGGTCTTTTCCCTTTTTCTTACAGCCTGCGGCAAAGCCCCCGAAAGCCGTGACAGTGTGAGCATATGGTGTCTTGAGAACGAAGCCATACTGCCCGAACTGAAAAAAGCTGCGGAAAAGTACAACAAGAATGTAAAGGGAGACTATCTGCCTGTTTCTATCCGTACCTTTACCGATTTTGACGCCATGACTCAGGGCTTTAGCGCCCTTCTGCCCGACCTTATAGTCTGCACTCAGGCAAAGGCGGAGGAGCTTAATTCCATGGGTCTTTGCCGAGACATCGGTTCTCTTTTCATAGGCCGTGAAATTCCATTCCCTGACTATATCCGCAAGCGTTCGGCGCAAAACGGCCGCAGTTATTTCCCCGTAGGCGGAGACATTCCTCTTTTGTGCGGCAGTGATGAACAGGGCTTTGACAATTTCAAAGCGCTTTCCGCTGCCGCTCAGGAGCAGGGCAACAAAAGCGGACTGCCTTTTCTCTCTCTTCAAAGACTGCCGGAGCTGTTCTATTATGAAATGCTCTCAGCAGGCAAGGAGTTTCACGCCGTAAGAGAAAAGGATCTGAAAAGCCCGCTGTATAAAGAAATTTATAATGCCATTGCCGACGGGCTTTTTTCGGGCGGAATCACAACGGAAGACGAAAACGCCGTTGAGCTTGTAAAAAAAGGGCTGCTGCCCTATGCAGGAGTTTTCGGTTCGGCTTTGCAGGCCACGGATGTTTCGAAGCTTCACATAAGCCTCATGCCCTCAATGAATTCTCAGGGGGAAATCTACGCTGCCTCCTCCGGCTTTGCGGTCTGCATCCGTGACGGACGGGAACAGAAGTCAACCGCTCAGTTTCTTTCGTGGATGTTTTCCGAGGAAAGAGCAGGCCGGCTCAGTATAAAGAGCGGCCTTGTCCCCTTTACGGACGCAGACAGGCTTCAGAGCGAAAATCCCTTCGAGCAGCTGCTTATAGCTATTGGCGCTGAAAAGGAACTGCACCTGCCGGAATTTAACGGTGATTTTGCTCAGAATCAGAACAATTTTGATGAATATTTTAAAGCTCAAATGGCTAATGTGACCCCGTAAGTATGCTGCTCGGTGTTGAAAAGGCTGTGTTTCTGTGCTATTATTAGCTTAATTTAATGCTCAAATAAAGAAAGGAAAGCAAAGCATGGAAACCACGACCTATAATGCCGCTCCCGTGAAGAAGCGGCGCAAAAGCAAACTGCTGATTATTATCCCCATTGTAATTTTGCTCTGCATCATTATCGCAAGCAGCATTACAATGATTCCAACCGGTCACACCGGTGTTGTGACTACCTTCGGCAGCGTTGAGGACTACACGCTGGATTCAGGCGTTCACCTGAAATTCCCGTGGCAGAAGGTAATTATGATGGATAACAGAATCCAGAAACAGACAGTTGATCTGTCCTGCTTCTCCTCTGATATTCAGGAAGTTTCAATGACCTACACGGTAAACTACCAGATTAACAAAGCCAATGCTCAGGAGATATACAAGACCATAGGCATCAATTACTATGACACAGTGATAATCCCCTGCATTACCGAGGCCACAAAGGTAGTAACCGCCAAATACTCCGCCGAGGCTCTTGTAAGCGACCGCACAGACCTTGCCTCCGGCATAGAAAAGCTGCTTGCAGACAAGCTCAGTGAGTTCAATGTGGAGCTTGTCAGCACCTCCATTGAAAACATGGCCTTCACCGAGGCTTTCACCAACGCAGTGGAAGAAAAGCAGGTTGCACAGCAGAACAAGCTCCGTGCCGAAACTGAGGCTCAGAGAAGGAAAATCGAGGCCGATGCAGACGCTGAGGTAAAGCGTATAGAGGCCAAAGGCGAGGCGGACGCACAGCTTATCAGAGCCGAAGCGGAAGCGGAAGCCAACAGGAAAATAGCAGAATCCATTACCGACGGTGTCCTTAAAAACAAGTTCCTCGAAACATGGGACGGCAAACTTCCCACTGTCACAGGCGGCAGCGGCAGTTTAGTAAATGTTCCGCTTGGCTGAGCGGATTAAATAATTAAATTTATACGAGGTGCAAAATGGAAGGATTCAGAGTACTTGAAATTAAAAAAAGCGTCTTTGAGAGCAACGACAGAGAGGCTGACAAGCTCAGACAGGAGCTGAAAGAAAACAAAACCTTTCTCCTCAATCTGATGAGCTCCCCCGGTTCAGGCAAAACCACAACCCTCAAAGCCACAATCGCAGCATTAAAAGACGAGTTTAAAATAGGCGTTATGGAAGCCGACATTGACTCTGACGTGGATGCAGCCACCATCGAAAAGACCGGCGCCAAGGTTATCCAGCTCCACACCGGAGGTATGTGCCATCTGGACGCAGGCATGACCAGACAGGGGCTTCAGGGTCTTGACACGGAAGATGTGGAGCTTGCCATTCTGGAAAATGTGGGAAATCTTGTCTGCCCCGCAGAATTTGACACAGGCGCTGTCAAAAACGCCATGATTCTCTCCGTCCCCGAGGGCGACGACAAGCCCTTAAAGTACCCTCTGATGTTCTCAATTTGCGATGTTCTGCTTATAAACAAAATCGATGTTCTGCCATACTTTGATTTCAGCATTGAAAACTGCGAGAAGTATGTAAAGCGCCTTAACCCCAACATAAAGATAATTCCCATCTGCGCCCGCACCGGCGAGGGAATCGACATCTGGGCAGACTGGCTCAGAACCGAAACCAGAAAATGGATAGAAGAATAAGCTTTAAAGCATAAAAAATCCGGGATTAAATCCCGGATTTTTTTATTTTTTATTCTTTTTGTATATTACCCACAGGCCCTTTAAAAGCAGGTCGCTGTCAAGCAGTATATTATGTTTGCAGTAGGGAGTCACCGCCTGAGCTATGCCGCCGTTTGCAATGATTTTGCACTCATAGCCCAGCTCCTCCTCCATTCTGTCTATCATGCCGTCAATCATTGCCGCCGTACCGAACACAGCGCCTGAGCGCATTGAATCCACGGTATTTGTTGCAATAATCTTTTTAGGAGCGGAAATAGAAATATCCGGCAGCAGGCTTGTGCCTGAGGACAGGGCGGAATAGGAAAGCTTGACCCCCGGCATGATTGCGCCGCCTATATAGGAGTTTGTTTTGTCCACCGCAACCATGGTTGTGGCAGTTCCCATATCGAGAATTATCACCGGTGCGCCGTAATAGGCAATGGCCGCCACGCTGCCAACCACCAGATCGCCTGCCAGTGTTGCAGGGTCGTCAATTCTCACATTAAGCCCCGTTTTCATTCCGGGGCCTACCACCATGGGAGTAAGACCGCTTATCCAGTCTATTGCGTGTATCAGAGCCTCCGTAACCTGAGGCACTACGGAAGAAATAATCGCACCCTCAAATTCTTTCGGGTCAATGCCGTAAATTTCCAGCATTTGCTTTAGCTTAATGGCATATTCTGCGTCTGTGCACAGCACCTCCGTGTGCAGTCTGACCTCATTGAGAATTTTTCCGTCTTCAATACAGCCAAGGACAATGTTTGTGTTGCCCACATCAATAGCAAGTATCATACTTTCTCTCCCGTTTTACTAAAATTTAATTTGCAATGCCGTGGTGAGCGGTAGGACTGCCTACATTCAGCGCACGGAAGGTGTATCCGTTGTCCAGACCCCATCTTATTATTCTCTCCACGCCGTTTACGCTGAAGTCTTTAACATCGTGCTGAAGCACCACCGCAGCCTTCATTCCGCTGCACCCTGATATAACATTATCCACAACTTCGGAAGTCACGGTTGTCTCGCCCGCATCTCCGCTTGAAACGTTCCAGTCAAAATACTGATAGCCCTTGTCGGTAAGCTCCTGAGCAAGTCTTGTCATTATGCCGGGGTTAAAGCGGCTTACGGTGTTTGAACTTCCTCCGGGGAAACGGACAAGATCGGTATATTCCCCTGTCTGGTCAAAGATAAGCTGCTGAACCTGGTCGAGGTCTGCAAAATATGCCTCTTCGCTGGCATAGACCTTTTTATAGTTATGAGTTGCCGTGTGAGCACCGATGCTGTGTCCCTCTCGGTATGCTCTGCCTATGCAGTCGGAATACTTCTGATTTAGACAGGTGACAAAAAATGTTGCCTTAACATCATATTTTTTCAGTATATCCAGAAGCTGATCCGTATAAGGACCGGGGCCGTCATCAAAGGTGAGATAAATGGTCTTTTCGTCAGGATCAATCTCCACAAATTTGTCGTTCGGTGTCACTGTCACCTTTCTGAACGCCTCCACTACTCCCCCCTGAGCATTTTCCAGATAATACCTTATCTGATACTCTCCGGGAGTGTGAGGGTTCACCTCGCCCTCAGTCTTAACATATTCCGAAAGGTCATTTCCCTTGCTGTCATACACTTTAACGCCGGGGTCGTTATAGTAGTGAGTGGCTTTCATTTCGCCCTCTGCATCTCCTAAAAGCTCTATTTTAGGTGCAGTGTCGCTGAAATTAGACTCTCTCACAACAGTTGTGCTGTTGCCGTGGGAGTCGGTAACAGTGTATTCCAGTCTGTCCGGATAGTCAACCCTCTCTACCTTGTCAGTCACATCTCCGTCAAAATTGTCAACTGCCGTGTAGCCCTCTTCCTCATAGCCTGTGAACCAGTCAGGTTCATAGCCTTCATTATATTTAAGCGTAATTTCAGGACCTTTGGTGTCCACTACGTTGACTATACGCTTTGCGGAAGCCTCCTGCCAGAAATAGCGGACCTTATGCTCAATGGTGTACTTTCCCAGATTACCTGTATCAACCTGACCTACGGTCTCCATAGGCAGGTGCCTTTTTCCTTCTCCGAAAACACGCCCTAC
>JARHZW010000054.1 GCA_029264685.1 Candidatus Limivicinus sp.
CTCTTTCTTAGCATTTTGGCCACGATGTCTATACCGCCGGTGCTTGCGCCTACATAGTATATTACGCCAAGGCCAACGCCCTTGATAGCACCGCCTATAATGCAGGCCAGCATCGGGTCCTCGGTCAAAACAATATCGGTAAGAGCAAAAACGTCTACGATGGCAGAGGACAGCGCCATACCGACAAAGGAGGACACCATGAAATCAAGACCGAAATGCTTCCACGCCACAATAAACAACGGCAGATTGAGCACAATAGTGATTACACCGACGGGCAATTCCGTCATATGGTTTACTATCATAGCTATACCTACAACTCCACCGGAAACAATGGAGTTGGGGTACATGAAGAATTGAAAACCTACCGCATAAATTACAGAACCCACAACAATTATAAGGTACTTTATTATACCTCTCAAAACTACGCTGTGATTGATTTTTTCGTTTATGTTCATACTAATCACCTAAAAATGATAGCTGCTGCTCCTCCTTGTCCTCGGGCTTGAGAATTGCGCCCGCCGCAGGAACAGTCTTAACTCTATACCGGCTTACATTACTTATCTGTGTGTCCTCTAAAAGTGCAGCACGCTCCAGAATACGCCTCTGCTTCAGATTCATTATCTGCACACCCTGAGCATTTTTACTGCTCTTGGGCTGAAGCAGACTTGTATTAAAGACCAGCGCTCTGCCGTCACTTGAGTAAGTCACAAGGTCTTTCTCCTCGTTCAAAATTACCATTGCTGCCAGAGGGCTCTTATCGGAGTAGGCGTTTATCAGCTTTCTGCGGTTGGTCTTTGTTTCATAAGCTGACATTTCAATTCTTGCGGCCTTGCCGTTCTGGAAAATATAAAGTATATTTCCGCTGTAATCCCCCGGGTCAAGCATGGAGATAATATTTTCTCCCTCATCCATTTCCAGTACAGTGGGCAGATAGAGACCGAGAACTGAGGCTTTAAGCTCTTCAAAATCAGCAACCTTGCATTTATACATCTGCTGTTTATCGGTAAGGAACAGAACCTCCCTGTTGTTTGCAGACTCAAAGCTCTGCATAAGTCCGTCTCCGTCCTTATATTTCTGCTCCGAATTCATGCGCAGAGACTGGGGCAGGATTTTTTTGAAGTAACCCTCTTTTGAAAGGAACAATGTAACGGGATAATCCTCCACATCGTCCTCCTCCCGATACTCCTGAAAATCAGAAGCATAGATAATGCCGGTTTTTCTGGGGCTTGGGAACTTCTTGATTATCTGCTTCAGCTCATCCACAATAATTGCCTTGATTTTTCTCTGGCTGTTAAGTGTAGCCTCAAGTTCTTCAATGTCCCGCTCCAGATCCGCAGTCTCTCTGGTACGTTTGAGAATATATTCCCTGTTTATATTGCGCAGCTTGATTTCCGCCACATACTCGGCCTGAATCTCATCAATGCCGAAGCCCATCATAAGGTTCGGCACGACCTCACTCTCAAGCTCGGTATTTCTTATTATGTCAATAGCCTTGTCAATATCCAGCAGAATTCTTTCAAGACCCTTTAAAAGGTGAAGCTTATCCTTTTTCTTTGCAAGCTCGAAATAAACACGCCTGCGGACACATTCCATGCGCCAGGCAATCCACTCGTCGAGGATCTCATAAACGCCCATAACCTTTGGATTTCCCGCAACAAGTATATTAAAGTTGCAGGAAAAGCTGTCCTCAAGAGGACACATCTTGAAAAGCTTCTGCATCAGCTTTTCAGGGTCGGTTTTCCGCTTCAGGTCAATGGCAAGACGCAAACCGCTCAGATCCGTCTCGTCTCTCATGTCGTTTATTTCTTTTATTTTGCCAAGCTTTATAAGCTCTGCCACCTTGTCAATTACAGCCTCGCAGGTAGTAGTATAGGGAAGCTCATATATCTCAATGATATTTTCCTGTGGCAGGAATCTCCACCGTGCCCTCACCTTAAAGCTTCCACGGCCTGTTTTATAAATGTTTTCGATTTCGGCACGGTTGTACACGATTTCGCCGCCGGTTGGAAAATCAGGCGCAGGCATGGTTGAAATAAAGTCATGCTCCGGATCTTTAAGATACCTGATAGTAGTCTCGCATACCTCGTTAAGGTTAAAGCCGCATATCTGGCTTGCCATACCGACTGCAATGCCTGTATTGGCAGAGACAAGCACATTGGGAAAGGCTGTAGGCAGAAGCTGAGGCTCTTTCATGCTGCCGTCGTAGTTGTCTGCAAAATCCACCGTTTCCTTATCAATATCTCTGAATAACTCGGCGCAAATCGGCGAGAGCTTTGCCTCTGTGTATCGTGACGCAGCATAAGCCATATCTCTTGAATATACCTTACCGAAGTTACCTTTGGAATCTACAAAAGGCGTAAGCAGTGCCTCATAGCCTGAGGACAGACGCACCATAGTCTCATATATTGCAGCATCACCGTGAGGGTTGAGCCGCATAGTCTGACCTACTATATTTGCGCTTTTTGTTCTGCCGCCGGAGAGCAGACCCATTTTGTACATGGTGTAGAGCAGCTTTCTGTGTGAAGGCTTGAAGCCGTCGATCTCAGGAATCGCTCTTGACATGATGACACTCATAGCATAAGGCATAAAGTTTACTTCAAGAGTGTCGCTTATGGACTGCTCCACTACCTGACCGTGGAGGCCTATTACATTGGGATTATCAAAATTTTTCTTTTCCTGTTTCTTCTTTGCCATATTTACCGCTCATACTTCTTCGTTTTTTTACCGGTCTGCAAATTTCTCTTGCACGCAGGGCAGACCTTTACTCTGAGTGCACCCATCATTATATGCTTGCCGCAGAAAGGACAGCGGCAATATTTATATATAATGTAGAAATTTGAAATAATAATTACAGTTGTTATTCCAACCAGCACAAGCTGGGCAGCACTTCCGCCGGGTGTCAGCAGAACTGAGGCCAGTGCGCCGATAATTGCAGCCACCAGAAGATATTTTGCAATCTTGGTGCCGTAGTTAAAATCGCTGTCATACTTGGGTTTCATTTCAAATCACCAGTTTTCTGTTTTTTAGGATATGTCTGCCATATCCACATATTTATAGCCAAACTGAGCTATATGATTTTTTCGTCCCTCCAGATTGTCTCCCAGCAGAAGCTCAAAGGACTGGGACATTCTTTCCGCATCCTCAGGCATAACCTTTATAAGCCGCCTGCTCTCAGGGTTCATAGTGGTCATCCACATCATGTCAGGGTCGTTTTCACCCAGACCTTTACTGCGACTGATGCTGTGTTTAGCACCGCCGAAGCCTGCCACTATCTCCGCTTTTTCCCTGTCGGAGTAGGCAAAATATGTTTTTCCCTTACAGTTGATTTCGTACAAAGGAGACTCAGCTATATAGACATAACCTTCTTTTATAAGAGTAGGTACAAGACGGTAAAGCATGGTAAGGATAAGGGTTCTTATCTGAAAGCCGTCAACATCCGCATCGGTGCAGATAATAACCTTATTCCAGCGCAGATTATTTATATCAAAGCTGGAAAGGTCTTTAACATGCTTGTCTTTGACCTCAACGCCGCAGCCAAGAACCTTCATCAGGTTTGTAATTACATCGCTTTTAAAGATCCTGCCGTAGTCTGCTTTAAGGCAGTTAAGGATTTTACCTCTTACCGGCATAATACCCTGAAATTCGGAGTCACGGGACAGCTTACAGGCGCCCAGAGCTGAATCACCCTCAACAATGTAGATCTCTCTCTTGTCCACATCCTTGCTGCGGCAGTCAACAAACTTTGGAACACGGTTTGCAATATCCACGCTTCCGGTCAGCTTCTTTCTGCCCTGTCTTGCTCTTTCTGCTGACTCACGGCTGCGCTTATTTATAAGCACCTGCTCGGAAATTTTATCCGCATCCTGCTTGTTCTCTACAAAATAAACCTCCAGCTGCTCTTTGAAAAATTCGGTCATGGCAAGCTGAATAAAGCGGTTGTTTATGGCTTTTTTTGTCTGGTTCTGATAGGAAGTGCGAGTGGAGAAGCAGTTGGTCACAAGAACAAGGCAGTCCTGCACATCCTGAAACTTGATTGTGCTTTCGTTTTTCTGGTACTTGTTGTTCTGCTTCAGATAAGCGTCAATAGCGGAGACAAAGGCGCTTCTCGCCGCTTTATCGGGTGCGCCTCCGTTTTCAAGCCATGAAGAGTTGTGGTAATATTCCAGAACAGAGGCCTTGTTTGTAAAGCAGAAGGCCGCCGAAATTTTCACCTTGTATTCCGGTTTATCCTCTCTGTCTCTGCCCTTGCGCTCGGCAGAAATAAAAACAGGCTCGGTAAGGGAGTCTTCTCCTGCCAGCTCCTTCACATACTGCAAAATACCGTCCTCATAGCAAAAATCCTGAGTGCGGAACTTGCCGTGCTCCTGAATTCTCAGTCTGAAAGTGATTCCGGCGTTAACTACCGCCTGACGGCGGAACACATCCACGAAGAATTCCTCCGGAATGTCAATATCTGTAAACACCTCAAGGTCAGGTTTCCAGTGAATGGTGGTACCGGTCTTTTTTCTGTCTGATGGCTCAATTACAAGCTCCTGTCCCTTTTTTCCCACCACATTTCCTTTTTTGAAATGCAGAGAGTATTTGTTTCCCTCACGCCACACTGTAACATCCATATACTCGGATGCAAACTGAGTAGCGCACGAGCCCAGACCGTTCAGACCCAGAGAATACTCGTAATCTCCTCCGTCGGAGTTTTTATATTTGCCGCCGGCATACAGCTCACAGAAAACCAGCTCCCAGTTAAAGCGTTTCTCCACAGGGTTCCAGTCCAGAGGGCAGCCACGACCGAAGTCCTCAACCTCTATGGATTTATCCTCATAATATGTAAGTGTGATTGTATCGCCGTGCCCCTCACGAGCTTCATCAATAGCATTGGAGAGTATCTCAAACACGGCGTGCTCGCAGCCTTCAAGAGTGTCAGACCCGAAAATAACCTCAGGCCTTTTACGCACCTTATCGGCGCCTTTCAGAAGGACAATGCTTCCGTTATCGTATTTCTCAGTAGTTTTGCTCATAAAAATGCCCTTTCAAAATGCGTGTTTAATTGCATAGCATCACTATTATATCTACACAGTATAACACATATTTCTGAAATTTCAAGACAATGCAGAAAGCGGGCTGCATTTCACAACACAGCCCGCTTCGTCCGGGATATTCTCACTTGACATGAAAACTCTCCCAAGGCTTGACAATTTCCCTTTTTAAATGTAACATATGGAAATATGTTTACACTTGGAAGCTCTTTCTTTCTCGCTCCCCAGGTCTTTGTCCACTTTAATTATGTGCATTCTGCCTGTTTTTAAACAGGTAAAAACTTCCTTATGCACCTTCAGAAAGGAAATCATATGGATACTTTAACCGGCCTTTTTATTTTAGCAGCTGTAATCGCAATTTCTGTTTTTATAATTAAAATTTTTGCCAAGCCAATCAGCCTTATCATTAAACTGCTGCTTAATGCAGCCTCCGGATTTATTATTCTGTTTATAGTAAATTTATTCGGTGAAAGCATAGGCTTTACAGTAGGTGTCAGCTTCTTTAACGCCGTCATTGCCGGCATATTGGGCGTACCCGGCGTTGTTGTGCTTCTGATTTAAAAAATTTTATTTTTCTAAATCCAAAAGGACCTCCGAAATCGGAAGTCCTTTATTTTTATATTTCCTCTATGCTAATTATATCCTCAAGCTGGTTTATAGACTCAATAAGCTCCTGATCCAGCTTTTCCTTGCTTATTTCAACGCCCATGACCGCACAGTAGCGATGGGTGTCGTCTTCACCGGAGATACGGTTTATCTCCAGAGTGGTCATATTGATTTTCAGGGATTTGACTATACCTATAATGTCCTCAATACTGACTGAGTGTCCGTACTCTATAAACAGGTTCACATCATTTATTTTTCTTGCAAATCTATACTCTATCTTAATCAGCAGAAGCTCTGCCACCAGAACCATAAATGTGGCAAACAAGGCGCACTCCACATATCCTGCACCTACTGTAAGACCGATAATGGCAGATGTCCACAGTCCGGCAGCAGTGGTAAGGCCTTTTACACGCTGACGGCGTGTGACAATGATTGTACCTGCGCCGATGAAACCTATACCTGCAATAACCTGTGCGCCCAGACGTGAAACATCGGTAAACAGGTGGAGCACCTGATAAAGATAAAGGTTTGTCAGAACCGCCGTACAGGCGCCGAGGCATATCAAGATATGAGTTCTGAAGCCCGCAGGACGGCGCTTATATTCACGCTCAAGACCGATAACTCCGCCGCAAACTGCCGCAAGAACCATGCGGAAAGCCACGCCCATAAAAGTCATTTCACGGGCAAAATCAAAAATATGAAGCATTTATTTTGCCCTCCTTAAACTTCGTCTATCATTATTATGCCGTCAAGAGTTGACAGCTTTGCCAGAATTCCCGTGTGCTCCTCACGCTTGGGAAGGCGCAGATTTAAAATTGCACTGAGATTTTTATTGTCATCGTTTTTAGATCTGTTTATTTCCATATCGTAAAGCGTAATATCCCTCTTTTTTATGTAGTTAACTATGGGGCCTATGTTCTCTATACTGTCCATTTCAACATAAATATTCATATTTCTGGATTTGGGCAGAATTGCGTGCTCAATAAACGGCAGCATCTTCATGCTTATGATTATAAGCAGAAATCCGATAAATGTGCCTTCGTAAAAACCCGCTCCCACTGCGAGGCCCATGCAGGCAGAGGCCCAAAGACCTGAGGCAGTGGTAAGACCCTTAACCTCGCTTTTTGAGGTAACAAGAATAGTGCCGGTACCAAGAAAGCCTATGCCGTTAATCACCTGAGCGCCAAAACGGACTGCGTCGGTTTTTGTTCCCGCAAGTCCGGTAGCTTTTTCCCAGCTTGTGGTAATCATAACATCCATATATCTACTGAGGATCATGGTCATTGCAGCGCCGAGAGCAACAAGCATATAGGTTCTGAAGCCGGCTGCCTGTCCTTTCTTTTCCCTGTCAAAGCCAACAATTCCTCCTACAGCCATAGCAAGAATTATCCTGAGCACCATGGACTCCAAATTAAGTTCTCGTAAATGTACAAGATAATTTTCCAATTCAATACCTTCCAATACTCATTTTATTTTAATTTTACAATGTATTAAGGGACTGCTGTTACACAGTCCCTAATAGTTGCTACATTATAGCATAATGAAATAATAACTGCAAGTATGACAATGCATGAAAAATATACAGCGTTTTTGTATATTATGCAAAAATATTGCGTAAAAGCTCAGGCAGCATTGAAAGAGCATTGATTTCGTAATCAGGTACAATGTCCTCTCTGCCGGCAGACCTGCCGGGATTAAACCAGACCGTCGGAATTCCTGCATTTATTCCGCCCAGAATATCAGATGTAAGACTGTCGCCCACAATAACGCAGCGCTGAGGTGAAATCTGAGGAGCGGCTTCAAAGCACCTCTGGAAAAAGCGTTTATCAGGCTTGTTGAATCCCAGCTCCTCAGAAACAAACACTTCTTTGAAATACTTTTTTATTCTCGCTCCGTTGAGCCTTCGCTCCTGCACAAAGCCGATTCCGTTTGAGGCCACATACAGGTCATAATCATTATATATAGCTTCCAAAAGCTGCTTTGCTCCGTCAACCATAAATGTACTCCTGCACAGATATTCCTCATATAAAAGCTCAGCTTTGCAGCTGTCTCCCTCTATGCCTATTGCTTCAAAAAACGGCACAAATCTTCTGGTCAGAATTTCCTCCCTGTCGATTTCTCCACGCTCAAGCTTCTCCCACTGAAGGAGATTGATTTTGCTGTACAGCTGTATCATCTCGTCAGTAGGTTCTATTCCCAGATCACGCAGAGTCCCGCTGAGCGAGAAATGCTCCGCTTTGCTGAAATCCAATATTGTATTGTCAAGGTCAAGAAAAACACTTGGTTTATTGTTCATTTTATCTCCTGTTTTATAATCATAAGGTCTTTATGGCTTCGGAAATTTCTTCAAAACGCTGACGCCTTGAAGCCTTAACCAGAATATTGTCCCCCTGCCTCAAAAGCTCAGGCAAAGCTTTTATGAGCTGCTCACGGTTCTCAAAATGCCGTCCCACCGTACCGGCACCCTCAGCAGTACACTCCGACAGCTCTCCGCAGGTAAGAACAAGATCAACCCCTTTTTCAGCGGCATACGCCCCGCAACTGTAATGGAGCTTCTTTTCATCCGCTCCAAGCTCAAGCATATCCCCTAAAATGCAGACTTTTCTGCCCTCAAGCTTCATAAGCGAGTCAATGCCGCAATTTACTGAATCGGGATTTGCATTGTATGAGTCATCAACAAGCATAAACTTTCCCGTATTAACTACGGCGGCTCTCCTGCCCACAGTTTTATATGCTCCGATACCGTCTATAATTTCCCTGTCGCTCAAGCCCAAAACAAAGCCAACCGCTGCCCCCTCAAGTGCTGCATATACCATATGCTCTCCAAATGCAGGGATGAACACCGGCAGACTGCGATCGTGAAAACTGATTGTACAGCTTGTAAAACCGTCTTTATCTTTAAGTATGTCCTCAGCTTTAACGTCGCATCCATCCGAAAGGCCGAATTTTATGATATGCTGGCTGCATTTAAGCTCTCTGAGCAAATCATCGTCACCGTTTACAATTACCGTGCCGTCCTGCGGCATAAACTGCAAAAGCTCAGTCTTAGCTTTAAACACGCCCTTTCTGTCATGTAGAAATTCAAGATGTGCCTTTCCTATCATTGTAAAAACCGCAATATCAGGTTTGCACATATTTGCAAGCCTGCTCATTTCACCAAAATCGGAAATTCCCATTTCTACCACAGCAGCCTGATGCTCCTGTTCAATTCTGGAAAGAGTTATTGGTACGCCAAGGGTATTATTCAAATTTTTATCGGTTTTTAGAATATTGAAATGCTGCTCCAAAACTGCGGCAATCATTTCTTTTGCAGAGGTCTTACCCACGCTTCCTGTTATGCCGATAATCGGAATATGAAGGCCGGCTCTGAATCCTGCACAAATCTGTTCCATGGCCTTTTCCACGTCATCCACCTTTATAAGCGGACGGTTTTCTCCCGAAGGAATTCTGGACACCAGACAGCAGGCAGCGCCCATCTGAAAAGCCTTGTCTATGAAATCGTGGCCATCTGTGTTTTCCCCTTTAAAGGCGGCAAAAAGGTCACCGGATTTCACTTCCCGACTGTCAATAATGATGCGTCCAAGCTCATCATTTTGGTTTTCCGTTGTATTTAAA
>JARHZW010000066.1 GCA_029264685.1 Candidatus Limivicinus sp.
CATGCGAATATCCATAAATGTTCCTCTCAATCATAATTTTCTGTATAGATTAAATGCCGGTTTGTCCAACTTTTTGCTTCACTTCCGACAGGCAACTACATAGCAGCTGTTTTGCTTTAATATGTAAATAAGTCTTACAATTTTATTGGATATACAGCCATTGTATCATAATTCTAATTTATTTCAACTCATTTTGAATTATTCAGGTCTTTTATGTTTTTCTCATCCTCCTTATCTTTCTGAAATATTTCAGGCTTTGTGCAGAAGTACAGGAGCTGTAGGCATTTTCGTTTACAGCTGTATTTGAGAGTTGACAGTCGGCAAAAAAGAGCATATATTAAAAAGGCAATCTGACAAATAAAACGGGAGCTTGTAGTACAGGCTGAGAGTAAGGTGAAACCTTAGACCGGTAACTTGATTTGGGTAATGCCAACGGAAGGATACACATAAAAGCGTATGAACGGGAGCTGCCTGAAGAAGGCGGCTCCTTTTTTCGTCTCAATTCCCGCAAAAAAGTCAGACTTCTTGCACTCACCTGAATTTTCTTTATGAAATTTATCAGGAGTATCAAAGCGGCAGATTGGGGGCACCACCTTCTGTCGCTCAAGAAAAATAATGCAAAAAGGAGAATTCATTATGAAAACAGCATTATCAATCGCCGGCAGTGACTGCAGCGGAGGCGCCGGTATTCAGGCCGACTTGAAAACAATGACCATGAACGGTGTTTTTGCCATGAGCGCAATCACTGCGCTTACCGCACAAAACACAACCGGCGTAACAGGCATTATGGAAGTCACACCGGACTTTTTAGCCCGGCAGATTGATGCCGTATTCGAGGACATTTTTCCCGATGCGGTGAAAATAGGCATGGTCGCTTCTGTTGGTCTGATTGAAACCATCGCAGAGCGTCTGCGCTTTTATCATCCGAAAAATATAGTTGTGGATCCTGTCATGGTGGCAACCAGCGGCGCCCGCTTAATATCTGCCGATGCGGTGGATACGCTGAAAAAAGAGCTGCTTCCCCTGTGCACCGTCCTGACCCCAAACATTCCCGAAGCCGAAATTTTATCCGGTCTCAGCATCAGCAGCGAGCAGGACATGGTGGCTGCCGCAGAAATAATCAGCCGTTCCTACAGCTGCGCCGTTCTTTGCAAAGGCGGTCATTCCGTAAACGATGCCAACGACCTTCTCTACAGCAACGGCACAGTCAAATGGTTCTACGGAAAGCGGATCAACAATCCCAACACCCACGGCACAGGCTGCACCCTTTCCAGCGCAATCGCCGCCAATCTTGCCAAGGGATACGATCTGGAAAGCTCTGTGGAGCGTGCCAAGAACTACATCTCCGGCGCCCTTGGCGATATGCTGGATCTGGGCAAGGGCAGCGGCCCCATGAACCACGCCTTTGATCTGTCAGGTCAGTTTCGTGACTGATTGTTGATTAAACGGAAGAAACTCCCGCTCAACTAATTTAACCCCACTTTATTTAAGCTTTTGATTGATATTTGAATGATAAAAGAAAGGATAATTACAATGAAACAGAAATTTGACGGATATGCAGCACAGTATGACTCATGGTTTATGGAAAACGAGAACCTTTTTAACAGCGAACTGCTGCTGTTCAAAAAGGTGCTGGGCGACATCACGGGTAAGCGTGTGCTTTCCGTGGGCTGCGGCAGCGGTCTTTTTGAAAGCATGATAGAGAACAGGAACATTGAGGGAATCGAACCGTCTCAGGATATGGCTGCCATTGCCGAAAAACGGGGAATAAACGTCATTGCATACAGCACCATCGAGGAGGCCTCGTTAGATGATGAGGCCTATGACCTTATATACTTTAACGGCAGCTCCAGCTATATCACCGATCTGTCCCCTGTCTACGAAAAATGCCGCAAGGCTCTGAAAAAAGGCGGCAGGATCGTTCTTCTGGACGTTCCCAAGGAAAGCGCCTTCGGCTTTATGTACCTTCTTGCAAAGGCCTTAGGCACCTTCGATCACCCCTACCTTAAAGGCGTTATGCCTGCCTGCCCCTACCCCCTTGAGCTGGTAAGCTCCGGTGTATGGCATTCAACCGAGGACAAGATCAATGTTCTTAAGGAGCTGGGCTTCCACGATTTCCGCTTCTACCAGACTCTGCTTCAAAACCCCATGTATACCAACAACACCGTAGAAGAAGTGGTTGAGGGCTATACCGGCGGCGGCTATGTTTCCATTATTGCGGAAAAATAATCCAATGGAGAAAGAGCATTTAAAGCTTAGCTGCAGGCTGTATAACAGCGTGCAGGACATATGGCCTTCCTATCTGGAGCATCCCTTTGTTCTTGAAATGGCGCAGGGCACCCTTCCTCCGGAGAAATTCCGCTACTATATGCTTCAGGACTATGTGTATCTGCGGGATTATGTCAAAATTTTCGCCGCCTGCATTTCCAAGGCCGATGATTTCGGCTTAATCAGGTTTTTTGGGGAAAACATCATGGCAGTTCTTGACGAAACCGAGAGAGTCCACATTCCCTATATGAAGCGGCTTGGAATTACCGATGAGGAGATAGAGTCCGTCACACCTCATATAAGCAACAGCAGCTACAGCCACTACATGATCTGCGAAGCACAATCGGGCACTGTTCTTTCCGGACTGGTTGCCTTGCTTAACTGCTCATGGGCCTATGCCTACATAGGCGAAAACATGGTAAAGCGTTTCCCTGATGCAGTGCAGCATCCCTGGTACGGCCAGTGGTTTTCCGGATATGTGTGCGATGATTATCTTCGCACAAACCAGCAGCTCATCGACATGGTGGACAGCCTTAGTGAGGGAATCACAGCGCAGGAAAGCTCCAGACTCTGTGGGATTTTCCGCACATGCAGTCTCCATGAGCTGCAATTCTGGAACATGGCATATGCAGCGGGCAAATAGTTTTTCATACAGGCATTATATATTTTAGAGAAACTCCGTCTGCTTTTTCGGAGACGCCCTGAAAGCTGTCTCAGATTTTTCTTTGAAAGGAGCGTGATAACGGCATCCACGGTCAGCCCGTGGCGGACAAGGGGGAGCGCCCTGTGTCTTGTATAATAGCGATGGGAAGCCGTGTTCCGGCGTGAGAGGAAGCCATTGAGCTTCGACCGATTTCCGGACGGTTCGTCCGAACCTATACATAAGGGAATCGACGCTGTTATTGCCGTTTCTCTGCTCATTTTGAAGAGGTAATCAAATGAAAACTAAAACAACTACTAAAAAGCTGGTGCTGACGGCGCTGTTTGCCTGTCTCGCCTTCGTCCTCAACACCTTTGTCTATTTCCCTTCCATGGCTCCCTTCCAGCATTTTGTTGACGTGCTGGCGGCTGTGTTTGTGGGTCCGTGGTACGGCTGCGCTGCGGCTTTCCTCTGCGGAATAATGCGTATGCTGTCCGGCCGAACCATTCAGGCAGTAACAGGTGCCATATTCGGCCCCGTTCTGGGCGGACTTATATACCGCAAAACGAAAAACATTTATCTTGTCTTTGTAGGTGAGGTCATAGGAACAGGAGTCATCGGTGCTTTGGCCTCCTACCCGCTCATGAGACTGTTTTACGGTCTGGAAGTGCAGAAATGGTACTATTATGTTCCCTTCTACACTCCTTCCGCCGTTGTGGGTGCCGCCATGGGCGTTGCCGTACTGCTGATTTTAAAGCGCAGCGGCGCACTGAACCGTATGCTGAATCAGTTAGGGTGAGCGAAATGAAGGAATTTTCCGATTGTTTACGACGGGTGCATGAGCAGGCACCTCTTGTGCAGTGCATCACAAATTTTGTAACCGTGAACGACTGTGCCAACATAATTCTGGCCTGCGGCGGCTCTCCCTCCATGTCTCAGGATATAAGAGAGGTTGAAGAGTCCGTATGCCGTGCCAATGCTCTGGTCTGCAACATGGGGGCGATCGACTATGTGGATTCCATGGTTCTGGCAGGGAAGAAAGCAAATTCTCTGGGAACTTCGGTGGTACTCGACCCTGTAGCCGCCGGCGGAACGCAGCTGCGCCGTGAGCTTTCAAAGCATTTACTGGCGGAAGTTCATTTTACCGCTATTCGTGGAAACGCCTCCGAGATTCGTTTTCTTGCCGGTCAGCAGACAACGGGCAGCGGTGTTGATGTTGGTCACGCAGACCTCATAACGGAAAATAATCTGACAAATGCCGTGGATATTGCAGGCGGCCTTGCCCGACAATTAAACACGGTGATTGCGGTTTCAGGAGCACTGGATATTATTACCGACGGAACCCAAACAATAATTCTCCGCAACGGCTGCCCCACTATGGCCCGCATTACGGGAAGCGGCTGTATGCTTACATCCCTTATAGGCGCTTTCTGCGGTGCTTCACCTGAAACCCCCTTTTCAGCCACCGTGGCTGCAATGGCCCTGATGGGCATAGCAGGTGAAATTGCTGAGGAAAAGCGGCTTAAAAACGGCACCGGAAACGCAAGCTTCCGAACGGATTTAATCGACGCCGTTTTCAACATGACAGAAGAACAGTTAAGAAAGGGTATACGATATGAAATTTTCAAAAGATGAAATCCGCAGCTCCATGCTGCTCTACGCAGTAACGGACCGTATGTGGTTAAAGCCGGAGCAGTCCCTAACTCAGGTATGCAAAGATGTACTGGAAAACGGCGCCACATTTTTGCAGATAAGAGAAAAGGATCTGACCGAAGCCGACTTTGAGGCGGAGGCACAGGCTTTAAAAGCCCTGTGTGCAGAGTATCGTGTCCCATTTGTTGTAAACGACAGCGTTGAAATTGCCGTAGATATAGATGCAGACGGCGTACACGTTGGTCAGTCGGATATAAAGGGCCGTGATATTCGGGCTATGATAGGGGCTGAAAAAATTCTGGGCATTTCTGCCGGAACTGTGGCCGAGGCCGTTGCCGCCGAGAAAGCAGGCGCAGACTATATCGGTGTGGGAGCCGTGTTCGGCACAAGCACCAAAAAGGATGCACGAAACCTGTCTCTGGAGCAGCTGAGGGAAATTAAAGCCGCAGTTTCTATTCCAGTGGTGGCTATAGGCGGGATAAACGCTTCAAACCTTACGGAGCTGACAGGCAGCGGGGTTGACGGTGTTGCCGTGGTTTCCGCCATTTTTGCTGCGGAAGACCCCGGCAAGGCAACTGCAAATCTTTTAAAGCTGGCCTCTGAAATGGTGAAGCATGGATAAAAAATTTGCCATTTTCGACATGGACGGAACTCTGGTGGACTCCATGTCATATTGGAAAAATCTTGCATTTGATTTTTTGAGCAGCAAGGGTATTGGGAATATTCCGAAAGACATTTCGGAAAAAATCAAACCCATGACCATGACAGAGTCTGCCGCCCTGTTTATCCGTGAGTTTGGTCTTGCGGGAACTCCGGAAAGCATAGCTGAGGAGATGAACCGCTGTATGGACGAGCATTACCGCAGGGACATTCCTTTAAAGCAGGGCGTTGCTTCATATCTTGAGCGGCTTGCTCAGACAGGCTGCACAATGTGCGTTGCCTCTGCCACCGCCGAGCCTCTTATGGATGCCTGCCTGACCCGTCTGGGCATACGTTCCTGTTTTCGGTTTCTGATTTCATGTGAAACGGTAGGCGTGGGAAAAAACCGTCCTGATGTGTATTATGAAGCTGCACGGCGACTGGGCTGCCAACCTTGTGAGGCGGCTGTTTACGAGGACGCCCTTTATGCCGCAAGGACCGCCGGAGAGGCCGGTTTTTATGTAGTGGGAATATACGATGAAAACGCCGATGCCCATTGGAAGGAAATGCAGAATATTGCGGATGAAACGCTCCGCACATTTTAAGGAGGAACATACATGAGCGCAAGTATTGCAATACAGGTTCTGCCCCAGGCAGACAACGACAGGGAGCTTTGCCGCATGGTGGATGAGGTTATAGCCTATATCGCCGGCACAGGCCTTCGTTACGAGGTAGGCCCCTTTGAAACCACCATTGAGGGAGACAGCTACGACCAGCTGATGGACATTGTAAAAGAATGCCAGCATGTTGCAGTCCGTGCAGGTGCAGAGAAGGTGTCTGCCTATATCAAAGTTGTTTATCGCCCCGAGGGCGAAATTCTGACCATTGACCAGAAAATCGGGAAATATCAGAAAAAATAATTTTTCATCTCGTCATAGGCAAAATTTTACAGTTAACCGGAAAGCCTGTTCTTTAGAGGTTTTCCGGTCTTTTTTTATCTTTACTAAATGCAATTTTGGTCGTATTTCTCCATAATGTATCTTTTATAAAAAGCTCATTTCTTCAATGCTGATAATAACTCTTTTTATTGCAAAAAAATAGTTTGACATTGGCCATTTTGAGATGTATGTTTATGTCATAAAGCAATAAAACAGCTTTTTATTTTGCGCTTGAACCGTGCCTGAACTTTTGCGGATAGTCGGGTTCGGTTTTCTTTTCGACAAATGTGTATACGAAAAACTGTGCAGAAAAGCTGTAACCTCGGAACACCGGATGGTGATATATAATTTTCAGTACCATTGCAGTTTACAGTCTGCAAAATATGTACAGGAAGGAAATGCAATGAAAAATAAGTTAACGCTCCGTCAGTGCCTGTCATTTGCACTGGCGGCTATGTTGTCCTTTGAAGCGTTGTCCGGCGGCTCTTTTGCGTACGCTGCCGGTCCTACAGATACTGCGGGAGACAGCAACGCCATATCTTCGCAGCTCCCGGAAGGCTCTGAAGAAGCATCATTTGAAGCGGCCGAACAGACCGTCAAAGCCGAAAAGCTTTCTCCTGCGGTTCCTGACGAAAGCGGCACCCCTCTTGTTTCCCTTGAAGAGGCTTTCCCCGCAGATGAAGCCTCAACCGATGCCGAACAGCCGCACCCCGTATACCCCATACAGCTTACCGACGATATAAGTTCCGTAAGCGTTATTCTTCCCGACGGATGCCTTCCCGAGGGAATCAATGCCAATGCACTTGAACTGCGTGTTGTGCCGCTTGAAGCCGACACCGCAGAAAAGTTAATTAACGGCATGGGAGAAACCGGAAATTTCATAGCCGCATATGATATTTGCCTTTTTGATTTAAACTCCATGTCTGAAACGGAACCCCTTCAGCCTGTACGGATCACATTTCCTGTTACTCAGGAAAGCGGCAGCGAGGTAAGGATTATTCATGATGCAAAAGACGGTCTTGAAACCTTTGAGGCTGTCGTTTCAGACGAGAGCTGCTCAATAGATGTAAACAGCTTCAGTCCCTTTTATATTGTAGATAAGCCTGTGCCTGATGACAGGGCGCTTGATGTCGAGCCGGAATACTTTGTTCATCAGGGTACCTACGATTCCTATGAACACGCATTGGATGTTAAAAATTCAGTAACCGGAGAGAGCAATGTTGTTTACTGTTTTAATGCAACCAAGCTCTGGCCTGGTGAAGGCCGAGACAAGCCTGTGGAAAAATACCCGAATGCCGATCAGGCTACATTTGTCAGCTTTGCCACCTCCGAGCGCAATTCCGAGACTCTGCGTGAGGATATTTTGAAGGTATGTTTTAAAGGATTCCCGAGAAACGGTCTGCATTTAAAAGAAAAATACAGCCTGAGTGACGGGCAGTTCCGCATGATAACTCAGGCCGCAGTATGGTATTACTCCGATACCTTGGCATTGGAAGAAACAGGATTCAAAGATAAATATCCGGCTATGTGGGCAAAGCAAAATGTTCTGGATGCTTATAACGAGCTTATATCCACTCCGGTTACTCTTCCCGGCGAGTATTCTCTGGATTTGTACAAACCAATATCCAGCAGCGATATTGAGTCCCCGTACCAGAACTTTTTGTCCACCAATCTTGGAAGCGATTATGTTCCCGTCGATTATTCTCAAATCATCATCAGCAAAGAAGTCACCGGCAGCGGCGGAGATAAAAACAGGCAGTTTGCCTTTGAGCTTACGCTTACTCAAAACGGTCAGCCCTACACAGGCACGCTGAAATATACAGGTTCTGTTAAGGACGGCATTGCAGACGCAGTAAAGCCTCAGGACGGCGAGCTTGTATTCGATGCTCAGGGAAAGGCACGGTTTACGCTCTCCCACGGTCAGCAGATCACCGTTTCCGGAATTGTGGCAGATGCCGGCACAATATACACCCTTACCGAAACAGATGCAAATTCCGACGGCTACGCCACGGTTTATAACGGTCAGTCCACAGGAAGCTGTGAGCAGGACGCTTTTGTGCATGTAGTAAACCACAGGGAAAAGCCTGCTCCTGAGACCCTTTCCAAATCTGTTAAAAAGGAATGGATAGATACAGGGCTTGAAGCTCTCAGACCTTCTCAGGTCAAGGTTCAGCTCTTTGCTGACGGCGCAGCGCAGGGCGACAGCGTGATACTGAACGAGAATAACGGCTGGCAGCATAAATGGGACGGTCTGCTGAAGGAACAGGACGGACACCGGATTGTGTACTCTGTCA
>JARHZW010000090.1 GCA_029264685.1 Candidatus Limivicinus sp.
TTGGACTCGAGCCACTGACAGCTGACAGTTTGTGCCAGTATTTCATAACTTTAAATTGTCGCCCACTTTCGGGGCCAAAATATCTGAAGAAGCTCCCTGTTACAGTTCTTCTCCGACCTTTCTGACTCACACATTTGCCGTCTGACAACTTGTTGCCTTTATTCTCTGCCCAAAGCAACCAGCAGTGGTCCTCACCCTCACTTAGTGGCTCGCAGCCTTCAGGAAAAGGTCTTGAGCATAGGCAGTATTTGTAGGATGATGGTCAATGCAGAGCTGAACCGTTCCTGTGAAGTCCTCAGGAAGAAGCTGCGGCGTGGCAACATCCACAGCCACTGTATACTTTGCCTTAAAGTCCTGCGGAGCAAGGTACTTTTCAGCATAAGGTTTAAGTTTATCTGAAATTTGACTGTTTTTGTAAATATAAGCGTTTTTACCTGAACGCCTTAGCGCCGAACAGAGAGCACAGCAGCTTCCCACTGTGTCTCCGTCAGGATTTTTATGGCTTAAAATCAGAATGTCGTCCTGCCTCAGAAGAAGCTGGACGCATTCCTTATAGTTTAGCTTATTCATCCTTATCCCCAGTCTCGAGAGAATTGAGAAGCTCGTTTATATGCGCTCCGTACTCAATGCTGTGGTCAACCTCAAATATAAGCTCCGGTGTATAGCGCAGATTAAGAGAGTTGCCAAGCTCTCGTCTGAGCCAGCCTGAAGCGGATTTAAGGCCCTTCTTGAACTCCTTTTCATCCTTCATTCCCATGACGGAAAGCCAGACTTTAGAGTAGCGAAGGTCGCCTGTGGTCTCAACTCTCGTAACGCTTATCATCCCCTGCTGAACTCTGGGGTCTTTAACCTCTGTGATAAGCTTTGCCAGCACAAACTGAATATCATCATTGGTTCTTGCAAGTTTATTTGATGCCATATTTATACCTCTTTTTTAAAAAAGCGGGCGCAAAGCGCCCGCATTCATATTATAGACGCTCAGTTAATCTGCTCCATCACGAAGCACTCAATAACGTCTCCAACCTTAATATCGTTGAACTTTTCTACCTGCATACCGCACTCATATCCTGATGCAACCTCTTTAACGTCATCCTTAAAGCGGCGCAGAGAAGCAAGCTCACCCTCATGGATAACGATGTTGTCACGAAGGACACGGACGGAGCAGCCACGCTGAATCTTACCATCGGTGCAGTAGCAGCCGCAGACAGTACCAACCTTGGAGACCTTATAGGTCTCTCTGACCTCTGCGTGACCGATAAGAGCTTCACGGAATTTAGGAGCGAGCATACCCTTCATGGCGGTCTCAACTTCGTTAAGGCAGTCATAAATAACTCTGTACATACGCACATCCACGTTGCTGCGGTTTGCGCTGTCTCTTGCCACATTATCGGGACGAACATTGAAGCCTACCACGATAGCATCTGAACTGGAAGCCAGCATAATATCGCTTTCGTTGATTGCGCCAACGCCGCTGTGAATAACCTTGACCTTGACTTCCTCATTTGAAAGCTTCTCAAGAGAGCTCTTGACAGCTTCCGCAGAACCCTGAACATCTGCCTTAACGATTATGTTAAGGGTTTTCATTTCGCCTGCCTGAATCTGACTGAACAGATCCTCAAGGCTTACCTTCTTGCTGCTGCCGTTATTGCTGTTCATCAGCTGGGCCTTGCGCTCTTCTGCAAGCTCTCTTGCCATGCGCTCGTCGTCAACTGCGTTGAAGGTGTCACCGGCAGAGGGAACCTCGGAAAGTCCGGAAATCTCCACAGGCATGGAGGGACCTGCCTCCTCTACTCTCTCGCCTCTGTCGTTTATCATGGTGCGGACACGACCAACGGCAGTGCCTGCAATAATTATATCGCCCATATGGAGCGTACCGTTCTGCACAAGGACGGTCATAATGGGGCCTCTGCCCTTATCCAGTCTTGCCTCGATAACGGTACCCTTTGCTGCTCTGTTGGGGTTGGCTTTAAGCTCCTGAACCTCAGCCAGAATAACAAGGTTTTCCAGCAGCTCATCAATACCTACATTATTCTTTGCGGAAATGGGGCACACGATGGTGTCTCCGCCCCAATCCTCGGACACCAGCTCATACTCGGTAAGCTGCTGCTTGATACGCTCGGGGTTTGCACCCACTGCGTCAATTTTATTGATAGCCACAACAACAGGAATACCTGCTGCCTTTGCATGGTTAATGCTCTCTATAGTCTGAGGCATAATGCCGTCGTCTGCCGCTACAACCAGAATGGCAATATCGGTAACCATGGCGCCTCTTGCTCTCATAGAGGTAAAGGCCTCGTGTCCGGGAGTATCAAGGAATGTAATGGGGCTGCCGTTTACATTAACGGTATATGCGCCTATATGCTGAGTGATACCGCCGGCCTCGCCTACACGGACATTTGCATTTCTGATGCAGTCCAGCAGAGAAGTCTTACCGTGGTCAACATGACCCATAACAACAACTACGGGCGCTCTGGGAACCAGATCCTTCTCGTCGTCCTCATGGTCATCAATGAGTTTTTCCTCAACAGTGACGATAACCTCTTTCTCAACCTTGCAGCCTAATTCCATGGCAACCAGAGCTGCGGTGTCATAGTCGATTATCTCGGAGACATTGGCAAAAACGCCCAGCTTAAAGAGCTGCTTTATGACCTCGGCAGCAGTTTTCTTCATGCGTGCGGCAAGATCGCCTACGCTGATTTCGTCGGGAATTTCAACCTTGAGCTGCTGCTTTTTAGCAATCTCAAGCTGGAGACGGTTCATCTTGTCCCTCTCCTCCTGACGGCGTTTAACAGAAGCAACCTGCTGATTCTGACGCTGTTTGGAGCGGGAGCCGATTTTCTCCTTACGGCTGCGTTTAAGGTTGTCGCCGCCCTTTTCGCCGGCCATCTCCTCAAACTTCTCGTTATATTTCTCTATATTGACAGCCGCACCGCCTCTGGTATCCACTATGCGCTTTTCTGCCACACGTCTGGGTGCCTGAACCTTATTTTTCTTCTCGGTTTTGGCCTGCTCGTTATTGGCAGATGCTGCCTTTTCTACGTTCTTTTCGCCGTTTCTATCCACGCTCTTATCACCGTTCTTCTTATCGTTTCTGCGGGGCTGAGAATTCTGCCTGTCAGCCGGTTTTTTAGCCTGCTTTTCAGTGTTTTTCTCCTCATTCCCTTTTTTAGGGCTGCCTTTAAAAACCTGTTCAAGGCTTTCCACCTGATTGTGCTGGGTCATATACTCAAATATAAGGTCCAGCTCGTTATTTTCAAGGACCTGCATATGGTTCTTAGGAGGTGCTATATAGTCGGTAAGGATTTGGGAAATAACCTTTGTAGGCACATTGAAATCCTTTGCTACCTCGTGTATGCGATATTTTGTGTTGATCATGCTTTAGTCCTCCTTTTTCCTATCCGCTTATTTCTCTCGTGAGCCTTGCTTTCGGCTTTGCGCCGCTCCGCCTTCATGCAGCGCTTCTGAAGTTCTTCTCCCTCTTCCTGATACTTTCCGTCGGAAAGTTCATTCAAAAGCTTCACAAGCGCATTTGAAAAGCCCACATCCGTCACTGCCGCCATTGAGCAGCCGGGAAGCCCCAGCCCTTTGGACAGCTCTGCCTTGGTAAAGGGAAGGTCGATCTTTATAGTGTTTCTGCCTGCTATAAAGTTTTCCGCTCTGTGCCTTGCGTTATCCGATGCATCGGAGGCAACAAGCACAAGCTTTGCCTTACCGGCCTTAACGGCAGCTCCGGTATTCGTCTCACCTACGGCAATGGCATTTGCCCGCCGCATAAGGCCAAGAAGGTTCAAGGTCTTTTCTCTCATTGGCCGACCTCCATTTCTTCTCTAAGCCTATCGTAAATTTCATCAGGTATCTGTGATGAAAACGCTCTTTCAAGAGCTTTGGATTTTGAAGCCCGTTTAAGGCATTCGCCGTTGGGGCAGATATACGCCCCGCGCCCGTTCTTTTTGCCCTTAAAATCAAGGCTTATCTCCCCCTCGGGAGAGCGGACAACACGGATAAGCTCCTTTTTGGGTTTCATTTCACGGCAGCCCAGACACTGCCGCATTGGAATTTTAGTCGGCATACAGGGCCGCCTCCTTTTCCTTAATTATTCTTCTGTTTCAGCCTCGGCGTCCTCCGCATCGGCTTCACTCTGAGGCTTTATATCAATCTTAAAGCCGGTGAGCTTTGCGGCAAGTCTGGCGTTCTGGCCTTCCTTGCCTATTGCGAGAGAAAGCTGAGAATCGGGAACGATTGCACGGCAGCTCTTTCCGTCCTCAAACATGGTCACGGAAACAACCTCTGAGGGAGAAAGGGCAGCTGCCACATACTCCTCGGGATTTTCGCTGTAATTTATTATGTCTATCTTTTCGCCGCCAAGCTCGTTTACAATGCTGGCAACTCTGCCGCCCTTGGGGCCTACGCAGGCGCCGATAGGATCTACATCGGGGTCCTCGGACCATACAGCCATTTTGGTGCGGCTGCCGGCTTCACGGGCTATGGACTTTATCTCCACAGTGCCGTCGTAAATTTCCGGTACTTCAAGCTCAAACAAACGCTTTACAAGGCCGGGATGGGTACGGGAAATAAGGACCTGAGGTCCTCTTGTGGAGTTTCTGACTTCCACAACATAAACCTTAATTCTGTCTCCCTCTTTGAGAGCTTCGGTTTTAATGCGCTCGTTGGCAGAGAGCATTGCCTCGGTAAACTCTGAGTTGGAGGAAATACGGATGGAAACACTGCCGTTTCTGGGTTCAATGTGAGAAACAACACCGGTAAGTATTTCATGCTCCTTGGAGGTGAATTCCTCGTAAACCATGCTGCGCTCTGCTTCTCTTATACCCTGGATTATAACATTCTTTGCAGACTGAGCGGCAATGCGGCCGAACTGCTTGGTCTCCACAGGCACTCCGATTACATTTCCTATCTTGGCACGCTTGCTGACTTTCTTAGCGGCCTCAAGGTTTATTTCGTGGCTGGGGTCTTCAACCTCATCCACAACTACCTTGTTGACCTTCATCTCAATACGCTTTTTCTCCTCATCAAGAAGGATCTCCACGTTGTCTTCACATTCGGGATTATCACGGCGAAAAGCAGTGAGCATGGCCTGCTTGATTTTGTCATACATATATTGTCTGGGAATGCCCTTTTCGGCTTCAATATCTTCTACTGCTTCAAAAAATTCTGCATTCATTTAACTGTCTCCATTTCCGGCGTTATACTTCTTTTTTATATTGATACATGAAGCTTTACCATTGCAGTGTCTGCCTTGGAAAAGCTCATTGTGTTATCACCTGTGGTGATTTCTATACTGCCATCATTATATGCACTGAGTTTTCCGATAAAAGATTTTTTTCCGTCCAGAGGCTTATAAAGTCTGACCTCCACCTCACTGCCGATAAACTGTTCAAAATCAGAGGGACGCTTCAGCTCACGCTCCGCTCCGGCAGAACCGACCTCGAAAATATAGCTGTCAGGGATAGGATCTGCCTCATCCAGCATGGGATCCAGTCTGCGGCTGATACGCTCGCAATCCTCAATGCCCACGCCGCCGTCCTTATCTATATACACACGAAGATACCAGCTTCCTGCCTCACGGACATACTCCACATCCCAGAGCCTGCAGCCTTCTTCCTCTACCACCGGTCTTGCCAGTGCGCTGACTTTTTCGCTGATTTTACTCATTTTTACGCTCACTTCCATTTTTTAACAAAGGTAAAAGTCTCGCAAAAAAGAGTGGGCCGTGACCCACTCTGACTTGAACCTGATTCTTACTGTCCATATAATACCACCAATTTTCTGTATTTGCAAGTATTTTTTCCGAAACACTCTGCATTTACTCAAATTTACTGTTATCT
>JARHZW010000101.1 GCA_029264685.1 Candidatus Limivicinus sp.
AGGGTCTCAAGTCCCACGGGACCGCCGTTATAAAACTCAATAATGCTGCGAAGCATCCTTCGGTCAAGCGCATCAAGACCAAGCCTGTCAACCTCAAGACTTAGCAAGGCTTTATCGGCCACTTCTCTTGTAATTATTCCGTTGGATTTCACCTGTGCAAAGTCTCTCACACGTCGCAAAAGCCTGTTTGCTATTCTCGGTGTGCCTCTTGATCTGGAAGCAATTTCAAATGCTCCCTTTTCTTCAATTTCCACATCCAGAATTTTTGCAGAGCGCTCTACTATCTGCTTTAACTCCTCATCCGTATACAGCTCAAGTCTCAGTGAAACGCCGAAACGGTCACGCAAAGGCGCTGTAAGCTGACCTGAACGGGTTGTAGCGCCAATGAGAGTGAAATGAGGCAGATCAAGATGAATGGAGTTTGCCGAAGGGCCTTTACCTAAGATTATATCTATGGCATAGTCCTCCATTGCAGGATAAAGGATCTCTTCATAGGCACGGTTAAGTCTGTGGATTTCATCCACAAAGAGTATGTCTCCTTCATTCAGATTGGTGAGCATAGCCACCAGATCTCCGGGCTTTTCAATGGCAGGGCCGGAGGTAATACGCATGTTTACGCCCATTTCATTGGCTATAACAGCGGCAAGGGTAGTTTTACCAAGACCCGGAGGACCATGAAGCAGAACATGGTCAAGGGACTCCCCTCTCATTTTTGCTGCATTTATAAAGACATAAAGATTATCCTTTGCCTTCTGCTGACCTATGTATTCATTTATAGTCTGAGGTCTGAGTGAGCCCTCGCCCTTATCTTCCGGAATATTTCGGGCGCTTGTTATTACTTCGCTTTCGGCCTCTTCTGAGAAATTGATACTCATTTATTTTTCCTCTTAATTAACCATTTGCTTCAGAACAGCTTTTATTATTTCCTCAGTAGTCATAGAAGCGCTGTCGATTTTCTTCAATGCCGGCCCAACCTCTGCACTTGTGTATCCAAGTACTCCGAGAGCAGTCAGTGCGTCTGTAACATTGGAGCTGCCGCTTTGTACCGCAACAGTAATCTGAGGAATACTTGAATCAATAGAATTAAATTCCTTTGCAATTTTATCTTTAAGCTCAAGAATAATACGCTGGGCAATTTTCTTGCCTATTCCCGGTGCAACAGTAAGCGCTTTCGCATCATCGTTTATAATGGCCAATGCCAGATTATCCGGTGTGCTGTGGGACAAAATGGATAAGGCGGCTTTCGGCCCAACTCCTGAAACGGACAGAAGCATTTCAAAGCAGCGTTTTTCTGATTTATCGGCAAAGCCATACAAATCAAAATTATTTTCTCCTATTGCCTCTGAAATAAACAGTCTTCCGGTCTCCCCTATTTTGAGCCTTGAAATTGTATTTAATGTGGCGTTAACAGCAAAGCCAAGACCGCCGCAGGTCAGCACCACAAGGTTCTGACCTATTTCTTCTATCTTACCCTCTAAATGGTAGAACATTCTTCATTTTCTCCTCTGTATAACAATGATGTGGAACTTCTGGCGTGACACAGGGCCAGCGCCACAGCATCTGCCGCATCGTCAGGCTTTGGCGGGGCTTTAAGCTGGCATATACGCTTAACCATATCCATAACCTGTGCTTTTTCCGCCCTTCCGTAGCCTACAACCGACTGTTTAACCTGCAAAGGCGTATATTCGTAAATCTTCAGCCCTGCTTTCTGGCAGGCAAGAAGTATGACTCCCCTGCCGTGGGCAACCGCAATACCTGTAGTCAGGTTGGTATTAAAAAAAAGCTCCTCAACGGAGGCCACATCAGGTTTAAAAATTTCAATTAAATTCTGTAAATCATTGTAAATCTGTTCAAGGCGGCTGGAAAGGCTGGTGTGTGCAGGAGTAGTAATTACACCGCACTTTACAAGCTTATGCTGCACACCGTTTGTGTCCAGCACACCGAAACCTATGGTTGCAACACCGGGATCAATGCCCAATACTCGCATTTTATCACATCCTGTAATGATTTTAGCATATTGCGTACATTAAGGCAAGGGAAAAAGCAATTCTGACCCGTGATACTGAACAACTGCCCCTAAATTCTCTGATAAAAAGAGCCGAGAAAAAAACGAAGGTGCATGAAAATCATACTGTTTAGGTAATGCGTAATTGACAATAAGCACATAAAAAACCAGCACTACCAACAGTGCTGGTTAATTTTACGGCAGAGTAAGTTACTTTTTTCTTAAAATTTTAAAACATTATCTGCATTTTCTGACAATACTGCCCTCTGGAGCAAAGCACGGCAGCTTCATCTTAAACTCCATCATGGAATGGCGAGTGTCAGAAATACTTTCATTGTCAATACTCATAAGTTTGTCAGCCGTAAAAGCAACGGGCTTTCCCTTTGGTACAAGAACTTCGAGAGTATCGCCAACCACAAATTTATTGCGCTGAGTAAGCACGGCTTCTCCGTTTTTCTCACAGCTCTTTACCACAGCAGCAACATCCGCAGTCTGAAAATAACTTGCCTCCGCATAGTGCTGGCCTGGATCGCCGAAATAAAAGCCTGTGCAATAAGGTCTGTGGCTGATTTTTTCTGTTTCCTCAACCCATAGCCGATCTAAAGCTTTGCCTGCAAGAGCTTCGTCAATGGCGTGTCTGTAAGCATTGGTCACAAGTGCAGTATAGTAGGCAGACTTCATTCTGCCCTCTATTTTGAAGCTGCAAATCCCTGCATCCATCAGCTGAGGAATATACTCGATCATCCGCATATCACGGGAATTTAATATGTAAGTTCCGCCGTCCTCGGTTATTTCAAAATACTCACCGGGACGTTTCTCTTCTACCAGATGATATTTCCACCGGCACGGCTGAGCGCACTGACCTCTGTTAGCGTCACGGCCTGTCATATAATTAGACAACAGGCAGCGGCCGGAGAACGAAACGCACATTGCGCCATGGACAAAAGCTTCAAGGCGCAGTTCGGCAGGCGTATTCTGTCTGATTTTCTTAATATCCTCCAGAGGTGTTTCTCTCGCAAGAACAACGGTATCAGCGCCAAGGTTATAAAGAGCGTTGGCGGCAGCAGAGTTTATTACTCCAAACTGAGTGCTCACATGACGTTTTACATCAGGAGCATATTTTTTTGCCATTTCCAGAACGCCAATATCTGCAATTATCAGAGCATCAACTCCGGCGTCTTGTAAAAACTCCATATATTCGGGTAAATCTGTGATTTCTTCTTCCCTTGGGAGAGTGTTGCAGGTTACATATACCTTTGCTCCTCTTTCATGGGCATAGATCACGGCATTTCTGAGCTGGTCATCGTCAAAATTAACAGCTGAAGCTCTCATGCCGAATTTACGGCCGGCAAGATAAACGGCATCCGCTCCGTAACGGAGCGCCATTTGCAGGCGCTCCATATCTCCGGCAGGTGATAAAAGTTCAAATTGGTTATTATTCATAGTTCTGTGTTGCAACGAAAGCACTGTGCTCACCCTCAGACTCAAAGAAGCGGTGAGTACCTGTTTCGGTATCCAAAGCGTAATAGTAATAATTGGTTTCTTCAGGATTTAGGGCAGCCTTGATTGAAGGCAGACCGGGATTACAAATAGGTGTGGGAGGCAGACCCACGTTAATTCTGCTGTTGTACGGGCTGTCCTTCTGCAGCATTTCGGCAGTAGGCGCACCCTCATGGTCAGGGTATTCATAAAGAAGGGTTGCATCAATACCCAAGGGCATACCCGCATTAAGACGGTTATAAATTACCGAAGCAATATACGCTCTTTCATCATCGCTTGCTGCCTCTTTTTCAATCATGGATGCAATTTTGATTATATCATCCATACTCATTCCCATGTTATTGCAGCGGTTTATCATTTCGCTGTCAAATCTCATATTGAAAACATCAAGGAACTTGTTAATGGCACTTGATGCCTGCATATCTATATAGAACTGATAAGTTTCCGGGAAAAGATAGCCTTCAAGACGAGATGCAGAGCTTTCTTCCTTGCTTTCAAGGAAGGTATAATTATACTTATACTCGGCTGCCGCTGCCATTAAGTCCTCATAAGAGCAAACATTTTTTTCTTCCAAACGCTTGAAAATCTGATGCATGGTAAATCCTTCCGGAATCGTTACATCAACGGTCAAAGCGCCGTCAGAGCCGGCACGCATATGGGTAATGAGGGCACGATAGTCATAGCTTGATTTAAGCTCATATTCACCAGGACTTAATTTCTTACTGGCATGAGAAATATCGGAAAAGAAATTAAAAAGCCATTTATACTCAATAAGACCGGCATCCTTTAACTGATCTGCAACATAATCCATATCGGCAACATTTATACGCTTAGTTCCCGTTTTATTGCCATCATCATCAAAAGTATCGATGGTTTCGGATTTGAAAATATCCGGAGGCAAAGTGATTGTCGTAACAAACTGGGACTTGTTGAGTGCAAGCGCATCACTTGCAGCCATCCAAGCAACACACGCAAGAACCACGCTCACGCATATAACAAACACAAAATACATCAGGCCGCCCATACAGCCTGTTTTGCGGTAAGTATTTCTCTGAAAATGTTTATCTTCCTTTTTAGCCCCGTTTTTTCTCCCAGTCCGTGGAACTGCATCCGGGCTCTTTTCTTTACTGTTCTTTCTGCTCTTTGGCATATCAAGCTCCTTTAATTTATCAGGTTTAATATGTCCGCTCTTTTTTTGGGCTGACTTCCTATCCTGCATTTGGAATACTTCATTTATTTTATCAATATCTCCACTCATATCCAACCTCCTGAATAAAGCCTGGGGAAACATCTGTTTGAAAGCTGTGACAGCTGAGACACCTACAGCATAGTATAGTTTGAGCCGGACGAAACCGGCAATACACAGCATTTAAATATCAAATCCGCCCTCCGCACGGGGCGGTAAAAGCTAAAATTTAAAGTGCGGAGAAAGGGAATTCTTATGTTCTGTAACGGTTGTAACAACAATAGCTGTATCTGGATACTTCTCATAATCATCATCCTCTTTGCCTGCGGCGGCTGCGGCGGCTATGGCGGCTACGGCTACAACAACTGCGGTGGCTGTGGATGTGGCTGCGACAACGGCTGCAACAACGGCTGTGGATGCGGCTGCTAATTTGCAATTTTTAGCCGGTAAGAGAATTTAATTTTCAAGAACAGCAGTTACGGGGCTTCTCACTGAGAAGCCCTTTTCTTTTCAGAAAGCATCATTTACCCAGTGTTTTCAAAATAATATTGTAAATTTCTTCGTTCTTTTCTTCCAGATCCCGCTCTTTCCCGTCTTTTTTAAAAGGGATACGACACCAGTTATAATACTCGGCAGCTTTATCGGCTGTATTCAAGCAGCGTTCAAGATACGAATTATCTTTTTCATGTATATCTGCACAGCTGAGACCTCGCTGCTCCCTTTTACGCATTCTTTTAAGAGATGTTTCAAGATCCACATCCAGATAGATTACAAGGTCAGGTCTGGGGAGCCCCATTTTAACATATTCAAGATCCGTAAGCCATGAAAAGAATTCCGGCAGCTGTTCTTCAG
>JARHZW010000118.1 GCA_029264685.1 Candidatus Limivicinus sp.
TCATCGGCGCTCACTGCGGCCCCGGTCTGCTCACCATTTTCTATCTCTGCAACGGCCGTCAGGCTGAGTAAAAAAACTCAATTATAGTACAACAAACGGAGTGTATCATTCGATACACTCCGTAAATCTTTTTAAATACATGAATCGCTCATTTGCGGGCGCATTATCATGAACTGCTTTTCACTTGAGGCACTTAGCTTACCAAATCTGAAATTTTCATACTGAGCCTTTTTGAAAACGGCCTGTATGCCGTCCGCTTCTGAAAAAAGCCGTGAAAAATCAAGCCTGTTGAATATCCAATTCCTCCATAAAATGCTGTAATTCCGGACTGTCTTTTAAAAACTCCGCTTCTTCGTCTGCAATGATTGACTGAACAATGGTTTTTTGAAGTTCCGGTCCAAACGCCTTATCTACATTTTTTGTGCGGATATGGCGATACAGGGGAGATTTGTTAATGTCCCATTTTTTCGACAGGGATTTTAACATGGGCAAAAGAACTTTTAAAGCCTTGACTCTGTTTTTCGTGGCACTGTACAGCTGAAATTGTGCAACATAGGAATTATATTCCCATAAATCGAACAACTGCGCCCCTTTTCTCGAAACCTCTGCAATATATTCCGCATCCTCCGTTCGCTCCTCTTTCAGCGCAATCTCCATTAAAGTCATCAGGGCTGCGTGAATTTCATTTGTGGCGGACAGCAGCTTTTCTTCAATCAGTCCGGCCGCTTTTTCCAATTCTCCCTGTGCAATGTAAATATTCGCCTGCGCCTGCTCTCTGTCCACGGAGTTTTTCTGCGGAAGAGTATTAAGGATTTCCTGCGCCTGCTCATAATCCTGTTTTTCCATAAAAAAGGAAATCAGGCAGGCCTGCGCCGACTCTCGGATTTGGGTATCTTCACTTTCCGCCGCACGAAGAAACAGCGCTTCAATTTCCTCCTGATACTGTTCTTTTCCTTCAATATTTCCGCCGAAAAGCATCAAACCGCCGTTTAACACCGTTGCAGAATTATAAACCAGCAAATCACAGGATGGATATTCCTTCAGCTTCTCGGACACAAGAGCGTATCCCGCCAAAAAGCCGTTCTTTGCCATTGTTTCAGAGACTTCATTTATAAACAGCGCTACCTCTGTTTGGTTCAGATTATCCTGAAAGGACAAAAGGGTGTTTAAATCTGTACCCAGAAGTCGGGCAAGCGGCGGCAGCAGCACAATGTCAGGATAGGAGCTGCCTTTTTCCCACCTGTTCACCGCAGGCGCTGAAACGCCCAGATAATTTGCCAGCTGCTCCTGAGTCAGACCCTTCTCCAGACGGCGTTCACGGATTATTTCGTTAATTTTCATGCTGACATCTCCTTTTTTCTGATTTTTACCGCTTTTATTGTAGCATTTCTCCGCTCTCTTTTCCATTTACCGCTTATTAAGTTTTGCGGAAAAAAATTAATCGCTGCTTATTTTTTCAGCCTGACTAAAAAACCGCCCTGTACATTTTGCATACAGGGCGGTTTTTGGTATTCAATTCGGGACGCTGTGAAGTTTACTCTGTTTTAGTCCGGCTGCCGACTGCTTTCAGGATTTGCACGGAGCTGCTTACCGAGTCAATCGCAAACTGAGCTTTGCCGTTTCCCACGGTAAACTGACTGTCGCTGTACACACCTTCAAAATCGGAATTGAAGCTGCGGCTCAAAGCGTCAAGCTCCAGGGAAAATTCGCTGTCGTGGGGCAGATACAGCCGCACATCACCGCTTAAAGTGTCAAATTTTATGGAATCGGGGCAATTTGTCAGGTCTGCATTTATTCTGCCGGAAGTAGTATCCACCTTGATTTTTTTAATCTGAGAGCCTTTGGCGGTGAAATTTCCTGCCATTGAGTCGAAAAACATATCCTCAAGCTTTACATTGGAAAGGGACAGCTCACCGTCTACAAAATCGGCGTTCAAATTTGAAATGACCATATCAGAAACGGTAATATCTACATCCACTCCACCCACTTCCACATTTTTCCAAGCTATGGATTTAGGCAGATAAATGTGCAGGTCTTTGCTGAGAGTCCTAATGCCGGACACTCTAAAACCGCTTCTTGAAGCTGCGCTGTTTATTTCCAGACTCTTGTTGTCAAGCCGGTACACGAGAGAATTATTTTCGTCTAATGTTGAGGCGCTTTCCTCCAGAATAATTTCAGAACCATCATAAGCTTCAATTTCAATTTTGCCGTCTACCCAGTCAATGTACAGATTTTCAATTCCGTCTGCCGAAATTACATATCGCCCGTCCTGAGAAAATTCACTGGTTCCGGCTTCCTGAACAGTAAAATCAAAAATTCCGCTTTCAAAGGCACTTACGGGTTTAACTCCGAGACAAAGGGCCGATACCGTCAAAATTGCGCCCAAACCGATAAAAACAGCGGAAAGGCACAACAAAATTTTTGTGCTTTTTTTCATTTCTCAGTTCTCCTTTACAATCAGCAGGCTTTTTGCTTTTCGGTACAGCCAGCGCAAGCCACGGTACAGGCCCACGGCGGAATATTTGGCGGCCAAAATTGAAAGGCAGGTAAGACCCAGAACCAGAAGTCCCACCCCTACGCAGAAAACTGCGTAACTGCCGCTGACCGCAAACAGGGTGAAGCCACGGAAAACAGAGAACACTCCGCCTATTGCAAGGGATGCCGCAACCGCAAACAGGGACAAAATTACTGCGGCTATGGAAATCACAAAGGCTGCCACCGTTGCAGTGAGGGCAAAAAGCAGGGCAATCCACAAAGGAGAGCCTAAAACCACCAGAGTGACGGCGGCGGCAGTCCAGCCGTTTCGGGGGCGAAGCCGTTTTTTGACCAGCGCAGGCAGGGGCTGAGAACACAAAATCTCCTCTGCAATAAGGTTTATATCTCCAAGCTTTGCAACCGCTGCCTTCTCGCTCATTCCGTCCTCTATCATATCACTGAGAAGCTCCTCGTAATAGGCCAGCTGCTGCCCAAGTTCATCTTCAGGCAGTTGATAAAGCCTTGCTCTCAGCTCCCTGAGAAATATTTCTTTAGTCAAATTCAACACTCTCCTTGATGTAACTGTAAATTCTTTCCACTTCTGACCAGTCAGACAGAAAATCCGTCAGCTGGGCCTTGCCCTCGTCGGTAATTGTATACATTTTTCTCAGCCTGCCCTCATGCTCAACGGAGCGGACCGTAAGGCAGTTTCCTGCTTCAAGGCGGCGAAGAATGGGGTACAGGGTGGACTCTGACAGGTCGATCAAGTCAGCAGAGTCTTTAAGAATTTTGTATCCGTATGATTCGCCGTGGTTCAAAACGGCCAGAACACAGACATCAAGAATTCCTTTTTTCAGCTGTGTATTCATTTATACACCTCCCTATGCGATATACTATACTACGCACAGTATATCGTGTCAAGCAGTATTTAAAAATCTATTTCGGAACATAAAAAGCACCTGTCGGAAAATGACAGGTGCTAACACAGAAAGGATGCTCACGGGCGGTTCTCCGCAGATGAGCTGAAAAGGAAATTATTGAAAAAAGTTGATTTCTGAGCTGAATTACAGATTTTAAGGGGTAAAATACGGAAAATCAGTACAAATTACCGTTTTTATAAAGGGAGAGAACCTTGATGTTTTCGATTTCCTCCGCCCTCACTTTCAGGGGATTTGCGCTCAGACACTGGAAGTCCGCCGCTTTTCCCGCCTCCAGACTTCCCCGTTCATTTTCCAGAAAATACTGGTATGCGGCGTTGACGGTCAGGGCTTTCAGAGCGTCATACACGCTGATTTTCTCGCTCTCACCCAGAAGAACGCCGTTGGCGGTGGTTCTGGTGGCGGCAATCTGCACGGTTTCAAGCATATCAGGGGGCAAAACGGGGCTGTCCTGATGGAAGGTGACGGGAATTCCCGCCTTCATGGCGGATGCCGCAGGGCTTATATATGCGGCTCTCTCCATGCCGAAGTTCTTTATATGCACATCCCCCCAGTGGCGGATATGGGCAATAAAGAAGGACACGGAGGCACCCAGAGCGTGGGCTCTTTCCAGCTGGTCCCGTCCCATGAGCTGACCGTGGATTATCACAGGGCGCAGCTGTTTCAGGTTGGGATAATCCTTTTCCGCAATCTCAAGGCAGCGGAGGAACTGTTCCGCCGCTCCGTCACCGTTGCAATGTGCCAGCAACTGGAAATTATTTTCACCTGCAAACCTGAAAGCGTCGATGACCTGCTGGTCGGTCATGGTGCCGTAGCCCGTATATTTTCCGTCGCCGCCCAGATAAGGCTCACGCATCCATGCGGTACGACCCTGCGGTGAGCCGTCAAGAAAAATTTTCAGACCGCCTACATGGCAGCGACTCGGATATTTTTCCACCAGTGCCTTGGCCTTGAAAACGCTGTTGAGGTCACAGTAAAGGTACACGTCCAGCTTCAAAAGCTCACGCTTCAGCAGCTCTTCATACAGCGGGAGAATCAAATCGACGGTCATGCCCTCCTGTATAAGGCTTATGCCATGGCTTGCGTATATGTCCTGAGCACGGCAGTATGCGTTCATAAGCTCCTCTATGCCTGCCATGGGAACTTTTTTTATGGTCTCGATAAAGGCATTTTCTTCCAGATAACCGGTGAGCCTGCCGTCCTTCCGCTCAAAACGGCCGCCCTCAGGGTCGGGAGTGTGGGCAGTAATTCCCATGCAGGCCAGCGCTTCGGAGTTGAGCAGACCCATGTGGCCGCTTTTGTGGTGGATTATCAGCTTATAGCCGGGGGCGAGACTGTCAATTTCTTCCAAAGAAGGGTGCTGTGCATTGGGAAAAATGTTGTGGTCGTAGTCTCTTGCGGTGACCCAGCCCCCCTTTGCCGTGCCGTTGCGGTCAATAAAGGCGGAAATTCGCCGACGCATTTCGTCCACTGTGTCCGCTCCGTCCAGAGACACCTGAAGCTCCGCATTGGCCATTGAGGTCAGGTGGCTGTGGGGGTCAATAAAGGCGGGCATCAGGCAGCTGCCTTTCAGATCCACCATTTCCGAAGCAGGCGCAAGAGCGCAGAGGGCTTTCAAAGTGCCAAGAGCTTTTATTATTCCGTCCTCCACAAGTATGGCCTCGGGGTTGAGAGGCTCGGACATGGTCACAATATCGCCGCCGTAAAATATCTTTGTCAAAATATATCAAACCTTTCAAGCTTTTATATACTAATATTACCAGTATTCAGGACTTTTACAAGGCTGTTTTTACTTTTTTTACATTGAGACCCAATATATTTTACACTTTGGCAATAAAATCTGTCCTGCCGTAGGTGCATGGGGGAGGAAAAGAAAGAAAAGCTGCGGGGATTTTTGGGGAGTAGGTGGTGGAGTAGGAGGGGAGTAGG
>JARHZW010000006.1 GCA_029264685.1 Candidatus Limivicinus sp.
GCCAGGTGTGAGGCTCCACCACTCCTCTGGTCAAAGAGTCGTCCACCACTGCAATGTGAATAATAAGCACAAACAGAAAAATCATCACCACAAGAGCTATAAAAATCAGGGCAAACATACGGGTGAATACCCACCGCATAAGTTTTATGTTTTTTCCGTCCTTGGTTTTCTCACTCTTTTCCCTCATTTTTTCATACCCCTGTAGCCCAGCCCACGCACCGTGACGATTTCCAGATCCTCGCAGCCCTTCAGCCTCTCACGCAGGCGGTTTATATGTACATCCACCGTTCTCTCTTCCGAGTCGGTGTCATAGCCCCAAAGCTCGTCCATGATCTGCCGTCTTGTAAAGGTTCTTCCGGGGCTTGACATGAGCTTATAGAGAATAAGAAATTCCTTCTGCGGCAGCTCCGTGGTTTTGCCGTTGAAGCTGAGAGTGTAGGAGTCAAAATCCAGAATTGTGCCGCCAACCTTCAGCTTTCTCTCGCTGACGCTTTTTGCCCGTCTAAGCAGAGCCTGAATCCTCAGCAGCATTTCGTTGATGTCCACAGGCTTTACCATGTAGTCGTCGATACCGGCAAGAAAGCCGTAGCGCTTGTCCTCATAGCTCTCTCTTGCGGAAATCATAAGAATAGGCAGCTCCGGATACTGCTCCCGCAGCTGTTTTGTAAGGGCATAGCCGTCGAGACCCGGCATCATCACATCGGATATGACCAGATCCACCTGCTCCTCTGAAATTTTTTCCAGAGCCTGAACGCCGTCGTATGCGGCAACAGGCAGGTAGGAATTCTGCTCCAAAGCGGAAGTGTATATCCTGTTCATTTTCACGTCGTCTTCCACAACAAGTATCTTAAACATAGTCAGCTCCTCATTTTACCGTTTTCCTTAATTATAGCACCTTACATCAACTCCATGTTAATTATAAGGCATCCGCTCTATGTTAATTATAAAACTTAAATTTCAGTTTATCAAAACTTAATATTTCCGGCGCATATTTTAAAAGCAAGCTGCGGAAGTTCTGTGAATTTTCGTGCAGCAATATCCATTTTATATCACTGGGTTTTTGTTTTTTCATGCAAATCCCCAGACTCTCTCTTCTCCCTTTTTAATCTCGGTTTCGACGGAAGCCGAGATTAACTTTATTTAAGCCTCGAAGCCGCCCTTTCCCGGCGGTTCGAAAGCTCAAAATTATCCCGCAATAATGCACCAAAACCTCCGAAAAACAGTATTTCGGAGGTTTTTTGTATTATTCTGTACTTTCTGTTTTGTATTCTGCACAATCACTGCACCAGATAGCAGTTGTAGGCGGAGTTTTCGGGAGCATCCAGACAGGTCCAGCTGTTGGCATTGCAATATACATATATATACTCTCCCTGATTTACGCTGATCTCACCGCTGCCCTCAAGCTTCATATCGTACACCTGAGGAATGTAGCGCTCGGCGTCGGGAAACTCGCTGTCCAGAATATAAACCTGCCATTGCAGATTCCGGTCGCCCACCACCTCAAACCTGTATGTTCCGGTCTGCTCGCACAAGAAGTGGACATAGCCGTACATATAGTATGCGTCGGTAGGCTTTACCACATGGAGCGGCTCCCCTTCCGGAGCTTGGCCGTTTTGAGCCTCACCCTCGCCGTTTATGTCCGCAGGAGTGGCGCTTCCGTCAGCGTCAGCCCCCTCCGGTACAGCCTCAAAGCCCTGCTGCTCGGTTTCGGAAAAGCCCTGAGAGCCATCTTCTCCGTTTTCAGGCAGGTTCACGATTTCAGGCTCTCCGCCGCAGGCTGTGAGACTGAGCATGGCGATAATCATAATAAGAGATAAAATCTTTTTCATAAATTCACATCCTTTTGTTCATTATATCCTCTTATCCCTCCTGTGGCAAGGGGAATAAGCAACGAAGCTTAATACAATTCGGAAAACTGCTTTCTGTCCGCCGCCCTCATGGCAAAGAACAAAAGCACATTCAAAATTCCAAAGCCTATAAAGAAAACCCAAATGTAGTTTATGGGCATAATGTCCGCTCCGTGGCCTGCAACAAGGAGACACACGCCGCTGAGAAGCATTTCGTTGACTCTGGTAACGGCGCTCATCCTGCCTCTGTGGCTTGCAGGCACACGCCTTGTAATATAGGGCTGCCGTCCCAGAGAGGAAAGCACCTCTCCGAAGGTAATTATAAGCACCGAAAGATAGCACATTATCATGTGTTTTCCGGAAAACGCCAGAAGTGTGAAGCCCAGAGTTTCAAAAAACGCACCCATATGCAGCTTGCGGCAGTCCCGTATTTTGGACAGCGCCGCCGTACAGACGGGAGTTCCGATGATAACGCCAAGAGCGTTGACACTGGTAAGAGTTCCCAGATAAAAAGCGCCCTTCTCCCCGAAATTATTGTCCATGGTAAGAGGTATCATAAAGGACACCGCCATGTCGTATATAGCGTACACTATGCCCATGCAGACAACAAACATCACCAGAGCCGGCGCATTTTTAAACAGCTCACGGGTGCTGATTTTCTTTTCCTCTTCGTAAAAGCCGCCCTCGCCCTTTGAAACGCTAATATCCTTTACGAAAAAGAAAATAAGAACGGTGCTTGAAAGGGTGGCAAAGCCGCTGATTATAAAGGCCAGATTCAGGTGGTTTTCAAAAAGCATACCCCCCAGAGTAGGGGCAAGCACCAGTCCCAGATTTCCGCCCAGATAGTTAAGGCTGTAGGCTCTCTCCCTCTCCTCGGGAGTGGAGAGATTTGCAACAAGGGCGTCATAGCTTGGCCACTCCATCTGAGCGAAAATACTGGAGATTGCCAGCAGCGGCACCATAAACCTGCCGTTTGGCAGAAATCCGCAAAGCAGATATCCTGCAACGGTCACAAGGTCACAGCAGACTATAAGAGTTTTTTTGTTGAAGCGATCCGCCATTCTGCCTCCAAGCAGGGTGGCAGGAAGCATAAAAATTCCCACCAGAAGGATAAGGTTTGCGGCTTCTCCGGCGGTGTATCCCAGTTTATTTTTAAGTATAAGGGTCATCATGGGCCAGATGAGAGCGCCCATATTGGTCACAACTCTTCCCCAGAACAGGATGTACAGTTCGGATCTGAGACCCTTATACTGCTTGAAAATGTTCAAGGCAATCATCTCTCTTTCTTCCTGATTTTATCATTTAAAAAACGATACCGCAACTGAAAATTCTTTAAGAACGGCTTAAAATTCAGGGAATCCCGCTTAAAAATCAGGCTGCACAAAAAGCGGTCTGCAATCCGCAGCAAAATAAAAAGGGTACGGAAGCCGTACCCTTTTTGCTCTGTAAATTTACTTTTTTTCCCTTACTTTTTATCCATTCCGCAGGGCCATGTTCTTTCAGTCATTTTCATTTCGGAAACTGCACTGTTGTAGAAACGGTAGCCGCCGGAGAAGTTATAGCAGTCAAAGCCCTTCTGAGCCAGAAAACGGCAGGCCACATAGCTTCTCAGTCCGCTCTGGCACATGACATAAACAGGCTTGTTTTTGTCAAGCTCCCCTACTCTTTCCGCCAGCTCGTCCACGGGGATATTGATAAAGTCGGGAGCGCAGCCGCCGGCATACTCCATGGGAGTACGGGTGTCGAGAAGAGTGACCGACCCGTCACGGGGCAGCTTTGCCACATCCTGCCAGTGGAACTGCTTCACAAGGCCAAGCTCTATGTTTTCCGCCATGTATCCGGCAAAGTTCACAGGGTCCTTTGCGGAGGAGTAGGGCGGAGCATAGCACAGCTCCAGCTCTTTAAGCTGAGGAGCCTTCATGCCGCAGCGAATGGCAGTGGCCAGAACATCAATGCGCTTGTCCACGCCCTCGTAGCCTACGATCTGAGCGCCCAGAATACGCAGGTCATCCTTTGCATAGAGCAGCTTCATGGTAAGCACCTTGCCGCCGGGGTAGTAGCCTGCATGAGAGGCAGGAGAGAGGACAAGCTTCTCGTACTCAATTCCGGCGTATGCCGCTTCGCTCTCGTTTATGCCTGTGGAGGCGGCGGTGAGAGAAAACACCTTTACTATGGCAGAGCCCTGAGAGCCGTTGTACCTGCTGTCAAGACCGCAGATATTGTCAGCGGCAATGCGTCCCTGCTTGTTGGCAGGGCCTGCCAGAGGAATGAGGGTGTCATATCCGCCTGTGAAGTGGCGCACCTGCACCGCATCACCCACTGCGTAAATATCAGGGTCAGAGGTAAGCATATGCTCGTCCACCACTATGCCGCCTCTGTCGCCCAGCTCCAGCCCCGCTTCAAGGGCAAGGGTATTTTCGGGAGTTATGCCTATTGCAAAAATTACCATATCCGAGGGAACCGCTTCGTCCGCCTTGATCATGGTGTATATCTGTCCGTGGAGGTTTTTAAAGCCCTCAACATCCTTGTTCAGCATCAGGTGAATACCGTTTTTCCTGATTTCCGCATGGACAAAAGCAGCCATATCCCTGTCAAGGGGCTTGAGTACCTGCTTGGGGCGCTGAACTATGGTCACATCAAGACCCATTTCACGGAGATTTTCCGCAGTTTCCACGCCTATAAATCCTCCGCCCACCACAACGGCAGACTTGGGCTTCTCGTTTTCCACATATTCACGGATTCTGAGGCTGTCCTCCACTGTACGCAGGGTGAAAAGCTTGTCGCTGTCAACTCCGGGCAGGCCGGGAATGACAGGCTTTGCGCCGGGAGAGAGAATGAGCTTGTCGTAGCTCTCCTCGTACTCAACGCCTGTTTCAAGGTTCTGTACCCTGACGGTTTTGTTTGCCCTGTCTATCGAAAGCACATTGTGCTTTACACGAATGTCCACTCTGAATCTGTTCCAGAAGCTCCGGGGAGTCTGGAGAGTAAGCTGTTTTTTATCCTCGATCACGCCGCCCACATAGTAGGGAAGGCCGCAGTTAGCATATGATACATATCCGGAACGCTCAAAAACTATAATCTGAGCCTCTTCGTCCAGTCTTCTGAGTCTTGCAGCAGCAGAGGCGCCGCCGGCTACACCGCCAACAATAACGATTTTTTTCATAGCTTTAGCTCCTTTTGTTTATATAGTTTCGTTACTTTCATGCTGAACACGACCTTATTGTATCACAAAGGAAATAGTTTTAAAAGTGACAAAGTCACATTGTCAAAAAAATATTATATTAACCATTTAAACTGAATAAAAGAGCACTTTTTTCGGACAATCTGACGATTTAAACCGTGTATTATCTAAGTTTTATGTATTTTGCTGTGCAGGCGTCTATACAGCCTCTGTAAAGCCCTATTCCTGCCGAAGAGCAGTCCGCCTCAAACTCCGCCTTCTCCTCTCCCCTGTTTATAACGCACAGGCAGGCGTTGGGAGCTGCACTTGCACCGAATGCGTCTTTTCCCGTATTATTCCACCGAAGCACCAGAAGAATATCCTCCGACGGCGCCATAAACTGCACAAAACCCAGACTCATTGCAGTGTTTTCGTTTCTAAACTGAGCCAGAGAGCAGTACCACTCGTAAAGTCCGCAGTCCTCCTGACGGAAAAAGCCACGGTTAAAGGGGTCGCAGACACCGCACATGCCCTGCTCGTCCCCGTAATAAAGGCTGGGGATTCCGGGTACAGCATACTGGATGGCGGCGCAGAGCTTTTCAAGCTCCACCGCCTTTTTTAGCTGCTGCTCCGTGAAAGAGATTTTCAGCTGCTCTTCTCTTGAAAGGTTTTTGTATTCCGCATCAACGGCAATAATCGAGCGCAGCCGCACCACATCATGAGAGCCTAAAAGGTTCATAAGGCAGTAGTACATGGGCTGTGGATAGTTCATGTGCTGAGAAATCAGAAAATCCCTGAGTCCGAAAGCGTCTGTCTTTCCGTGGATAAAATCCAGAACCGCCGTTCTGAAGGGATAGTTCATAACGCTGTCCAGCGAGTAGCCCAGAGCGTAATTTCTCCGTCCGCCGTAGCTCTCCTTCAGCACCGCATCCTCCCAGACCTCACCGAGAACGAAAGCCTCAGGATCGGCCTGCTTTGCGGCAGTCCTAATAAGGCTCAGTACATCGTCGGGCAGCTCGTCCGCAACATCCAGCCTCCAGCCTGATGCACCTCTGTTTATCCAGCTTTTTACGACGCTGTTTTCATTTTTAATAATGAAGTCCTGCCAGCTTCGATTGTGCTCCTCCACCTCCGGCAGATCCTTAAAGCCCCACCAGCAGCGGTATTCCTCAGGAAAGCTGCTGAAATCATACCACGGGTAAAACTCCGACTCTCTGCCCTGACAGGCGCCAAGGGAGGGATAGGTTCCCATGCGGTTGAAATACACGCTGTCTGCGCCGGTGTGGGAGAAAACTCCGTCCAGAATTATCCGTATGCCCATTTTATCCGCCTTGTAGCACAGCTGTTCAAAGTCCTCGTTTGTCCCCAGAACGGGGTCTATCTTCATGTAATCCGAGGTATCATAGCGGTGGTTGGAGCGAGCCTCGAAAACAGGGTTAAGGTAGATGAGATTAACGCCCAGACTTTTGATATACGGCAGCTTCTCCCCTATGGCCTTTAGGGTTCCGCCGTAAAAATCGTCAGGGCTGTAGTTCTGCTCAAAGGGTCTGGGCAGATGTCTTGGTGGTTCCTCCGTACTGTCGTGCAGCTCGGGAGTCTGACCTAAATTTATGTGGTACTCAATTCCTTTTTTCGCCGTGTCATCGTGGGAAAGGGCGAAGCGGTCAGGAAAAATCTGGTACATGATAGCCGTTTTTGCCCAGTCGGGAGTTTTAAAGTCCTTTTTGTATACAGTGAGTCGAAAACTGCCCTGCTCGCTTTTAAAAACCTGCCCCATATACCCGCTCTCGTCGGGACAGAGCCAGCGGCATCCCTCTCCGTCCTGAATTTTAAAATTGTACCACATGGGACCTGTTTTCTCAGGCACCTTAAAGCTGACCGAAAACATCTCGCCCGTGTGCTCCATAGGGTACTGCTCATGGAAATTCTCTCCGTAGAGATTCAAAACAGCTTCCGCAGGTCTGCCTCCCAGAACCTGAAAGGCAAGGTGAACCCTGCTGCCCTCAGTAACAGCTCCGAAAGGGCTTCTGTACTGGGAATATCTGGCGTCATGGAGCAGGGAAAGGGTGTTTTCCCTGCAATTTTCGATCAGAGCGGCCACATTTGCGGTTCTTGGCTGAAGCTTGTAAAGCTCCTCACGGTCAACCCCTCCGAGGCTCAGCTCGCAGCAGCGGGCAACCGTGTCAAAGGCGGTGTACATGGTAAGGCAGTAGTCATCCATAAGGATACGCATAAGCTCGGGAGCGGCAAGGGGGTTCAGACTTTTTACCACGCAGCCGTCAAGCCTGTCCATATCCATTCCGCTGTCCTCGCACTCCACCGCAGCAGCAAGAGCTGAGGCGGCAGCCTGAAAATACTGCCTTGTAAGTACGGGGCAGCCGTCGGAATTTAAAAGCTCGTTCAGCTCCCTGTCGCCGCCAACGGCTTTCCACCGTCCGTTTTCGAAGGCCGCCTGAACGCCTCGGCGGTCCTGGTAGCTGATAGTCAGCACATAGTCCTCCGACCAGTTTTCCCTGTATGAGCCGCCGAAAAACACGGTGTATTCCCGTCTGAAAGCCCCCGCAGGAGGAAAGCAGGCGGGGGACGGGTAAAATGCCCCTGTCACCCCGCCGTAATCGGCCTCCGCAGGAGCGTTGACTCCCACGGAGGTGTATTTATTTGTGGTGTAATCGTTTACAGCATCCATATGTAAGTTCTCGCATATTCCATTGCAGAATTTTCAAAGCCGAAGTCGGCCTGCATTGCCCTGCCGATAAGCCCCTGCATTATCTCGGGGTTTCGGTAGCACTGGAGGGCGTTGTGGATAGTGGCACGCATCTCCCATGCGTCAAAGTTTGCAAAGGAGAAGCCGTTGCCCTCGCCGTTAAACCGGTTATAGGGCTGCACCGTGTCACGCAGTCCCCCTGTCTCACGGACTATGGGCAGAGAGCCGTAGCGCATGGCGATCATCTGGCTCAGACCGCAGGGCTCAAAGCGGGAGGGCATAAGGAAGAAGTCAGAGCCTGCATAGACAAGGTGAGACACCGCCTCATTGTAGCCTATATAGGCGCAAAGTCTGCCCTTCCAGCGGTTTTCCGCCTCACGCATAAAGTTTTCAAATCTGGCATCACCTGTGCCCAGAAGCACAAACTGCACCTCTTCCCCTGCCATTAAATCGTCCAGAACGTGCATCACAAGGTCAAAGCCTTTCTGCTCGGTCATTCTTGTGACCATGGCCACAAGGGGCACATCCTCTCTCAGCTCAAGTCCCATCTGCTCCTGCAAGGCACGCTTGCACTGAGCCTTGCCTTTCAGGTGGCCTCTGTCGTATCGGGCAGGCAGCACAGGGTCGGTGTGGGGATTATATACTTTTTTGTCAATTCCGTTTATTATTCCCGTCAGCTGGGCGGAGCGGGCGTTCAGTATGCCCTCCAGTCCCTCTGCATAGTAGGGCATTTTGATTTCGTTTGCATAGCTTGGGCTTACGGTGTTTATTCTGTCGGCAAAAACGCAGCCTGCTTTCAGGAAATCGGCGCAGCCGTTAAGCTCCATGAATTCGGGAGTGTTGTATTTGTCCTCCACCTCCAGCAGATCCTGCACATAGTCAAAGCCGAACTTGCCCTGATAGGCAATGTTGTGGATAGTGAGCAGATAGCGCAGACGCTCCTGTATTCCGCCGGCATACTGGGTTTTTCCAAGCATGGGGATCATGGCGGTGTGCCAGTCGTTGCAGTGGACAACATCGGGAGTGAAATCAAGGTTGGGAATGGCGTCCAGAACGGCTCTCTGGAAGAAGGCGTACTGCTCTCCCTCTGCCTGCTCGCCCAGATAAATGCGGTCGCCGAAGTAGCGCTCGTTATCCACCAGATAGATGATAACTCCGTCAAGCTCCAGCTTTTCAATGCCTGCGTATTCGCAGCGCCAGCCCAGCTTTGCGAAGAAATGGAACATATGCTCCACATTGTTACCGTATTTCTCTTTAATTACCCGATGGTAGGGTACAATCACTCTGGCGTCAATGCCCAGTTTTTTTAGGTCCTTAGGCAGTGTGCCCACAACATCGGCAAGGCCGCCGGTTTTGGCAAGCGGAGCGCACTCGGCCGCCACAAGCAGCACGGCAGGCATTTCGCTTCTGCCCCGCTCTTTAAGCATATCCCTGAATTCCTTTTTCATTTCAACTCTCCTTTTCTGCCGCTTTTATCAGGCTTTGCGGCTGCTTTCTTTGCTTTTTCGTCTACCTCTTTTTTAGCTCTGTGTCTGGTGATGTGGTATCTGAAAAATACCGCAGACATGGCAGGAAGCGTAACGGCGGCAGAATATTCCATGTCGAGAAAAGCTTTTTTTCGGGTTTTTATGGATTTTGTATTTAAATCCCCTTTTCCGCCGAAGCGCACCTCATCAGAGGAGAGGATCTCTTTCAGGGTTCCCTCCTTGGGAAGGCCGAAGGTGAAGCCTTCATACTTAACGGGAGTAAAATTATAAACACACACAATGTAGCTGTCCTGCTCAGGCGCCATACGCATAAAGGCCACGGAGGAGCGGCCCGCATCGTCCACATTGAGCCACTTGAAGCCATCCCACGAGTTATCCACCATGTACAGGGCAGGATAGGCAGTGTAAAGTCTGTTCAGCTCCCTGTAATAATCCTGAAGCTGCTTGTGCCGTGGGAAGTCAAGAAGCATCCAGTCCAGCTCCTTTTCCCAGTTCCACTCTATGAACTGACCGAATTCTCCCCCCATAAAGTTGAGCTTTTTGCCGGGGTGGGCAAACTGGTAGCCGTAGAGGGTGCGGAGAGAGGCAAACTTCTGTTCGTAGTCTCCGCTCATCTTGTCCAGCATGGACTTTTTCCCGTGGACAACCTCGTCGTGGGAGTAGGCCAGAACATAGTTTTCGGAAAAGGCATACATCATGGAAAATGTAAGCCGATTGTGGTTAAAGCTTCTGAAATAGGGGTCAAGCTCCATGTAATCCAGAGTGTCGTGCATAAAGCCCATGTCCCATTTCATGCAAAAGCCCAGTCCCCCTGTTTCGGGCGGAGCAGTAATAAGCGGAAAGGCGGTGGATTCCTCCGCAATGGTCACCGCTCCCGGATATTGGGTCAAAACGGCGGTGTTCAGCTTTCGCAGGAAGTCGCAGGCGTCCAGATTTGTGTATCCCCCGTCCTTGTTGGGGGTATACTCCCCGTCACGCCTGCCGTAGTTTAAGTAAAGCATGGAGCTGACGGCGTCAACTCTTATGCCGTCAATGTGGTACTCCTCGAAAAACTTGCAGGCAGAGGAAATAAGGAAGCTCTGCACCTGATTGGAGCTGTAGTCAAAAATCAGCGTACCCCAGTCCGGATGCTCCGCCATCCGCTTTTCCTTGCACTCAAACTGAGCGGTGCCGTCAAAATAGGCAAGGCCGTGCTCATCCTTGGGAAAATGGGCGGGAACCCAGTCCATAATAACGCCTATGCCGGCCTTGTGGAGCCTGTCCACAAAATATTTGAAATCGTCGGGATTGCCGTAGCGTGAGGTGGGCGCATAGTAGCCCGTGACCTGATAGCCCCACGAAGCAGGGTAAGGGTATTCGGTGATCGGCATGATCTCCACATGGGTAAAACCCATGTCAAGGCAGTATTCCGCCAGTGCGTCCGCCAGAGAGTGATAAGTAATATTACCGCCAAGGCTTTTCCATGAGCCGGGGTGAACCTCGTAAATGCTCATGGGGGTAAGCATAAAGTTCTGCTTTGCCCGCTTTTTCATGTATCGGCTGTCGCTCCACTTGAAACTGCCCCCGTTCCACACTATAGAAGCGGTGTCCATGCCCCATTGACTGAAAGCTGCAAAGGGGTCGGCCTTCAGAACCTGATTTCCGTTTTGAGCGGTGACGCAGTATTTATAAAGGGCGCAGTCGGAAAGTCCCTCCACAAAAGTGACCCATATTCCGCCCTCTGCTTTTTCCATGGGTGTTGCGTATCTGTCCCAGCCGTTAAAATCGCCTACAAGGCTGACGGCTTTTGCGTTAGGCGCCCAGACGATGAAGCGGTGGGCGTTTAATTCCGGAATGAAGCAGCAGCCGTAGCAGAGCCAGGCTTTGCGGGCATTGCCGGTATTAAAAAGGTATACGTCGTCTGTGGGAATATATTTCAGGAACTTTTTGTCCATGCGGCATATCTCCTCTTTTCTGTAATCTTTCGTTTATTATACCGCCTTTGCCTGTCAATTCCAAGTACAATTTGCTTAAACTCCGCCAAATATAACCCATTACACAAAATCAGCATAAAATTTTTTTGCACATTTGCCATCAGTACAATACTGTGCAAATCCGCTGCCAATAACAGACCGCTGGGAAAGAACCGCCGGCAAAATACCAAAAAGCAAAATTCAAAAAACTGCACACCGCCGAAACAAGACTTTGTCTAAGCAAAAATGACAAAAAGTACGGACAAAAGCGCAAAACCGCCAAACAGCATAAAAAAACTCCGCAGGAAAACCTGCGGAGCTTAAAATCAGCTTAAAGCTTTTTTATTTTGTGGTTTACTCTCAGTTCTTTTTCTTTCTGGGAACCAGAGCCACTACTGCGGCACCGGAAAGAACCATAACTGCTGCCCAGATGAGCATATTGCTCTCGTCGCCGGTCTGAGGTCTGTTAGCGGCAGAACCGGGAGACAGAATTCTGAAGTTGCAGGATGCATTGCCTGCCTCGGTGGTAACGGTGAGGCTGTAGGTAACATCGGCTTTCAGTCTGTTCATGAAGTCAGCGTTGAGAGTGATGGTCATGCGGTCCTTGGACAGGGAGTAGTAGCTGGACTTGAGAACTTCTCTTCCGACGTAAACTTCCTTAACAGGCTCGGAGGAGACGAAGCTCAGGTTCTTCTTGCCACCCTTTACATGGTAATCCTCGTTCTTGGGCTCAACGCCTACCTTGGTGTAGAACTCGCCCTCAACATCGCCGTAGGAAGTGTTCACAACGATGCTGTGCTTGCCGTAGTTAAGCTTCTGCAGCTTGCTTGCAGCAATCCAGAGGATGCCGTTCTTGTCAACGGAGTACTGCTTATCTGTAAGCTCGGTGCCGTCAATGGTAACGCCCTTAACATCGGGAGAAACCTTGAAGCCCAGAGTGTCGGAGCCGTAGGGCCATACGGACTTGCCGTCCTTGTCAACGTAGTTGTAAGGCTTGATGGTGGCGTTGCCGTTAACCTTAAATCCGTTAAGGGTAAAGCTCATTTCGCCGTAGCGGAGACCCATGGGCAGGTCGCCTTCGGGCTGTGCCTCGAAGAACTTGCTGCTTACGGTGTACTTGCCGCTGTTGCTGTCGTAAGACCAGTAGTTGTCTTCAATGGGTTTAAGTTCGCTGCCGAAGAGAATGTCGTCTGCCATGTCGGAAACGGTGATCTCAATGTCGGTGTTGCTGCCCTTGGTGTAGTGGGTAGCGCTGAACTTAACGCTGGGGTATACAAGAAGCTTGATGTCAACGGTGTTGCCGTTGCTGAGAGCAAACTTCAGAGCGTGCTGACCTGCGTTCAGCTCGCTGAGGAACTTTGCGTCCTTGGCAATGGAGATAACTCCGTTGGGAAGCACATCATAATCGGTGCCCTTGGTGAGAACCTTGTTGCCCACAGACAGAGTGTTAAGCTCGGGAGTGGTCTTGAACTTGAACTCGTTGTTCATGGCAGAATTGCCCTTGAAGTACTTCAGCTCGGAAATTTCCTTTCCGGAAGCATCGGTAACGGAGCCGTCAACCTTTTCAGTTACAGTGAGCTTGAAGGTCTTGATATCATTTGCGTCAAATGTGAACACAATGTTATATTCACCGGCAGTAAGGGTGTTGAGCCAATCTGCGTGGAAAGTGATGGTCTTTTTGTCATTGGTGATGTCGTAGTTTTTGGCTTCGATCTCTGTTTCGTCAAGCTTCACGCTTTCAATCGCTTTAGTTGTCGTAACCTTAAGATCATCCTTCTGGCCAATCACATGCTTTCCATTCTCAGGGGTGATAACAGCCTTTTCTACTTTAACAACAGTGAAAGTATGGTCTTCATTTTCTTTCAGAGTGTAATCGGGGCCAACTTCGACTCTGTTTTTGAAAGTACCTGCGATGATATCCAGCTCAGCACTCTGACCGACCTTGGTTACTTCGCCGGCTTTAACTTTTTCGTCAGAGACAGACAGCTTACCCTCAACTTTAATATCGCCTAAATTACCATTCTGGACAGTCAGACCCGCGCCTTCTTTAACGGTAGTAGTACCGGTAAGTGTATTGCCGCCAAGGTCAAGATAAATGTGCTTGCCGGAGATTTCAATGTCCTCGGTAACAGCCTTATTCAATGTCACAGTCTGGCCTTCAGCAGCGGCATCAACTGCAGCTTTAAGGGTCTCATAGCCTTTTCCCTCAATATCGGCGGTATTGGCAGTTTTCTTGGAAACAACATAGCCATTGCCGTCGTTGGCAGCTATGTACTTCTCTCCGTCAATAACCTGAGAAGGATCGGCATTGAATGTACCTGCGGTAATATTCATAACGCCGGGAGCGACAACACTGTTTGCGGAAGCGCTTGCAACGTTAACATTGAGCATACCCTTGCCGGTAACATTGATGTCACCTGCAACAGCATTTTCACCAAGAGTCACATTGCCCTCAACGGTAATGTCTTTAACAGTACCGTTTGTAACGGTAAGGCTCTTACCTTCGGGAACAACGATGGACTGGTTTACGATTGCAAAGCCGCCCATATCGAAGGTCAGGTTTTTAGAAATTGTAAGAACGCTTTCGTCCCCTGCATTGTCAAGGAACTTAACGGTGTCGCCGTCGTTAGCGGC
>JARHZW010000004.1 GCA_029264685.1 Candidatus Limivicinus sp.
ATACAATAAACCCTCCAAATAAACCTTATGTAAAAAAAGCCCCCGCTTTCAATGCCGATATGCTTAAAGAGCTAAAAAAGCTTTTGGATGACGGTGCCATTACCGAAGAGGAATTCAGTGAGAAGAAAGCTCAGTTGTTAGACATATAAGGAGGGACACTATGGAAATATTTTTTATCTTAATGAATGCATCAATAATCGCAGCAGGGCTGGCTTTTATTCCTGCTTATATTGCCCGAAACAAAGGATACAACTTTGGCCTATGGTGGTTATATGGCTGGCTGCTTTTTATTGTTGCTATTATTCATGTAAATTTCATACCAGATCTCAACAGCTCTCCAAGCTCAGGCACCTCAGCTTCCTCCTCTCTTCCTTCAGCGGGAGTTAGCGCCGCTGAAGAATTAAAAAAATATAAAGAGCTCCTGGATGACGGAATTATTACAGAAGATGAGTTTACCGCCAAAAAGGAACAGCTTTTAAAGCTAATGTAATGGAGATGTTATGACATGTTTGAAGATTATATTGTCCCTGAACAGTGTCCCGCATGTAATTCAGCAGACGGTTGGAAGTGTATCGGACTAAAAAAGAAAGGGTTCAGCCTTGGCAAAGCAGCCGTGGGCGGTCTTCTACTCGGACCGGTAGGCTTACTGGGTGGTACAATTGGGAAAAAAACTTTAACATATTATTGTACCAACTGCGGTTATACCGGTGAGTATAAAACTTTATCAACTTAAAGATGTTGATACCGCCAAAACAGTGTAGATTTACGCCCAATGTATATAGATATTTTTTCCTGTACATCCCATTCTAACGCATTTTATTAGCATAAAAATCCCACTATGGTGTAATGCAAAAACTACCATAGTGGGATTTTTATATGCATTTTACGGACTTTTTCTTTTCTCCGACGGCGTATTCTTTTAATCCGCCTCCATTTTTCTTCAGGTAACGAAAAGTTTTATTTTTCATCTCTTGACAGTCTATATCTGTGGGGATATAATATTACCGACATATGACGGAATGAAAAGAGGTGAACCGAGTGTCCAGACCCCAGAAATGCCGCCGTGTCTGTGCAGAACCAAGGTTCAGCCAGTTTGCCCCCCAAGGCGTTCAGGGACGGGAAACAATAATCCTCAGCACAGACGAATACGAAGTTTTTCGTCTTGTAGACTATGAAAACAAAACCCATGAAGAATGTGCAAAGCAAATGGATATATCCCGAACCACTGTAACGGAAATTTACGACAGCGCAAGAAAGAAGATAGCTAAATTTCTTGTAAACGGACTTTCACTTAAAATTTCCGGCGGCAACTATCGTATATGCGACGGCTCTGCATCATGCTGCATGGGCAGGAAATGCGGGCGTGCCGCTGACGCAGTGCAGAGTATCTCAAACCCCGAAAAAATCGAAAAGCCCCAAGGTATTGTCAGAGTTGCTATCGTATGTGAAAACGAAGATGTTTCACCCCATTTCGGACATTCCCAAAGCTTCGTTTTGTACGATGTGAAAGACGGCGATATTATATTCAAAAATACTGTAAAGCTGAGCAATGTTCCAAGGGGTACTCTTCCGGATATTTTAAAAGAATTCCATGCAGATAAGCTGATATGCGACGGCATAGGCACCGTTGCTCTCGGCAGACTTCAGGAAAACGGAATAGAAATTTTTTCCGAAATTTCGGGAAGCGTTGAGCAGGCCATTGAAAATCTGCTTAAGAGCATTTGAATTGTGACAATGAAAAGAAAAAAGATTGTGTAATTTAAGGAGGCATCCACATGATAATCGCATTACCAATGGACGAAGACAAGAAGAACATCTGTGTTTCTTTCGGCAGAGCGCCCTTCTTTCTCTTCAAGAATACCGAAAGCGGTACAGGCGAATTTGTTGTAAACCCCGGAGCAGAGGCGGAGGGCGGTGCAGGCATAGAAGCTGCGCAGGCTGTTGTAGACGGCAACGCAGACGTTCTTATAACTGTTCGCTGCGGTGAAAATGCAGCCGAAGTGTTTAAGGCCGCCAACATCAAAATATATAAATCCGAAGGTTCTGACGGAGAGGAAAACATCCGTGCTTTCCTTGACGGCAGACTCTCCGAACTGACAAAGTTCCATGCGGGCTACCACGGCATATCATGAAGATCGCTGTATTGAGCGGCAAAGGCGGTACAGGCAAGACATTTGTTTCAACTAATCTTGCTTTCGCCGCCGGAAACGCCGCATATGTTGACTGTGACGTTGAAGAGCCAAACGGAAGGCTGTTTTTCAAGCCTGAAGAACTTAAAACCACTTCCGTTATGGTAAAAATTCCGCTTGTAAACCCCATGAAATGTTCAGGTTGTCGAAAATGCGTGGACTTCTGCAAATTCAACGCCATGGCCTTTGTTAAAAACAGACCCATTATTTTCTCTTCCATATGTCACTCCTGCGGCGGCTGTGCTCTTCTCTGCCCCGAAAACGCCATCAGCGAGACAGAACGTGAAACAGGAGTAGTGGAAAGCGGAATTCACGGCAGTGTAAGGGTAATCACCGGTGTTATGAACCCGGGCGAAGAAAGCGGAGTGCCAATCATAAAGGAAGCATTGAGGCAGGGCTTTGAAGCCTCCGATACGGTTATAATAGACTGCCCTCCCGGCAGCGCCTGTGCAGTAATGGAAAGCGTTTCCATGTCGGATTACTGCGTGATAATCGCCGAGCCTACCGCCTTCGGCCTTCACAATTTCCGCATGGTGTATGAGCTTACGCAGCTTATGGGAAAGCCATGCAGTGCAGTAATAAATAAAGAGTCCGAGAAATACGGACCATTAGAGGATTTCTTCACCGAGAACCATATCCCCGTCCCGCTCAGAATTCCATATTCGGAGGAGCTTGCACTGCTTGGTGCAAATGCCAATATTGCTTCCGAGTCAAAAGATGAATATAAAGCCATGTTCAGCTCTCTTCTGGATTATATAGACAGGGAGGCGGTAAAATGAAAAAACTTCTTATTCTAAGCGGAAAGGGCGGAACCGGCAAAACCACAACCGCCGCCTCATTTATCCGCTTTTCGGAGGCAAAAGCTTTTGCAGACTGCGATGTTGACGCCCCAAACCTGCATATCGTTTCAAAAATCAACGCAGAACCGTCAGTCAGGGACTACTATGGCATAGACAAAGCCGAAATTGACCCTGCCAAATGCCTAAACTGCGGAAAATGCGCTTCCCTCTGCCGCTTTGGAGCTATAAAGCGCTTGGACGGTCACTTTGAAATAGATGAATTCGGATGTGAGGGCTGCGGAGTATGCGTGGAGGTCTGCCCTGCAAAGGCGATTTCGCTCAAGGCTGATGCTGCCGGAAAGCTGACTCTTTACAAAGCTTCCGAAACCTTCGCCACTGCCGAGCTTAAAATGGGCAGAGGCAATTCAGGAAAGCTTGTAAGTGAAGTTAAAAGCGTTATGACTGATGCCTCACCTGATGCCGCTTTGGCAATAATAGACGGCTCCCCCGGAATAGGCTGTCCGGTCATCGCCTCTGTAACAGGAGTTGATCTGGCGCTTATAGTCACTGAGCCCAGTGCCTCCGGCCTTTCCGATTTGAAGCGGCTTCTCCACACCTCAGATATTCTCAGAGTGAAAGTGGCCGTATGCGTCAACAAATATGATGCCTGCCCCCAAAAAGCTCAGGAAATCAAGGAATTTTGTGAAAAAGAAAATGTTGCCTTTGTGGGGTTCCTGCCTTTTGACAAAAAAGCTTCTCATGCCATAAATCACGGTTTAAGCGTGGCAGACATTGATTGTCCTTTAAGAGATGCTTTAAGACAGGTTTACGAAAAAACAATGGCATTACTGGAGGTAAAATTGTGAAACTCGGAATAATTCGCTGTATGCAGACAGAAGACTATTGTCCCGGAACAACTGACTTCAAAGTTGTAAAAAACAGAAAAGGCGCTTTTGAGGGCGTAGAAGAAGAAATTGAGATCATAGGCTTCATAAACTGCGGCGGCTGTCCCGGTAAAAAAGCGGTTTTGCGTGGAAGAGAGCTTGTGAAGCGTGGCGCTGACACCATAGCTTTTGCGTCCTGTATTCAGAAAGGTACACCCATCGGCTACCCCTGCCCTTTTGCCAAAAAGATGCGGGAGCTTGTGGCAGGAGATTTAGGGAACGACGTTAAAATTTTAGACTATACACACTGAAATGATGAATTTCGGCTGTGAATATTACACCTGCCAATGCACAGGTTTTTCCCGATACTCCCACCTTAAAGAGCGTATTGGCAACAGACTGCATCATATTTCTTCCGGAAGTACAATAATTGTTTAAAAATAATATCTTGAAAAATCTATATCAACCAGCTATTATATGTTCAGCAGACATATAAAATATATCATATTTTAAATTTAAAAGGAGAAACTAATAATGAAAATTGCTGTATCCTGCAACGGTTCTGCTATCTGGCCCCACTTCGGTCACTGCGAAAACTTTATGATTTACGATGTGGAGGACAACAAAATCACTTCTTCCGAAAATGTTCCAAATCCCGGCCATAAGCCCGGATTTCTGCCCAACTTTCTGGCTGACAGAGGCGTAAACGTTGTCATTGCCGGTGGTATGGGCGGCGGCGCCGTTGACATTTTCAACGAACGTGGTGTAGAAGTTGTAGTAGGTGCTTCCGGTGATTCCAAAGCCGCCGTTGAAGCCTATCTCAGAGGTGAGCTTGTTTCCACCGGTGAGGTCTGCCACCACCATGAACACGCTGATGAGTGCGGAGAGCACTGATCTAATATATTAAACAAAAACAGGGGGATAATGTTATGGAACAGAAGTTCTTCATCTGCAAACACTGCGGCAATATTGTCGCCATGGTAAAAGACGCCGGAGTACCTGTGGTCTGCTGCGGCGAGAGAATGTCCGAGCTGGTTCCCGGTACCTCAGACGGTGCTGCCGAGAAGCACGTTCCCGTTTATGAAATTAACGGAAACCTTGTAAATGTGACAGTTGGTTCCGTCGAGCATCCCATGCTGGACAATCACTTCATTGAGTGGATTTCCATTCAGACCAATTTCGGCAACCAGAGAAAAACTCTCAACCCCGGCGACGCTCCCAAAGCAAGCTTTGCTCTCCTTGACGGTGAGAAAGTTGAAGCTGTGTACGCATACTGCAATCTGCACGGTCTCTGGAAAGCATAATTTAAGTCAAAAAAGGAAGATGAAGCTCGGCTTCATCTTCCTTTTTTATTACTTCTCTGTAAACAGCTTCAGTATCTGTACGGCATTGCTTGCGGCACCCTTTCTTATCTGGTCACCGCAGCACCAGAGAGCAAGACTGTTATCGCAGGTCAAATCCTCTCGTATTCGACCAACCCACACCAAATCCTGATTTTCTGTGTCAAGCGGCGTTGGGTAATTTCTGCCTTCGTAATCTTCAATAAGCTTAACTCCCGAAAAGTTTCTTACGGCGTTCTTTGCCTCTTCAACGGAGATTTTATGTTCCGTGCGTACAGTGAGAGAAATGGAATGGGAACGCATAACAGGCACTCTCACGCAGGTGCAGCATACCTTTAAATCAGGGTCATGGAGTACCCTTCTGCCCTCATTCTGCATTTTCATTTCCTCATCCGTGTATAGATTAGGCAGATATTCCCCTATGCAGGGAATAACATTCATGGCAATCTGAGTGGGGAAAACCTTACATTCCGCTTGTTCTCCCTTTGAAATGGCATTTAACTGGCTTTCAAGCTCCGTAAGTCCTGCCTGCCCTGCACCGGATACAGCCTGATAAGTACAGGCTGTGATGGATTTGATCGGCGAAAGTTTGGCAATGCCCGCAAGAGCCATAAGGGTAATAGTTGAGGAGCAGTTGGGATTTGCAATTATACCCTTATTTTTAAAGGCATCCTCGCCGTTGATTTCAGGCACCACCAGAGGTACATTTTCATCCATTCTGAACGCAGAGCTGTTATCAATGTATACAGCTCCGCTTTTTTTAATTGCAGGGGCAAAACGTTTTGACATATCGTTTTTTACAGCGCCCAGTACAAAATCCATCCCATCAAAGCTATCATCAGATGCCTGCTCAACAAGTATGTCCTGCCCTTTAAATTTCACATATCCGCCTGCACTTCTGGCACTTGCAAGTGGCAGAAGCTTTTCCACAGGAATATGATACTCCTCCAAAACCTTCAGCATTTCCCTGCCAACCGCACCGGTTGCCCCCAACACAGCTATATTGTATTTTTTCATATTATTCTCCCTTCAAATCAGCCTGTAAAGCCCTCGTACAAAACTTTTATCGCAGTTTCAAACTGTTCATTTTCAACTCCCACTATTATTGACAATTCATCTGCTCCCTGAGCGATTATGCGGATATTTACGCCGTTTTCTCCCAGGGCTTTGAACAATCTTCCTGAGGTGCCCGGGCGGAAAGTCATTTTCCTTCCCACCGCCGCCACAAGAGCCAGCCCCTCCTGAATTTCCACCCTGTCGGGACGACAGGTCTTTTTTATATCTGACGCAATATCATACACCGAATCGCCCATAGCTTTGGTTGAAGCCACAACAGCAAAGGAATCCAGACCCAAATTTATATGCTCTATACTGACTTTATATCTTGAAAATATATCCAGTGCCTGCCTAAGGGTCTCATTTATATTTATGTTTCTTTTGGTGACTGTGATAATACTGAAATTTTTTCTGCCCGCTATACCAGTTATGGGCTTGTCGGCCTCACACTGCTCCTCTATGCTATCAACTATCATTGTTCCTGTGTGCTTTGGTTCGTTTGTATTTCTTATGTTGAGAGCAATCCCCTTTTCTCGCACAGGCAGAATTGACTCCTCGTGCAAAACTGAAGCACCCATGAACGAAAGCTCTCTAAGCTCGGCGTAGGTCAGCCTTGCAATGGGCTTGGGATCTTCAACTATTCTGGGGTCTGCCATAAGGATGCCCGAAACATCCGTCCAGTTTTCGTACACATCGGCTTTCAGCGCCGCCGCTGCTATAGCTCCGCTTATGTCGCTCCCTCCACGGCTCATTATCTTTATTCTTCCCGAAGGCAGTTTCCCGTAAAAGCCCGGAATAAGTATCTTTTGGTATCTTTCCAGCGCCTCTTTTATGGCGGAATCGGTTTTTTCCCTGTCTATCTGTCCGTCAAGGCCGAAAAAGAAACAGTCCGCAGCGTCAACAAACTGAAATCCCAGATACTCAGCCATAAGCCTGCCTGTAAAATACTCTCCCCTTGAAACGATCTCGTCAACGCTTACATCTTTTGTAAGGCGTTCTTTAAATACCTCAAATTCCTTTTTTATGTCATATTTTAAATCTAAGTTCTTTTTAATCTCCTCAAAACGAGCTTCTATTTTGTCTGTAATTTCGTCACAGCTTACTCCATATTGGATATGAGCATGGCAAAGGTACAAAAGGTCTGTTATTTTATGGTCATCCTCGTTCCGTTTTCCCGCAGCAGAAACAATAACGACCCGTCTTGCACTGTCACTTTCCACAATATTTTTTACTTTGGCGAACTGCTCTGCTCCGGCAACGGAAGAGCCTCCGAATTTTGCAACTTTCAACATTTTATCACCCGCCGATTTCTGCAAAGAATATCTTTCCGCCGTTTTTCCTGATTTCTGCCGCTTTGGAGTGCATTTCCTGTACTGAAAGCGGTTTTGTTATAAGTCTTGCCGTTTTGTTTTCCACATCAACACTTTCCGCAGGAATAAGCGACGCCATAGCTTCCGGCAGCCGAACATAGTAGAGCTGTTTAAATTTGTCGTTTTCCGCCTTTACGGCTCTGCAATTTTCTCTCAGCATATATTTTCTGCCGCTCAAAATCCCGCTCAGATCCCGAAGCACGGCGGATGCAGTAGGATACCTGCCTGCTCCCTGACCGATAATTGAAATTCTGCCGGAGTTTTCTCCTTCATAACATGCCATGTTATTGTTTTGCATGACCGAGCACTCAGGTGCCCCGGCTCTGAAAAGCACCGGCTCCACATAGGCGTATACGCTTTCATCCGTTCTGCCGCCCCTGACCATTAGCCTGCAAGTGTAGCCTCTGACCATAAAATGTTTTACATCTTCAGCCGTTATATTTTCAATCCCCTCATTTAGAAGTCCCTCCGTTGGCAGCATATTGTAAGCCACAGCGCAGGCAAGCATTATCTTTCTGAGAGCGTCCATACCTGAAACATCCGCCGCAGGGTCTGCCTCCGCATAGCCCAGCCTTTGGGCATCTTTCAAGGCCTCTTCGTAGTCAAGCCCGAGCCTCTGCATTGAATCCAAGATGTAGTTTGTTGTTCCGTTCAGTATACCTGAAATTGAAAGTATTTTATCGCTTTCTACAGCAAGGGACAGATTGTGCAAAATCGGGACTGCGCCGCCGCAGGCGGCGGAAAACATAAATCCTGCGTTATTCTCGTAAGCAAGCTTTGAAAGCTCCAGTCCCTTTTCGGCAACCAGAGCCTTATTTGAAGTGACAAAATGTTTTCCTGCTTTTAGCACAGCACTTGCGTAGCTGAAAGCAGGCTCAATGCCGCCCATCACCTCTGCCACAGCCCAAATTTCAGGATCTGAAATAATGTCCTCGATGGAAGTTCGCTTAAATGCCGCATCATTCTTTCCCGCACGGACAAGAACAGTCCCCTGTTCCAGTCCTTCCGCCTGTCCCAGCATTTCATATACCCCTACACCAACTGTGCCAAAGCCCAAAACCGCAACCTTCATAAGAAAACCTCCATTTTCTTGTGTCCGTTGTAAAAAGACACTTGTATTTTTCTTGCAGACAGTGTATCATAAGGAATATACAAAAACAAGCCCCATCTCAGAAAAATTAAGAATCGGAGAATTATTACCATGTTAGACAACTATCTGATAATTCACAAAAGCATACTGCCTGAATACTATTCAAAGGTTATGGAAGTGCGGCATCTGATGGAAAGCGGCAAATGCCACGAAATCAGTCAGGCCGTTAAACAGGTGGGAATATCCAGAAGCACCTACTACAAATACAAGGATTTCATTTACGAGCCTTCCGACCTGAGCAAAGGCAGAAAAGCGGTCATTTCCGTAATGCTTATACACGAGCCGGGGATTCTCTCCGCCATGCTGTCCGTAATTTCGCAGACAGGTGCAAGCGTTTATGCTATTACTCAAAGTCCCCCTATACACGAAACCGCCAGTGTGACAGTTACTCTTGAAATAAGCGCTATGACCGGAACAATGGCAGAGCTTATGGATGAACTGTCCCAAATTTCCGGCGTTGAAAACCCTAAAATATTAGCAGTTGAATAAGGAGAAGATCATGTTTTACGAAAGCACAAGAGGAGGCTTCAAAGCCAGTGGAACCGAAGCCGTTTTACAGGGAATAGCCCCTGACGGCGGATTATATGTAGATAAAACCATAGGCCGGCGTGCCTTTGACTGGAAAAAATGTCTGTCTCTCCAGCCTATGGAGATGGCAGAAATGCTGCTGTCGTATATGCTTCCGGATTTTATCGGAATGGATAAGCTTGTACAAAAAGCATATGACGGCAAATTTTCCACTCCTGAGCTTACCCCTCTTGTAAAAGTGGGTGAAGACTATGTACTGGAGCTTTTCCACGGCCCCACATGCGCCTTTAAAGATTTTGCCCTCTCCCTGCTCCCCTGTCTTACAGTGGCTGCGAGAGAGCAGGAAGGTATAACCGACCGAATAGTAATTCTTACCGCCACCTCAGGTGATACAGGCAAAGCCGCTCTGGAGGGCTTTCATGACATGGGCGGAACAGGAATAATTGTTTTTTATCCTGCCGAAGGCGTTTCCCCGGTTCAGAAAGCTCAGATGATAACTCAGGCAGGAGCAAACGTAAAGGTCTGTGCAGTCCACGGCAATTTTGACGACTGTCAGGCAGGCGTTAAGGAGGCTTTTTCGGAAATAAACAGCAGCGGATTTGCGGCAGACAGGAGCATTCGCCTTTCCTCCGCAAACTCCATAAATATAGGCAGACTGGCCCCACAGCTTGTCTACTATTTCATCGCCTACGCTGACCTTGTGAAAGAGGGACGGATTGTAATAGGAGATACCGTGGATTTCTCCGTTCCCACCGGAAATTTCGGTGACATTTTAGCCGGATACCTTGCAAAGCTTATGGGTCTGCCTGTGGGTAAGCTTGTATGCGCCTCAAACGCCAACAATGTTTTGACTGAATTTATAAAAACAGGCGTGTACAACAGACATCGCAAATTTATAAAAACCTCTTCCCCGTCCATGGATATTCTGGTTTCTTCAAATCTTGAGCGGCTTTTGTACTATGTTTCCGAGGGTGACTGCAAATTTGTCTCAGAGTGTATGCAGTCTCTGTCCTCATGGGGCGAATTCAGAGTAGGTCTGGATATACTTCTGGAAATTCAGGACAGCTTCTCTGCCTTTTATGCAGATGAAGAAAAAACGGCTCAGACTATAAAGCGGCTATGGACTGACAGCTCCTACCTGTGTGACCCTCATACTGCAGTTGCGTTTTCTGCCGCCGAAGAATATAAGCAAAAGGAAAGCGATGGTGCGCCGCTGGTTATTTTATCCACTGCATCTCCGTATAAGTTCCCTGAGGCAGTACTTTCCGCTTTAGGTCAGAATACCGCCGGCAGCGAATTTGAGCTAATGGAAAAGCTGTCCCAATTAAGCGGAATTTCTGCTCCTCAGGCCCTTTGCAGTCTTAAAGGTAAAAAGGCAATCCATAACGATGTAATTGACCGAAACGAAATCAAGGACTATGTATGCACCATACTGGGGCAATGGGAGAAAGAAAAATGATAGTGAGAGTTCCTGCAAGCTCTGCAAATCTGGGGCCGGGCTTTGACTGCTTCGGGATAGCCTGGCAGCTGTATAATGAGATAGAGTTTTTAAAAGAAGGCCATGAGCTTGAAATAAGCGGTTGTCCCCGGCAATACTGCAACGAGAACAACCTGTGCTTTGCCGCCTATGCAGCAGTTTTGAAGCACGCCGGAATTCAGCTTCACCCTTTGAAAATCAATTTTTTGAATACTCAAATTCCAGTCTCTCGTGGTCTTGGTTCATCCGCCGCTCTGATTACCGCCGGAGTAATAGCCGCAAATGAACTTAACGAACTAAAGCTTTCAAAACAGGAGCTTTTCTCCATCGCCGTTTCTGTTGAGGGGCATCCGGACAATATAGCTCCTGCAATTTTCGGCGGCTTTACGGCCTCGGCAATGGACGGGGAAAGGGCCGTAAGCGTTTCTTTTTCTCTCAGCAGCAGCCTGAATTTTACGGCTATCATCCCGAATAAACAGTTATCTACGGAGCTGTCGAGAAGCGTTCTTCCCGCCACTTACCAAAAAAGCGATGCAGTTTTCAACATTTCACACTCCGCACTGTTAATTAAGGCACTTGAAAGTGGTGATTCTGAACTTTTATCCACAGCTTTGCAGGATAAACTCCACCAGGGCTATCGCCGGAAGCTGATAGATGGATATAATGAAGCCGAAAGCACAGCCTTATCTCTCGGAGCCTGCGGAATGTGCATATCTGGGGCAGGGCCGACCATGCTTTGTATATCACCGGATATGGACTTTCATATGAAAGCAGAGGAAAAAATTGGCCTGTCTTTTCCACAGTGGAAAGTAATTCCACTGCTGCCTGATTCAGAGGGTGCAGTCATTCTATAATTCTTTCCAAAATTTGCCTTTACACTTGAATTTATATTCATATTGCTGTACAATCCTCATGTGAATGGAGGGGGATTTATTATGAATATAGATCTTAAAGACATCGAAAAGGCCGAGCAAAGACTGAAGCCTATACTTCACCATACCGAAATGGATATTTCCGCAACCTTTTCAGAAATGACCGGCGGTCAGATTTATTTAAAATATGAAAACCGGCAGAAAACAGGTTCGTTCAAAATAAGAGGAGCCAGCAACAAAATAGCCGCCATGATAGAGCGTGGCGAGGTTTGCCCCGTAGTTGCCTCTTCTGCCGGAAACCATGCTCAGGGCGTAGCATATGCCGCAAAGCGTTTTGGAATTCCCGCTACGATCGTTATGCCAAAGGCTGCTCCTATAGCAAAAATTCAGGCCACTCAGGGTTATGGCGCCAAGGTTGTTCTCTCAGGAGACTGCTATGATGACGCATACGCCTGTGCAAAGAAGATCTGTGAGGATGAGGGCGCTGTTTTTCTCCATCCCTACAACGACCCTGAGGTTATTGCAGGTCAGGGAACACTGGGTCTTGAAATTCTGTCCGACCTTCCCTATGTAGATATTATTATTGTCCCTGCCGGCGGCGGCGGACTTTTGTCCGGCGTAGCTGCGGCAGTAAAGCAGGTAAATCCCCGAGTCAAAGTTTACGGTGTTCAGGCTGAAGGCGCAGATGCCATTGCCAGAAGTTTTAAAGAAAAGAAACTGGTTTATACTGAAACGGCAAACACCATCGCCGACGGTATTGCAGTAAAGCAGCCCGGTGATATAACCGTTCCGCTCATAAACGAGTATGTTGACGGAATTCTCACCGTTTCCGACAACGAAATAGCTAAAGCTATACTTCTGCTTCTGGAGCGCTGCAAGCAGATGGTCGAGCCAGCCGGTGCCACTCCCCTTGCCGCAGTTTTAAGCAAGAAGATTGATGTGAAAGGTAAACGGGTCGTATGTCTCATGTCCGGCGGCAATATTGATGTAAGCTTTATTCAGAACATAATAGAGCGTGGACTCGTTGCAAGACACAGACGCATAAAATTCAATGTCACACTGCTTGACAGACCCGGAAGTCTGGTTCAGCTTTTGAATTTCATTGCCGGTGCCGGTGCAAACATTCTGGCCGTTCAGCACGACAAGCTCAATGATAACCTAAACCCCAACGAAACCAACGTGCAGATTGCCTGCGAGGTTGGCGGCAAAGAGCACGGTTCAGAGCTTATCGGGAAGCTGAAAGCCAACGGTTATGTAGTTGATCTTGAATATTAACAAAGGAGATAATCATATGAAAACAGTTTCCACAAAAAATGCTCCCGCAGCTATCGGACCTTATTCTCAGGCTCAGATCGTAGGCAATATGGTTTATACTTCCGGTCAGATTCCCATAATCCCCGAAACCGGTGAACTGGCTCAGGGCCTTGAAGCGCAGGCAAATCAGGTCTTCAAAAACCTTTCCGAATTGCTCAAAGCCGCAGGCACCGATATGTCCAAGGTTGTAAAGACCACCGTATTCATTAAGGATATGAACGATTTTGCCGCAATCAACGCTATTTATGCAAATTACTTCACCGAGCCCTTCCCCGCACGCTCCTGCGTTGAGGTCGCCAGACTTCCTAAAGATGTAGCTCTTGAGTGCGAAGTAATTGCCGAACTTTAATTAGACTGTATAATTAACAAAAAGCTCTCCTAATGGAGAGCTTTTTTCTGTATTTCACTAAAAAGCTCTAAGTACTTCAGGTACTTAGAGCTTTTCCGTTTTCATTTTTTAAAGGGTGCTGCAATGAAAAATACTGTCAGGGCGATATACAGGGCGTAAATCGTATATGTCACAAAGTTTGGCCAACTGAAACTCATTTCAGGGTGATTTAATGCATATAAAATGAAGATACAGGCAATGGCGCACAGGACAGCCCCTATTCTCCTTGAAGTTTTCTTTTTCATGGCACACTTCCTTTTATTACATGGTCAAGTCAGGATACAGAGGGAAACGGCGGCAAAGCTCGATAACCTCTGCCTTTACCTCAGGAACAGCGGCCTGTCCTTCCTCAAGAAGTCTGGCTATCATATCGCCTATCCGGCGCATTTCAGCCTCTTTCATTCCCCTTGATGTAACCGCAGGAGAGCCAAAGCGCATACCGCTTGTCTCTTTAACGGAGAGGGTGTCGAAAGGAATGGTATTTTTATTAGCGGTAATATTGGCCATATCCAGAAGCTCCTGAACCTCTGCACCTGTCTTTCCTTTAGTCATAACATCTGCCAGCATAAGGTGGTTATCGGTTCCGCCGGACACAAGGCGAACTCCCTTCCGAGTAAGCTCGTTGGCAAGTGCAGCCGCATTTTTAACAACCTGCGTCTGGTACTCCTTAAACTCGGGGCTTAAAGCTTCTTTAAAGCACACGGCCTTTGCCGCAATAATGTGCATAAGAGGGCCTCCCTGAGTACCAGGGAAAACGGCGCTGTCAATTTTCTTTTTTAGTTCATCCTTGCACAGGATAAGAGCGCCTCTCGGGCCTCTCAGAGTTTTATGCGTTGTAGTAGTTACCACATGGGCATAAGGAACGGGACTTGGATGGACACCGGCAGCAATAAGACCGGCAATATGTGCCATATCCACCATAAGATATGCTCCCACTTCATCGGCAATTTCTCTCATACGCTTAAAGTCAATAAATCTGGGATAAGCGCTGGCACCTGCAATAATTATTTTAGGTTTGCACTCCTCCGCTTTCTGCAAAAGAGCGTCATAGTCTATGGTTTCAGTCTCTTTATTTACGCCGTAAAAGCAGGCGTTAAAATATTTTCCGGAAATAGAGGCCTTTGAACCGTGGGTCAAATGTCCGCCGTGGCTAAGATCCATGCCAAGAATGGTGTCACCAGGTTTTAAAAGAGACAGATAAACTGCAACATTTGCCTGAGAACCGGAATGAGGCTGAACATTGGCGTGTTCTGCACCAAACAGCTTTTTGGCACGCTCTATTGCCAGAGTTTCGATTTCGTCCACATACTGGCAGCCGCCGTAATATCTTGCGCCGGGATAGCCCTCGGCATATTTATTAGTGAGATGGCTGCCCATAGCCTCCATAACAGCCTCGCTCACAAAGTTTTCAGAGGCAATAAGCTCTATATGGTCTCTTTGGCGTTCCAGTTCCTTTTCCATTGAATTATAAACTTCTATATCTCGCTCTTTGACTTTTTCGTAGCTCATTCTATACCTCCGTTTTTATCTTGGAATTTAACAATCTAACATTTTTATTATAATACAGCCGCTTACCCTTTGCAATATCTTGTTTTTAACTTTATTCTAATTTTCTCAACTCTACTCTTGCGGATTTCTGATTAAAATGTTAAAATTGTCCTACTATTTTTACGAGGTGATTTACTTGAAAAAACTATTAAAGGTACTTCTCTGCGTTGTTCTTATAGTTGTTGTTCTTGCAGCTGCTCTCATCACCTGGCTCAGTGTTACCGAGTACAAGCCTGATCCGGTTATGAATCTGGAAATAACAAGCAAAACAGGCAGCAACAAAATAAAGCCGGACGAAGACCTGAATGTTCTGTCATGGAACATCGGCTATGCAGGTCTTGGAAAGGATTCCGACTTCTTCATGGACGGCGGCAAGGATGTGAAATCAGCCGACAGAGAAACTTTCAATTCCTATTTAAACGGAATTAAAAGCTTCATTCATGAGCAGGATACAGACCTTGTTATGCTTCAGGAAGTTGATGTGAATTCCTCCCGCACATACAGCACAAATGAGGCAGAAATTCTGGCCCACGGGAACTATGTCCACGCCTTGAATTACTCATGTCCCTTTGTCCCATATCCCATGCCTCCTATAGGCAAGGTAAACAGCGGGCTTTTGACCACATCTGATTACGAAATTGCAAAGGCTGACCGCATCGCTCTTCCCTGCCCCTTCAGCTGGCCCATGAGTACAGCAAACCTTAAACGCTGCCTGCTTGTAAGTTACCTTCCGATTGAGGGAAGTGACAAACAGTTGGTTCTTGTAAACCTGCATCTTGAAGCTTATGATGACGGAGAGGGAAAAATTGCTCAGACTAAAATGCTCCGTGAATTTGTGGAAGAGGAATACGCCAAAGGCAACTATGTTATCGCAGGCGGAGACTTTAACCAGACCTTCCCCGGTACTCTGGACACCTTCCCCATAGTTCAGGATGATTACTGGGTACCCGGTGTACTGGACAGCAGCTTCCTGCCTGAGGGCTGGGAATTTACATACGACAATTCAGCTCCCACCTGCCGCCTTTTGAATCAGCCCTATGACAGATCCAACTCCGCAACTCAGCACTATGTTATAGACGGCTTTATTCTTTCGCCAAACGTGCAGCTTAACAGCGTAAAAAATATTGACCTTGAATTTGAAAATTCAGATCACAATCCCGTTATGCTGAATATAAGCCTTAAATAAAATGCTAAATTATGCAAAAAAGCTCTGACAAAAGTCAGAGCTTTTTTGATTATTTATTTTTTCGCTTTTCGTTTTTCTTTTCCCAGTGCTTTCTCTGGCGTACACGAATGGCTTCCTGTGTTTTTTCCTTAATATCAGGAAATACATCATCTGAAAGCTTGTTTTTACCCGCTTTAGCGTAATGGACCAGAACTATTATTATAACCGTTATCGGCATCACTGCGGAAAACATTCCGATAAACAGCAGAAGCAGGCACCAGTCCTCAGTGCATCGTGCGGCATTTTCCCAGTAAGGGTAGCTAAGACCCATAGTTTGCATTGAGCGGCTGCCAAACTGCCCCAAAAGCTTTATAAGCCTGCCGAAGCTGTAGCGCTGAGTATTTTCTATAATATCTCCGCCGTTAATGGGAAATTTTTCTTTGACGAAAGCCACGGAGAAGCCCTTTACAGGCTCAGCCATGCACAGCTCATAGCAGCTGATTGCGGCGTTTTCATTCAAAGCTTTATATGCATCATACGACATATATATACCCATACCGGCAGTATAGGCCTTTTTGCTTGCAAAGTCCTGCTCACGCTCGATTACTCCGGAAACCACAAAGGGAACGCCGTTAATACGCATTTCCATGCCTTCCAGATCAATACCGCCGAACAGAAGCCATGCAGTGTCCTCGTCAAGAAGGACTCTGTCTTTCATAAGATCCTGCTGATAGATATAGGTTCCGTTTAAAAGCCGTAAAGGGTGAAAATCAAAGAAATTGCCTCCCACCGCTGTTACTCTTACCTCGCCCTTGCCCAGAGAGCTTGAAACATTGACCTTGCCGTCAGTGCTCCATGCGTCTACAAAGAGGGTGTTTTCGTTATCCACATCAAGTGCGGCCTCATGGAACTTGGTCATCATAGCGGTTCTGAACTCAAAAATCTGCTGTAGCTGAACCTTATTGTCAGCAGGGAGATAACATGAAATCTGAGAAAATTTCATATCGCTATCGCCTCTCCAGCGTTCAGCCTCCTTCTGGGTATCCAGAATGTTGCCGATAACTGCCATTGCCACAAACGACGCAATGGACATAACAGCCAGAATAACGCTTATAATGCCTATCAGTATTTTCTTTTTTTTGCTAAAATTTTTCTTCATATCAGGAATCAGCCATTCTTACCTGATCGCCGGACTTGATGGGAGCGTTACTGGTGGTAATAACATAGTCGCTCCATTCCAAATCACCGGTTACGGCAGAGTTAATGTCATCTGCTGCAAGCACCTCAACTGCCACACGCCTTGCAATATAACGGTTGCCCAGAGGAGAATTCTTTGCTTCAATCTTCAGGACAAAGTTGCCGTTTGTATCGTTTCTGATTGCGCTGTTGGGAACGATGGTGTCATAGTTTGCGCTCTTCTGGCCTACCGAAAGTGTAAGCTCGGCGCCTGCATTAACATCGCCCTCAAGGTCAAAGGTCAGCAGCTTGTTTGTCTGGGGATTTTTGGGGTCAACCTTTATGGTGGTCAGTGTGGCCGTGATCTGATTTCCCCAGTAGTAGTTGGAAACCGTGCCGCTGTCACCGGGGCGCAGGCGTTTTGCCTGATCGTTGGTGACGGAGAAAGAAAGGGTATATCCCATATCGGGAACCTCTATTGTGCACAGCACATCGTCCTTGACCTTTGTGTCGCCTGCGGTGCAGTCTACAGTCTGAATAGTACCGGAGACATTTGCGGTAATTTCGTTTTCCTCACCGCCGGAAAGTTCCTTTATCTTCTGGCGCTGAATTTCCATTTGAGCTGCAAGGTCAGCAAGGTCGATCTGGCTCATCTGAGTTGCCTTTTCATCGGCAGCTATCTTTTCTTCAAGAGCCATTTCCAGTGCCAGCAGGTTATCCTCTGCCTCTTCAAGTGCTTTTCTTGCATTTCTGACAGCCTCGGACTCACCGCCGTTCATTGCAAGCAGTCCCTCATACTTTTCTTTTGCTCTGTCATAATTGTCCTGATAAAGCTTTATATTGGTAGCATTGTTGTTCTGTACTTCTGCCAGTCTGAGCTTTGCTGCTTCATATGCCTCTCTTGCAGCTTTTACATTCGCAGGCTCATTTTCTGTAGGTGGTGGTGTGGCTCCTCCATCAGTCAATGTGTTGGGAGAATCAGCAGATGCAGTTACAGGGTCAGGATTTTTTTGTGCCTCCTGATAAGCCTCCCATGCCTTATCGACTTCATTCTGAGCTGCACGTTCAGCTTCATAGGCTTCGTTCTTTGCAGTATCAAGCTCTGCCTTGGCCTTATCCACTGCATCCTTGGCCTGTTTAATAACATCCTGGCTCACATGGCCGGAACCGCTGTCCATAGCAATGGCTCTGTCCAGATCCTCCTGAGCCTGATCCACTGCCTGCTCTGCTCTCTGAATTTTCTTTTCATCCAGAGTGTAATCAGTCTCCTGAACGGAGATTGCAGCTTTCTGATAGCTGGTCTGGAGTTGGCGCAAAGCGCTCTGGGCAGCTTCAAGCTCGGCGCTGTCGCCGGCTCCCAGAACGAAAAGCACATCTCCTGCCTGAACTTCCTGACCTGCCTTTACCATAACGGCACGGATTTCTCTGGTCTGGTCCGCTTTCACCTGATGGGTGCCGTTAGCGGCAACTGTGCCTGTACCACGGACTTTTGCGGTGATAGGGCCGCTCTGAACAGACTGGGTGGCAACCTCAGGCAGAGTACGGTTCATAATAGTATTTGAGAAAAAGGTAAGGACAAGAAGGATCAGCAGAAAAATAATTGCTGCATTCTTGACCCACTCTCTGTTTTTCGGTTTAAATTCCATGTTATATCTCCCTTCTAACTGCTTTTTAGCCCTTCACACTGCCGGAGTTTGCAATTCCCTCAACAAGATATTCCTCGCCGTGGAGGAAGAGGAGCAGCGAAGGCACCATGTATATAGTGGCCATTGCAAAAGCAAGGCCGATTTCTCCTGCGTTTATGCTGGACAGGAAAACCGAAAGCGGCTGTGAATCCGCATCCTGCAAAAGAATCAGCGGCTGTTCAACCATGTTCCAATAATCAATAAATACCAGTATAGTTATTGAATACAGAGCGGAACGGCACTGCGGCAGGCAGATCTTAGTGAATATCTGCCACTCTCCCGCACCGTCAACCTTTGCAGCCTCAATAAGCGAATACGGAATCCGTCGCATAAATTTTGTAAGCAGGAACACCGAAAAAGGCGCAAATATGCCTGGCAGGATTATTGACCATCGGGTGTTGATTATACCCAGCCATTTACTGACAAGGTAGTTAGGAACAAGAGTTACCTGATATGGCATAAGCATCAGGATAACGTAGAAGAAGAAAATTCCGCTGCGCACCTTTCCTCTCCACCTTGTAAAGCTGTAAGCTGCAATTGAGGCCACCAGAACCTGGAAAATAACTATTGGAACCACAAGCACAATACTGTTCCAGAATTTAATCAGATATTCAGGTGATTTTATAAGGCCGTTAATATACTGTGAAAATGTAACCTTATCCGGAATAAACTTCAGGTTAACGGTTTCCGACACATATCCGCCCGTAGTGGTGGAAAAAATCATACCGTAGTTGGAGTTAATTTCACTCTCCGACATGAACGAGTTCGTAATGGTCAAAACCGTAGGCAGCAGAAAGGCCACTGCAAAGAGGGCGCTGAGCACGAACATGGTAGTTCTGCTGAAATAATGTTTCTTTTTCATCCCTCCACATCCTTTCCGAACCAGTCCTCAGCCTTGAAAAGCAGCGCAATAAGCACAACCATTACCACTGCCATAACAACCGCCGCAGCCGACAGTTTCTGATAATCAAGGGATTTGAAGGTATTGTTCATAAAGTGCTGAAGCATATACAGCTTTTCATACGGATAATCTCCCGTCAGCAGGTAAACCTCTCGGAACACCTTAAAGGAGTTTATAAGGGACAAAATCGTAACGAAAAGAACCGTCGGTGAAAGGTAGCGGAGCTTTATGGCAAAAAACTTATAAAGTTCCGAGGCTCCCTCCACATCCGCAACTTCAAGCAGCTCCTTGGGTATGTTGGCAAGACCTGCCATAAACAAAATCATGTTGTATCCCAGATTCTTCCACAGAAACAATATAAGGACCACAACCTGACAGTGTTCCGACTGAAGCCAATCTATTTTATCAGCGCCGAAGATCATAAGAAATTCGTTCACCGTGCCGTTATAGTTAAACAGCACCTGCCAAATCAAAACCACCGAAGCCACCGGAACCATCATAGGGCTTAAAAAGAATGTCCTGAACTGGGATTTCAGCGGAATTCTGGCCTCAAGCATCAGCGCCATAACTATTGACAAAATAACCGCCAGCGGAACCGCCATAAGCGAAAAGGTCAATGTGTTTTTAGCAGCCATCAGGAACGCTGAGTTCTGGAACAACTTAATGAAGTTGTCAAGAAAAACGAAGTTTCTGGAGCCTACGCCGTCTATAAGCGAGTAGTACACCACCACTCCGAAAGGAACAATGAAGAACACAGCAACGCCCAATAAGCTTGGTGATAAAAAGCACAGGCTTTTACCTATGTCTTTTACCCTGTCCTTTGTTTTTTTACGCTTTTCCATATCAATTACCATCTCATACTATATTGTGTCAAGTCTTGGTTATTTTACTACATTTTCCTTAGTCTTGCAATAAGGCGCAGCCTTTCTAAAGAAAAATTAAGAATTCTTAATAACTCCCATAACAAAGAAAACCGGGCGGGGAAAACTCCGCCCGGCTGATTGAGTATCACTTCTGCTCGTTTACATAGAGCTTTACCTTGCTCTGAATAAGCTTTGCCACATCCTCTGCCGACTTCTGGCCTGCAAAATAGGGCTGAAGCTCTTCATAAACAATCTTTATTATGGCGCTGTTATCGTCATCCACGACTCCGCCCTTGTCTATAATTGAGCGCAGCACGGCTTCCTGTTCTTCGGTCATTTCATACACCGGTATTTCAGTGCAGTCAAAAGTATAATAAGCGTCCTCGGACTTCTTAATTTTTTCGCCGTTTTCATCCAGTATATACTGACCGTTTTCGTCCTTTTCATACACGGGCTGCATAGCCTCACTTATCTGGGCATTGAGAAGCTTCATATTTGTGGGCAGTCCCCATGCATTTTTCTGAAAATCCTCACTGAGGTAATTTCTTATAAACTCCCACGCTCCGTCCTTATCGCTGCACTTGGCAGTCATGGCCACACCGCTGTCTGCACTCACAACAGTTCCGTTTCCGCTTATACTGGGAAAGCCGATATAGCTTATCTGCTGTGCATCTGAGGTACGGTGGAAATTATCGGTCTTAAATTGTTTCACGGAGTTTACATTAGTGTCTGACAAAAGCTGTAATCCCTTTGCAAAGGCCTTGTCATCTTCGGGAGTGTACTCCCGCTGTTCAAGCTCTTCTCTGGTGGGGAACAGCATCAGATAATCCAGAAACTCTTTAAATTCCGGTCTTTCAAAATTGCATTCTCCGGTCTCCCAGTTCACATAGCTGTCCATATCCAGAGTCAGCGAAATATTCATTATGGATTCTCTGTTCACATAAGTTTCCATAGGAAGACATCCCTCAGGCATTTGGGCAAGAGCTTCCTTGAATCGGCTGTAGCTCCAGCTACTATCCTCTCCTACAACAGAGCCTGCCCCCACGGCAGTCCTGATGGAGAAGCTGGGGAAAACACGGTAAAGCTTTCCGTCAATTTCCATTGCTTTTAGAGCGCTTGGTACAATATCGTCCCTGCTGAACGCCCCGTCCTTTTCAAGCCACGGGCTCATATCCTCAAGTATTCCCTTTGCAGCAAGCTGCTTAAAGGGCATAGCCTGAAGGCTTATAATGTCGGGGACATCTCCTGCCATTATGGCGGTCATGAATTTTGTTCTGCCGTTTTCATAGAAATCAAAGCTTGACGAGTCGCAGGTGATTGCATAATCTGTATCGTCCGCATAATTTACCACCTGAATTCTGTACTTATCATTGCTTCTGTTAAAATTGAGAACGGCCTTTTCAATGTCCAAATTCATGCCCAGTGTGCCGAGAGTGAGAGTTTTCTTGTGGGGAACCTCCTCCCAGCTCTTTTTACTGATAACTGCAATTTCATTGTCAGCAGGATTATCGGTGCAGAACTGAGAATTTAGGATAACCACATCTCCGTTACTGCGTACCCCCACGTTCATACTGCCCATGTTGCTGGACATATCGCAGTCTATCCATGAGAAAATTCTTTCAGCGGCTTCACTGCCAAACTTAAAGCCGTAGAAACCGGAACCGCTGCTGAAATATAAATCGTAATCGCCGCTTGCAGGTATAGAACCGTAAAAGCCTCCGGCAGGACCGGAGAATTCTTCTCCCAGTGCTCCTGTGGCAATGTCCAGTCGTCTGTATACGTCCGGGCCGCCGCCTTCATTCATTATGTTTAATATAATGCTTCCGTCGGGCATATTCAAAAGCTCGGAAATGTAATTGTCGCCGTCCAGTACGGTAGTTACAGTTCCGTCAGATGCAACTTTGTACACTTTCGTGTCGTTGTTGAAGTAAATATTCCCCTCTTTATCGGCCGCCGTTGAATACACCATTACGGGGCTGCCGTCAGTATTTATTTCACAGCTGCCTAAATCTTTACCTGTACCGTCTATGTGCCTGTAATAAAACTTACTGAAGTTTTGGTAGTTACTATAGTAGGTTTCCCAGTCTGTTTCTCTATCTACACCTTCAGGGCCGGTATAGTAACCATAATGCTGCTCCTCTATAAACACATAGCTTCCATCTGAAAGAGGGTTAATTTCAGACAATCTTGCGCTTTTTGTATAGTCAGGCATGTCTGCCCCCTCGGAATTCTCAACCGGAGTATAATCGCTCAGCAGCTGCATATTGCCTTCATAATCAATAAATGCCAGCACCGCATCTGTATTGTTAGTTCCGCAATAGTCCGCCGGTGTACCGTCCGGCAGCGGTTCATATCCCATGCAGAACACGCCGTCATCGGTGAAATTCAAAACCCTAAGGCCGTATTTTGCGCTGTCCTTTACGGGAAAAAACTCCGAAGTATAGACAAACTGAGGATGATTTCCGTTTTCATCCGAAGGACTGGATGCCAAATCCGGATTTTGAGACCGGGGGTCTGAATTTCCATCCGGCTTTTTCCCACAGGCAGCAAGGCTCATCAACAGAGTCATGGCCAACAGGATCGTCAATGTTTTTTTAATTGTTTTTTTCATGTCTGCCTCCTTATCTTTATCTGTGGATTATTTTATAAGCAGTTGCGTCTGCTGATTTACAACCAGGTTTTTCGATAATTCGGTCAATGGACTCTACGGTGTAAATTGCGGCTTTAACGCAAACCGCAATTACACTTTTTCTGCATATGTCCATATTGTGATATTTATTTCTTCTTTCCGTTAAGCTTTGGCAAAAAGGCCGAAATTTCGGTCTTTTTGCCAAAACTGTGAACGGGCATATGCCCGTTCACAGCCGGAGTGAATTATTGAGCTTATTTCTGCTCGTTTATATATATGTTGGCTTTGCTCTGAATAAGCTTCGCAACTTCTTCAGCGCTCTTCTGACCGGAGAAAAATGC
>JARHZW010000113.1 GCA_029264685.1 Candidatus Limivicinus sp.
CACCGGGTGCCTACTCATTGAGCACCAATTCACCGGAGGAGGAGATAGCTGGGGATTTTATCTGCTTCGGTGGTGCAGAGGCGGTAATTGTGGTGTGCGATGCCACCTGTCTTGAAAGAAACCTTAATCTGGTTTTGCAGATAAGAGAACTGGGAGGAAAGCTTCTTGTCTGTGTTAATCTTATGGACGAGGCGAAAAAGAAAGAGATTGAAATAGATTTGCAGGCATTGTCTGAGCGTCTCGGGCTGCCTGTAATCGGAATTACGGCAAAAAACAAAAGCTGCCGAAAAAAGATTTTGCAGGCTGTGGATGAACTGATAAACGGCGAGAAAACAGGTGTTGAACAGCTGAAATATTCAGATGAATTGGAAAACGCCGTACATAATATGATAGGCGAGGCTGAAAAACTGTGCATGAATAAGCTGAACCCACGCTGGCTGTGCCTTAGGCTTCTGGATGGAGAAGAAAAAATACTCAGGAAAACAGATGCGTTTCTGGAAGGGAGACTTTCGGGGGATGAAAAGCTTTTAAAGCTGACGGAAAATCAAAGAGAAGAACTTTTTGAAGCAGGTGTGGGCAGCGAGAGAATTCGGGATATTATTGCTGAGGCAGCAGTCAAAGAAAGCGCAGAGATTGCCAAAGAAACTGTGAAATTCAACAAGCCTTCATATACAAAAAAAGACAGAGTCGCAGACAAAATACTGACCGGACGGCTTGTAGGGTATCCGGTAATGCTTTTGCTTCTGGCACTTACTTTTTATATCACAATAGTAGGTGCAAACTACCCTTCGGATTTGCTGGCAAAACTGCTTTTCGGTCTGGAGACAAAGCTGCGGGGGCTGTTTGAAGTTCTTTCCGCACCGGAGTTTATTACCGGTCTTTTGATTGATGGAGTATACAGAGTGCTTGCGTGGGTGGTATCCGTAATGCTGCCGCCTATGGCAATCTTTTTCCCGCTTTTCACTCTTCTGGAGGATGGAGGGTATCTGCCCAGAGTGGCATACAATCTGGACAATGCCTTTCATAAGTGCAAGGCCTGCGGAAAACAGGCACTTACCATGTGTATGGGCTTTGGCTGCAACGCGGCCGGTGTTATAGGATGCAGAATAATAAATTCCCCGAGAGAAAGGCTGCTGGCAATTATTACCAACAGCTTTGTGCCGTGTAACGGACGTTTTCCCATGCTAATAACGGTAATTTCAATGTTTTTCGTTATAAGCTGGGGAAAATATTCGGCGTTGTCGTCAGCCGTATTGCTTACGGCCTTTATTGCTTCGGCAGTGGTTTTGAGCTTGCTGACTACCCGACTTTTATCGGAAACGGTTTTGAAAGGGGAACCGTCATCGTTTATACTTGAAATGCCGCCCTACAGAAAACCGAGAATAGGACAGGTGCTTGTCCGCTCAATATTTGACAGGACTCTCTTTGTGCTGGGAAGAGCGGCGGCAGTGGCTGCGCCTGCCGGAGCGATTCTCTATATCTGTGCCAATGTAAGGATAGGAGGGGAGAGCATAATAAATATCTGCGCCAATGGGCTTGAACCCCTTGGAGCATTTATGGGGCTTGACGGAGTGATACTTCTTGCGTTTATTCTGGGACTGCCAGCAAACGAAATAGTCCTACCTATTATAATAATGATATACAGTGCAGGCGGCAGTATTGCAGAGCCCGGTACGATTCAGGAAATCCGAGAACTGCTGCTTCTTAATGGCTGGAGCGTGAAAACTGCGCTGTGCTTTTTGATTTTTGCACTGTTCCACTGGCCCTGTTCAACCACTCTGCTGACAGTAAAAAAGGAGACGGGCAGCCTTAAATGGACTGGGCTTTCCGCAATTTTACCAACTGCAGCAGGCTTTATAATCTGCGCCTGTGTCTCGGGCCTGTTCAAACTTGCCGGAATGTAAAAAATCCCCCAATGATGGGGGATTTTTTATGCCTTCGGTTCATATCCTATTGCAACGGAAGGAGCAATAAGCTGTATGTATGCCAGGGCTTCGTCCATAAGGCTTTCGCTTTCTGACAGCACATTTTTGTATTCCTTGCCATCGTGGACAAATTCCAGAGAATAATAATTATACGAGTTACAGGAACAGCAGGTGACGGCTTTTGCTTCATGGATTCTTATAAAAGCTCGCTCTATGAAGTCAAAGGGAAGAAATTTCAGTCTCAGATTTTCTTTGTAATATATACCCATTTTACCTATTTTAAGCTTGGCAAAATCTTTTGCGCACTTAAAATCCTGATAAACTTCTGCTGAGTCAATTTTACCCTGAGGTCCGTATATTTTTCTATCTGCCATAATCATTTCCTCTTTCAATTCAAATTTATAATTCGTATTTTCCTTCCGTCACGGCTGATTAGCCCCTCGTCGCACATATTTTTAAGCTCTCTCATCATGCTGCTTCTGTCGGCGCATAAATATCCGGCCAGCTGAGAGAGGGAGCTTTCAATTTCAAATGAGTCACTTGAACACTTTTCACGCATATACTCAAAATAGGCGCAAAGCTTCCGCCGCAGGCTTTTCTTGCTTATCATATTTATTCTCAAAGACAGCGTCTGAGCTTTTTTGGCTGAAAGCTCAAAGAGATTCTGAGTGAGCTGAGTGTGGTGGCGGCAGGCGTTTTGGCATCTGCCGCAAATACATGAAAAACGGGTAAACATTACCCTGCAGTCGCTGTCGGCCTCAACGGCGTAACCTAAAGCGCTGTTGGGAATTGCAAACACTTCCCCGAAAACATCGTTCTGCCTGTAATGCTCCAGCAAAGTATATTCTCCGTCGCTGTCCATGCAATACAGATGAGCCTTTCCGCTTATCAGGACGCATAAATACTGCAACTGCTGAGAATACACCAAGATTGTATCGCCTTTTTTGAAGCTGCGAAACTCCGGCTTGAAGCAGTCAAACATTGCCTTGAGGCTTTCCTGACTAATGTGCTTGAAGAGGGGATTTTCTGTCATAAATTTTTCCTTCTTTATTTGGAGTATATATGTAATTATAATACTGCACTGTTGCCGACGCAACACTTTATTGAAAAATCAAGGGATATAATTTTAACAGATAATAAATGTTCAACGGGCAAGTGATTACCCGTAATATTGTGATTCTAAGCTGCAAAGTAGCGGCGGAAGGGAGATATTATGCACTGCACAAGAAAGGTTTTGGATGATTTGGTATGGGTCGGAGCCGATGACAGGCGACTGGTCTGCTTTGAGGGTGTGTACGGGGTACCGAATGGTGTTTCATACAATTCCTATCTGCTGCTGGATGAAAAGACTGTTCTTTTTGACACTGTGGATAAGGCTGTCTCTCAAACATTTTTTGAAAACATTTCATATGCCCTTAACGGAAGAACGCTGGATTATCTGGTTATAACCCATATGGAGCCGGACCATGCAGCAACCGTTCAGGAGCTGGCTCTTCATTACCCGGGGGTCAAACTGATCTGTAATGCAAAAATCAAGACCATGCTGGCCCAGTATTTTGACATGAATCTGGAAGAAAGCGAAATCGTTGTTAAAGAAGGCGACACCATAAGCTTCGGCCGCCATGAGGTTAGCTTTGTGATGGCTCCTATGGTTCACTGGCCGGAGGTTATGATGGCATACGATAAAACAGACGGTGTGCTGTTCTCTGCCGATGCCTTCGGAACCTTCGGAGCACTGAACGGCAGACTGTTCGCCGATGAAACTGACTTCTTCACCGAGGATCTTGACGAAGCAAGAAGATATTACACCAATATTGTTGGTAAATACGGCCCCCAGGTCCAGGCAGCTCTAAAAAAAGTGTCGGCACTGGATATAAAGCTTGTGTGCCCGCTTCACGGTTTCGTCTGGCGCAGAGATTTTGACAAATATCTGGAAAAATATATGCTGTGGAGCAGCTATGCACCGGAAGAGAAGGGGGTTATGCTGGCCTATGCTTCTGTTTACGGCCACACTGAGAATGCAGCCAATATAATGGCTAAACTTCTGGTTGAGCGTGGCGTGAGAGTAAGAATGTATGATACCTCTGTTACTCCCGCAAGCTATATTGTGTCTGACGCTTTCAGATGCAGTCACCTGATTTTTGCCTCTACCACATATAATGCAGGCGTGTTCGTCACTATGGAAAATCTCCTCAGAGATATTGCTGCCCATAATCTTCAGGGAAGAAAAGTGGCTATTCTTGAAAACGGTTCATGGGCGCCTACCAGCGGAAAGCTCATGCGTGAGATACTTGCACCGCTGAAAAACACTGAATTCATAGGGGAAAACATCACTGTTCGCTCCTCGGTCAAAGAAGGTCAGCTTGCAGAAATGGAAGCGGTAGCAGACGCTATTGCAGCCGATATTAAGTAATTTGCACAAAAAGACAGATACCATTGCAGGTGGTTCTGTCTTTTTGCATTAGTTGGGATTAAAAAATATAAAATTTTCTGAAAATTTTTGAAAAATCAGAAACAAAATTTTCCAAAATTTCACAACAGCAACTTAATGAAGAACAAAGTGTAAAATAAAAATGTCTAAACTATGAAAAATAGAATGAAAAAAGGAAATAAATGGAAAATTTAACAACAATGCCACAAAAATAACAGGATTGTTAAGAAGTTGTCGTAGAAATGACAGAAAAAGTGCTGATTTGTGTAGCATTTTCATTGAGTTTGTGATAAACTTTATTGCGAAAATAATCCAAGCTGAATAAATATGAGGTGAAGTTTATGTCCCATACGTTCAAAGGCGGAGTTCATCCAGATTACATGAAGGCCCCTGAGGTTCCTATGACTGTAATTGCCCCGCCCCCGCAGGTCATTATTCCGCTGATCCAGCATATCGGCGCCCCCTGTAAGCCACTGGTAGAAGTGGGCGACTATGTCAAAATGGGTCAGAAGATCGGAGAAAACCCCGCACCCGTGTCAGCGCCTGTTCACGCATCCGTATCCGGCAGAGTAGTTGCTATCGAGCCCAGACCCCATCCCCTGGGTGACATGATTATGTCCATAGTCATTGAAAACGACTACAAGGATACCCCCTGCGAAGACATGGCTCCCCTGACTCCCGAGCAACTCAAAAATCCAGACGCTATTCTCGAGCGCATCCGTGAAGCCGGCGTTGTCGGTATGGGCGGCGCTATGTTCCCCACCGCATTTAAGATAAGAGGCGGTATCGGCAAGGTCGACAAGCTTATTATCAACGGTGCCGAATGTGAGCCTTACCTTAACGGTGACCACCTCACTATGCTCAACTACCCTGAGCAGCTGCTGAAGGGTATAGAACTGGTGAGAATTGCCAGCTGTGTTGACAAGGCATACTACGGCATTGAGAAAAACAAGCAGGATGCAATCAACCTGCTCAACTCCCTCAATCCCGCAAAGTACGGCATTGAGATCGTTCCCGAAGAGGTCAAATACCCTCAGGGCGGTGAAAAGATGCAGGTCAAGGCTGTTACCGGCCGTGAGGTCAAGCCCGGCGGTCTGCCCTCCGGCGTGGGATGCAATGTTGTTTCCACCCGTACTTCCTATGCCATCTATCAGGCCTGCTACGAAGGAAAGCCTGTCATCGACCGTATCGTAACCGTTGGAGGCAGCGCCATTCAGGCTCCTGTCAACGGTCTTACCCGTATAGGCACACCCTTTGATTATCTGGCCGAGCAGTGCGGCGGCTTTGTAAAGACCCCCAGAAAGATTGTTCTCGGCGGACCTATGATGGGTATCTGCGCTACTAACTTTGCAGCTCCCACCGTAAAAGGTACAGCAGGTGTTCTGTTCTTCACCGAGGAAGAGGATAAGCATGTTGAAAAGCCTACCTGCATTCGCTGCGGTAAGTGCATAACCGTATGCCCCATGAATCTGGAGCCTGTATTTATGTATATGTACTACCATAATGCCGACTACAAGATGATGGAAAAATATCATATTACAGACTGCTTTGAGTGCGGCAGCTGCTCTTACAACTGCCCTGCCAGAATGCCGCTGACTCACGCTTTCAAGACCACCAAGGTTATGCTTCAGGTTGAGAAGGCAAAGGCTCAGGCCGCAGCCGAAAAGGCAAAGGCTGAGGCTGAAGCTAAGGAGGCTCAGAAATAATGGAGAATAAAGAGAGAATAGTTTTAGACGTGGCATTCCAGCCACAGGTCAGAACCAACAATGACACCCGGCGCATTATGCTGGATGTACTTATTGCCCTGCTGCCTGCTCTTGCTGTTGCAGTTTGGCAGTTCGGCGCATATCCTCTGGCAGTAGTTGCAATTTCCGTTGCATCTGCCGTGTTCTTCGAGTGGGCTTACAGAAAGCTCATGAAGAAGACAAACACTATCGGCGATCTGTCCGCCTGTGTAACAGGTGTTCTGCTCGCCTGCACTCTGCCTCCTACAACTCCTCTGTGGGTTCCCGTAATAGGCAGCTTCTTTGCAATAGTTGTTGTTAAGCAGCTTTACGGCGGCATTGGTAAGAACTTCCTGAACCCTGCTCTTGCCGGTCGTGCATTCCTGCTTGCTTCCTATGCCCTTATCATGGGCCGCTACATGGTGCCAAACTCCCTTAAAGGTGTTGTTGACGGAGTTACTATGGCAACTCCTCTGGCTGAGATGTATGATACCGGTGTTATGCCTGCATACTACAGCTTCGGCAGCATGTTTATAGGCAAAATCCCCGGATGCATCGGTGAAATCAGTGCTCTTGCTCTTCTGATAGGCGGCATTTACCTTATCGTTCGTAAGGTTATTTCCTGGCGTATTCCTGTGTCCTACATCGGTACCGTTGCTCTTCTTACCCTGATTTTCGGTCGTGAGGGATTCAGCAATGTAGACTGGATGCTGTACAACATTCTGGCCGGCGGTCTTATGCTGGGTGCTTTCTTCATGGCTACCGACTATGCTTCAAGCCCTGTTACCCTCAACGGTCAGCTGCTTTACGGCGTGGGCTGCGGTGCAATAACCGTGCTTATCCGTTACTTCGGTGGTTTCCCCGAGGGCGTTTCCTACGCTATACTTATAATGAACCTCTGCGCATGGGCTATTGATAAGGCGTTCCACCGTCATCAGTTCGGCGTATCCAAAGAGGATATTGCTGCTGAGAAAGCTCAGAAAAAGGCTGAGAAGAACGCTGTTAAGGCTCAGAAGGCTGCCGAGACTGCTGCAATGAAAGCCGAATGGGCAGAGAAAGCAGCGAAGGAGGCTAAAAGATGAATAAAATCCTGAAACTTACCCTGATACTTTGCCTCGTTTGTGCAATTGTTGCCGGTGTACTGGGTGTTGTCAATGAACTTACATACGACCGCATTCAGGAGCAGCAGCGCATCAGAACAGAAAAAGCTTACGCAGCTGTTCTTGAGTCTGACGGCTACGAAGAGGTTGAGTTTGACAAAGAGGCATTCCCCACTGTGGACAGCATTAACAAGTGCACAAACGGTGCAGGTTATGTTGTAACCACCACCTTCTCCGGTGCTCAGAGCAAGCTTACTATGGCTGTTGGCGTTGATAACGACAACAAGTGCACCGGTATCTCCATAATTTCCCACGCTGAGACTGCCGGTCTTGGCGCTAATGCAGCCAGCACCGCAGAGGTTGGTGTTAACTGGCGTGCTCAGTTTGTAGGCGAGGACGAGAACGTTGCAATCACCAAGGCAGGCGGCAATATTGACGCTCTGGCCGGTGCTACAATTACTTCCCGTTCAGTTGCAAACGCTACCGGAACGGCAATCAAAGCCGTTATGTCTTTGGGTTGAGGAGGTAAGGCTATATGAATATAAAAAAACAGTTTAAGGAAGGCCTGATCACCAATAACCCCGTTTTGGTACAGCTCATTGGTATGTGTGCTACCATGGCTATCACCACCACCCTTTTTAACGGCGTGGGCATGGGTCTTTCCGTTTTGATCATTCTCACTTGCTGCAATGTGGCGATTTCTGCAATCCGTAAGATTATCCCCAATGAAATCCGCCTTGCAATTTTCGTTGTTATCATCGCAGGCTTTGTTACCATAGTTGACCTGCTTTTGCAGGCATTTATACCCGCTCTTAGCTCTGCTCTGGGCGTGTTCATTCCTCTGATTGTTGTTAACTGCATCATTATCGGAAGAGCTGAGGCTTTCTGCCAGAAGAACTCTGTCGGGGCATCTTTCTTTGACGGTATATTCCAGGGTCTTGGTTATACTCTGGTTCTGATTGCAATGTGCGTAATCAGAGAGCTGCTGGGCAGCGGTAAGTTCGGCGGCGGTCTTATTGACATTGCCAACGGCTTCCGATTCACAATGGACGGTACAGGATCCGGTATCCAGATTTTCCCTGCTGACTTTGGTGCATCAATCCTGTCTCTGCCCTTCGGTGGCTTCCTTACTCTTGGTGTTCTTATTGCTGTAATGCAGTATGCGCTCACCAAATCCAAAAAGAAAAAAGAAATGAAAGAGCTTGCGGCTAAAGCCGCTGCAAAGGAGGAAGAAAGATAATGTTGACTAATATTATTTCCATCTCCTTAGGCGCTATCCTTATTAACAACTTCATTTTCTCTCAGTTCCTTGGCTGCTGCCCCTTCCTTGGCTGTTCCAGCAAGGTAGAGACCGCTACCGGCATGGGTCTTGCAGTTGTATTCGTTATGGGTCTTGCATCTGCAATCTGCTGGGTTATAAATGAGTACGTTCTGATGGCTCTTAATCTGAAATTCCTTCAGACCCTTACCTTCATTCTGGTAATTGCCGCACTTGTTCAGTTTGTTGAAATGTTCCTTAAAAAGTCCATTCCCTCTCTGTACTCTGCCCTTGGTATTTACCTCCCTCTTATTACCACTAACTGCGCTGTTCTCGGTGTTGTTCTTTTGAATGTTCAGAACAACTATAATTTCATCGAGTCTGTAGTTTACGGTATCACCGGCGGTCTTGGATTTATGCTGGCTATTGTTCTCTTCGCAAGCGTTCGTGAGCGTGTTGACTACACTGCCGAATATCCCAAGAGCTTTGAAGGTTTCCCCATCTGCCTTGTTTCCGCAGGTCTGCTTGCACTGGCCTTTATGGGCTTCAGCGGTATGCAGATATTCACTTAAGGAGGGCTTCCCGTAATGTTAATTGTTTATGCTATATTAGTCCTCGGTGCCCTCGGTGCTTTGTTTGGAGCAATTCTGGCTTTTGCTGCTAAGATTTTCCATGTGGATGTTGATCCCAAGCAGGAAGCAATCAGAGAATGCCTGGCCGGCGCTAACTGCGGCGGTTGCGGCTACCCCGGCTGCGACGGCTATGCTGCCGCTGTTGCCAAGGGCGAAGCTCCCCCCGACCGCTGTGTTGCCGGTGGCTCTGAGACCGCTGAAAAGGTTGCCAAGATCATGGGTGTTGCAGCTGGCGGTGCTGAGAAAAAGGTTGCTATGGTCATGTGCTCCGGTACAGAAGGCCATGCTGAAAAGCGCTTCAACTATTCCGGTCCTATTGACTGTCGTGCAGCAATGATATTTGGCGGCAAGAGCAACAAGACCTGTACCTTTGCCTGCATTGGTCTGGGCAACTGCACAAATGTATGTCAGTTTGATGCAATCCACATTGTTGACGGTATTGCCAAGGTTGACCGCTCCAAGTGTGTTGGCTGCGGCGCCTGCGCTGAGGTTTGCCCCAAGAGCGTTATTAAGCTTATCCCTGCAAGTCAGAAGGTCATTACTGCCTGCTCCAACAAGGATAAGGGCGCTAAGGTTCTCAAAATTTGTGATTTTGGCTGCATTGCCTGCCAGAAATGTGTTCGTGAGTGCCCCTCCGATGCTATCACTATGGTTGACAATCTTCCTGTTGTTGATCACGAGAAATGTGTCAAGTGCGGTCACTGCGCTGACATCTGCCCCCGCCACGTTATCAACTGGTTTGAGGACTGAAATTAAATCATTTCATGATTTGTGTTGTTTAAAAAATCGAGCGTATCTGCTAAGATGCGCTCGATTTTTTTCGTTTTGCATATTTTTATACTTAATTTAGATAATATTTAAAATAATTTTATCGGAAATAAAAAATAATTTGGTAAGAGTTAATTGGAAATATATATAAAATTCACTGGAAAATTTTATGCTATATGATTATTGACATATACCCCCTGGGGGTATATATTGCGAATAAAACGGAGGTAGTGAATATGGACGAATGCTGTTGCTGCGAGAGGAAAAAAGTTCGCAGTCCTGAGGAATATAAGAGCCTTGTAAACAGACTTAACCGTATAGAAGGTCAGATTAGGGGAATAAAAGGTATGCTTGATAAAAATGCGTACTGCCCTGATATTTTAGCTCAGGTTGCTGCTGCCAACTCAGCACTTAATGCTTTCAGCAGGGAGCTTTTGAGCAATCATATAAAAACCTGTGTTGCTAATGATATAAGGGCAGGAAATGATGAAACAATTGATGAACTGCTTCAGACAATACAGAAATTGATGAAATAATATATAAATAATAATTTTAAAAGGAGGTTAAGATGAAACAGTATACAGTTACCGGAATGAGCTGCGCTGCATGTTCAGCCAGAGTTGAAAAAGCGGTCTCTAATTTGCCGGGTGTAACATCCTGCTCTGTCAGTTTGCTTACAAATTCAATGGGCGTAGAGGGCAGCATAAGCGACAGCGAGATTATAGCAGCTGTCCAAAACGCCGGATACGGAGCTGCGGTTAAGGGTACTGAAAAGACAGCAAAGGCAGATACTGAAGATGCTCTTGCAGACAAAGAAACGCCGAAGCTCAAAAAGCGTTTATTTTCCTCTCTCGGCTTTCTCATAGTTCTTATGTACATTTCTATGGGGCACACAATGTGGGGGTGGCCGCTTCCTGAGTTCCTTGCGCAAAATCCCGTTGCCATAGGCCTCTCTGAGTTGATTTTGACTGTAGTTGTAATGGTAATTAACCAGAAATTCTTTATAAGCGGCTTTAAAGGTCTTATTCATAAAGCCCCCAATATGGATACTTTGGTTGCACTTGGAGCCGGAGCAGGATTTGTATACAGCACTTATGCCCTATTTGCCATGAGTGCCGCTCAGATTTCAGGAGGAACCGAAGCTGCTGCCCATTGGATGCATGAGTTCTATTTTGAATCATCTGCAATGATTTTGACCCTTATCACCGTTGGCAAAATGCTGGAAGCCCGTTCTAAGGGCAAAACAACCGACGCACTAAAAGGGCTTATGAATATGGCTCCCAAAACTGCCAATATTATTGTGGACGGCAAGGAGCAGAATGTTCCCGTTGAGCAGGTTAAAAAAGGCGATATTTTTGTTGTGAGGCCGGGAGAAAATGTGCCTGTGGACGGGGTGATTATTGAAGGAAGCAGTGCTTTTGATGAATCGGCGCTGACGGGCGAGAGTATTCCGGTTGATAAGACTGTGGGAGACAGCGTGTCGGCAGCAACTGTCAATCAGGCAGGATTTATTCGCTGTGAAGCTACCAGAGTAGGCGAGGACACAACACTCAGCCAGATCATAAAAATGGTCAGTGATGCAGCAGCTACCAAGGCTCCTATCGCCAAAATTGCAGACAAGGTCTCAGGTGTTTTTGTACCAACTGTAATCAGTATTGCGGTTATAACCATAGTCGCATGGCTTATTGCAGGACAGAGTATAGGTTATGCTCTGGCGAGAGGAATTTCCGTTCTTGTAATATCCTGCCCATGCGCTCTTGGGCTTGCAACTCCCGTTGCCATAATGGTCGGCAGCGGCGTAGGTGCAAAGCAGGGTGTCCTGTTTAAAACTGCTGCGGCTTTGGAGGAAACAGGCAGGATTTCCGTTGTTGCGCTTGATAAAACCGGTACAATTACAGCAGGAACTCCGGTAGTTACAGATATGATTCCCGCAGACGGAGTTGGGGAAAATGATTTGCTGAGGTTTGCCGCTTCTCTTGAAAGCAAGAGTGAACATCCTCTTTCAAATGCGGTTATGACTAAGGCCCTCGAGCTTAATACGGATTATAGCGAAGTTACCGACTTCGTGGCTCTGCCCGGAAACGGACTTTCCGCCAGATTAAACGGGGAGACCGTATACGGCGGAAACATGAGCTTTATTAAAACCAGAGTAAATCTTCCCGAAAGTGTTGCAATGAAAGCAGATGCTCTGGCAGCCGAGGGCAAAACACCTCTGTTCTTTGCAGCTGAAAACCGTTTTATGGGTCTGATCGCTGTAGCAGACACTATTAAGCCTGACAGCCCCAAAGCAGTGGAAGAACTGAAAAAAATGGGAATAAAGGTTGTTATGCTGACAGGTGACAACAAACGAACAGCCGAGGCTATAGGCAGACAGGCCGGAGTTGACGAAGTGATTGCAGGTGTTCTGCCGGAAGGCAAGGAAAACACCGTGCGGGAGCTGAAAAAATACGGCAAGGTTGCAATGGTAGGCGACGGAATAAACGATGCGCCTGCACTCACAAGAGCCGATATAGGAATTGCAATAGGCGCAGGCGCAGATATAGCGGTTGACGCAGCTGATGTGGTTTTGATGAACAGCAGTCTGAAGGATGTACCTGCGGCAATACGCTTGAGCAGAAAAACCTTGAAAAATATACATGAAAATCTTTTCTGGGCATTTTTCTATAATACAATAGGAATACCTGTTGCAGCAGGCGCTTTGGTGGGTCTTGGCATAACTCTTAACCCCATGCTGGGTGCGGCGGCAATGAGCCTTTCCAGCTTCTGCGTAGTCACAAACGCTCTTAGACTTAATCTTTTTGATATGCACGACAGTTCAAAAGATAAGCCTTTAAAGCATAAAGAAACACATATTAAAGAAAACAATGAATGCTGCTCAGGCGGCGAAAAAGAATGTGCCTGTCCTGTAGAGACGGCTCAAAACAAGGAGGAAAATCTGATGGTAAAAACAATTAAAATTGAAGGTATGATGTGCGGTCATTGCGAGGCCAGCGTAAAGAAAGCTCTGGAGGCTGTCGAAGGTGTTAAAAGCGCAGAAGTTAGCCACAGCGCCGGCACAGCTGTTGTAACCTTTGAAAATGTCAGCGATGAAGTTCTCAAAAAAGCTGTGGAAGAAAAAGACTACAAGGTACTTGACATAGAATAAAAAACAAAAAAAACATCTGCTATAATAGGATGCGTTGCGAGACGCATCCTATTACTATATGCGGAGGTAATCTATGAACAGGTACGCTTATGTAAGAGTGTCAAGTCAGGAACAAAACGAAGAAAGGCAGATGATTGCCGTAAGGGAAAAGGAGGTGGACGAGAAAAATATATATCTGGATCGACAGTCCGGAAAGGACTTCGAAAGACCGCAGTATAAAAGACTGATAAAAAAGTTAAGGGCCGGCGATCTGCTCTATGTACTGAGCATAGACAGACTGGGCAGAAATTACACCGAAATTCAGGAGCAATGGCGAATAATAACGAAAGAAAAGGGGGCAGACGTATGTGTGCTTGATATGCCGCTTCTGGATACAAGGCAGGGGAAGGATTTGATGGGTACATTTATAGCAGATCTTGTCTTGCAGATCCTGTCCTTTGCGGCTCAGAACGAGCGAGAGAACATAAAAGCAAGGCAGGCGCAGGGAATTGAGGCTGCAAAAAAGAGGGGGGTGAGATTTGGCAGGCCGGAAATTCCAATGCCGGACGGTTTTGCAGCAGCGGTCGAAGAATACGAAAGCAATAACACGACCTTAGAGACTATTCTGCATGACTACGGTATAAGCAGATCAACATTTTACAGAAGATTAAAAAAACATAGGGAAATAGAATAAAAGCTGTCAAAATGTATAGATTTTGACAGCTTTTTTGTACTTGAAACACTATAGCACATTATAGATTATACTGCAAGTAATTTGCATTCGTGAAGCAAGAAAGTTATATATTTCAGCAAAATAAAAAGAAATAAAAACTGAATATATAGTCTCAAAATGTATGCTTTTCGCAACAAAAATAAAAAAGGAGAAAGTGAATAATGAAGAAAAAAGTTATTTCAATATTACTGCTCGCCGTTATGGCATTGAGTCTTGCAGGCTGCGCCTGTAATCATAATTGGCAGGAAGCCACCTGCACTGCTCCCAAAACCTGCACAAAGTGCGGGGAGACAGAGGGAGAGCCATTAGGCCATGACTGGGCGGATGCGACCTGCGAGACTCCAAAAACCTGCAAAGTCTGCGGTGAAACAGAGGGAAAAGCTCTCGGCCACAAGTGGATCGAAGCCACCTGCACGGAAGCTAAAACCTGCTCAGTTTGCGGAAAAACATCGGGAGATGCACTGGGACATGAGGTTTCTGAATGGAAAGAGACGAAGAAAGCCAGCTGCACAGAAAGCGGACTGGAGGAGGGAATCTGCTCACGCTGCGAAGAGAATGTTACCAGAGAAATCCCGAAGATAAAGCATGAGGAAGGGGAGTGGGAATTGGTAAAAGCGGCAACAAGCACTGAAAAAGGACTTGAGCAGAAAAAATGTAAGCTCTGTGGACAGATACTCAGTGAAAGAGAAGTAGAATATGCCGACCCCATCAGACCGGAGTTCAAAAAAGCGGTGGACGGCTATGTGAAATTCTTTGATGATTATGCAGAGTTTATGAATAAATATTTGACTTCAGGTGACACAACTTCGATGCTCACTGATTATCTAAGCTTTATGGGCAGCTATTTAGAAATAATGGACGAAATCGAAAGTCTGGAGGAAAGTGAAATGTCGGATGAAGAGGCATTGTATTTGGCTCAGGCTATGTTAAAGATTGATGAAAAACTGCTGAAATTCGGCGGAATGTAAAAATTATAATCAGGAGGTAAAAAATGTTAGCTATAATAGCAGGCCTGCTTAGTCTGGCCGGAATAAAAGCAGGAGTGGTGCTTGGACTTTATGCCTTGTTTGACTCAATGATATTTGCTACGCTGTATTCGCTGATAAATAAGGTGAACTGGTTCAGGGGACTGCTTATGTGGCTGCTGTTTAATGTGGTGCCGTCTATAACTCTGATATTTGTAATGGCACTTATATAATGACAATACATTAAAATGACATCAAAGAAGGGGTTAGAATAATGAAGAAAAAAATTTCTGTAGTATTGCTGCTTTTACTTGTTACTATGGCTATTACAGCCTGCGCCTGTCAGCATGAATGGGAGGAAGCCACCTGCACTGCTCCAAAAACCTGCACAAAGTGCGGAGAGACAGAGGGAGAGCCTTTAGGCCATGACTGGGCGGATGCGACCTGCGAGACACCAAAAACCTGCAAAGTCTGTGGTGAAACAGAGGGAGAAGCTCTCGGCCACAAGTGGACCGAAGCCACCTGCACGGAAGCTAAAACATGCTCAGTATGCGGAAAAACATCGGGAGATGCACTGGGACATGAGATTTCTGAATGGAAAGAGACGAAGAAAGCCAGCTGCACTGAAAGCGGCAGGCGAGAGGGCATATGTTCTCGCTGCGGAGAAACTGTCATAGAAGAGATAGAGAAATTACCGCACACGGAAAGCGACTGGAAAATAACCCAAAAAGCAAGCTATGATCAGCCAGGGGAGAGACAAAAAACCTGCACGGTGTGCGGTGAAGTTCTGCAGACGGAGTCCTATGAATTAGAGGGCGAAGAGAAAGCGACAGCGTTCAAAAATGAATGTGCCAATTATTCATACAAGGATATTGCAAGAGATCCGGATCAGTACAAGGGCAGCAAAATAAAATTCTACGGAGAAATTGTACAGGTATGCAGTGAAAACAAGGATTTGTGCACCTACAGGGTAATGCTGTCCAACTATGATGTTATTTATGTGACATATAAACGGTCGGAAGGCGAGGGACGGCTGCTGGAGGATGACAATGTAACTGTATACGGGCTGTGCAACGGTCTTTATTCCTATACTTCGGTGCAGGGCGCACAAATTACCATACCAATGGTTGACGCAAAATACATAGACATCAGATGAAAAGCTAAAGAATTAAAACAAACCGCCACGGAAAAAAGCGTGGCGGTTTGTTTTAAAATTCAATTTCTGTTCCGTCTAAAAGCACCTTCTGGAGTTCTCCGTTGTCATCATAGCGCAGCTTTAAGGAAAAGAAAGGAACATCTGTTTTGAGCAGATTTAAAAATACTCTGTCGCCGTCCCATATGGGAAGGGATAAAACATCGTCTTTTTTTATCCATTTCAGCTCACCTTCGCTGCATTCCTGAACTTCTCCTGAAAAGCTGTCGGCAGTGAAAAGGTGCATATATTCTGTTTCCCAGCTTGAATATGAGAAAGTGACTATACCTCTAAAGCGCCATGAGTTCAGCGTAAGACCCGTTTCTTCGTATACCTCTCTGAGCATACATTCTTCGGGACTTTCACCCTCTTCAAATTTTCCGCCTACACCGATCCATTTTCCGGCGTTTTCGTCGTTCTTTTTCTTCGTTCTGTGGAGCATTAAGTATTGCCCGTTGCTTTCAATATAGCAGAGACTTGTGTTTTTCATGTTCATCACCGCTGATATTATAATATAGAAACAGAAAAATTAAAAGAACTTATCAAACTGTTCGTGTAATGAAAAAACAGGCACTCCACAGAGTGCCTGTTCAAAATCTAATTAGTACATTCCGCCCATGTCAGGTGCGGGAGCAGCGGGAGCGTTCTTCTCGGGCAGATCTGCAACCAGACTCTCGGTGGTGAGAACCATGGAAGCAACAGATGCTGCATTCTCCATTGCACAGCGGCATACCTTGGTAGGATCAACGATGCCCATGGCGATCATGTCACCGTACTGATCGTTAGCAGCGTCAAAGCCGTAGTTGACCTCGGAGCTGTTTGCAACATTATTGTAAATAACAGCGCCTTCAAGACCTGCGTTTGCAGCGATCTGCATAATGGGAGCTCTGAGAGCTTTTGCAATGATAGCTGCACCGGTCTTTTCGTCGCCTTCCAGAGTTGCAACCAGCTTTTCGGCAGCCTTGGAAGCGATGACATAGGCAGTACCGCCGCCGGCTACAATGCCTTCAGCAACTGCGGCACGGGTTGCGTTCAGAGCGTCTTCAATGCGCAGCTTCTTTTCTTTCATTTCGGTTTCGGTTGCAGCGCCGACCTTGATAACAGCTACGCCGCCGGAGAGCTTTGCAAGGCGCTCCTGAAGCTTTTCCTTGTCGTAATCGGAAGTGCATTCGTCAATCTGACGCTGAATCTGAGCGGTGCGTGCTTTGATTTCGCTGCTGTCGCCAAAACCGTCAACAATAACGGTGTTCTCCTTGGTGACCTTTACCTGATGAGCACGACCCAGCATTTCAATGCTTGTATCCTTCAGCTCCATACCCAGATCGGAGGAAACTACCTGACCGCCGGTAAGAGTTGCAATGTCCTGAAGCATTTCCTTGCGTCTGTCGCCAAAGCCGGGAGCCTTGACACATACGCAGGTGAATGTACCACGGAGCTTGTTGAGAACGATGGTAGCAAGAGCCTCGCCCTCTACATCCTCGGCAATAATGAGAAGCTTTCTGCCGCCCTGAACGATCTGCTCAAGCAGAGGGAGAACTTCCTGGATGTTGGAAATCTTCTTGTCGGTAATAAGGATGAGAGCGTCATCGAGAACTGCTTCCATCTTGTCGGTATCGGTTACCATGTAGGGGGACAGGTATCCACGGTCAAACTGCATACCTTCTACAACATCGCTGTAAGTATCAGCGGTCTTGCTCTCTTCAATGGTGATAACGCCGTTCTGGCTTACCTTTTCCATTGCCTCTGCTATAAGGTTTCCGATGACTTCGTCGCCGGAAGAGATGGTACCTACACGGGCAATATCATGTGAGCAGGAAACAGGCTGAGAAGCGGCCTTGACGGCGTCAACAGCGGCCTGAGTCGCCTTTTTGATACCCTTGTTAACAGTAATGGGGTTTGCACCTGCTGCAAGGTTCTTGAGACCCTCGCTGATCATGGCCTGAGCGAGAACTGTTGCGGAGGTGGTACCGTCACCTGCAACATCGTTGGTCTTGGTGGAAACTTCCTTAATGAGCTGTGCGCCCATGTTTTCAAAAGCGTCCTCAAGCTCTATCTCCTTTGCGATGGTAACACCGTCATTGGTTATCAGGGGAGAGCCGAACTTTTTGTCCAGAACAACATTTCTGCCTTTAGGTCCAAGTGTGATTTTAACTGTATCGGTAAGCTGGTTTACACCACGCTCAAGAGCTTTTCTTGCGTCTTCACCGTAAATTATCTGTTTAGCCATAATAATTAGCCTCCTTATTACTCAATAACTGCCAGAATATCAGACTGACGGACGATAGTGTACTCAACGTCATCAAGCTTTACCTTGCTGCCGCTGTACTTGCCAACCAGAACACTCTGCCCTGCCTTGACAATCATCTCTACCTCATTGCCCTCAACCATTCCGCCGGGGCCAACCTCAACAACTTCGTAAACTTCGGGTTTTTCCTGAGCGGAAGCGGTCAGAAATATACCGGAGGAAGTGCGTTCCTCAGCCTCATTCTGTTTGAGAACGACTCTGTCAGCCAAAGGTCTAAGTTTCATAATATATATGCCTCCTAAATTTGTTTACAAAATTCAACACCGTTAGCACTCTATATCTATGAGTGCTAACGGTGCTAATGATACCACAATATTTTTAAATTTCAAGTCCTAAGAATAAAAATCCGGAGGAAAATTTATTAAATTTTTGTTACAAAATTAAATAATGGAATAAAACGGCTCAATTAACCGCAGTTGTATCTGCCGTTTCAGCTTTCACTGCGTCAAAAAAATGCATACCGCTGGGAACTATAAGCTTCAGAGCGTTATGTACAAGCTTCATGTGAGCTACTTTTGACATCATAGGCTCGCCGTCAAAGTTGACAATGCTTTCTTTGTCAAACTCTATTTCCAGCTCGTCGGTACGCAGATGCGTGACATACTGTTTCAGCTCATCGGCTTCGCCTGCGGCAAATTTTTTTATCAGAGCGGCAAAAGTGAGAAGGCTTACCTTTTTTATGACAAGAACATCCATAATGCCGTCGTCAGGTCTTGCGGAAGGGCAGGGATGAAATCCTCCGCCGTAATAACTGCCGTTGCAGGCGCAAATAAGCGTGTGCTTTCCCTCGGCTTCAAATTCTTTGGACCTGACTTTCATGTTTTCGGCAATGCCCTTGAACATTTCAACTATTGAGGACAGCACATACCCGGCAGCACCGCCGAAAAAAGGAATTTTCGAGTATTTGTGTACGCTGGTGCCTATTCTTGCGTCTATGCCCACAGAGCAAATGTTTGTGCTGTAGCGGCCGTTGCAGCTTATAAGGTCGATGGGAGTTTCCCAGCCATCAACCAAAGCGTCAAGGTCTCTGTACAAATGCTGCTCATCTCCGAACATACGGCAGAAATCATTGCCGGTACCGACCGGAAAAGGACACACAGCAACATTATCCTTCAATGCTGCACCGCAGGCACATTCACCGAATGTGCCGTCTCCGCCGCAGGCGTAAACACGAAGCTGTTCACCTGAAGCGGCTTCCTGCTTTATTTTCTCTGTGGCGTCCATAGGAGCTTTGGTAATATATATCTCGTACTCACCGCCGTGTCTTTTGAAAACATTTTCAACTTTTTCTCTTATTTCGGCTGTATGGTCTTTTCCGCCTGCTATGGGGTTTACTATAAACAGGTGCTTCATATATCTTCCTCCAAATCTCTTTGTTTATTTTTTGTTAAGGTACATGAACAGGTCACATTTAATCATGCCGTTATAAAGCTTACGCTTTTTGTCTGCCTGCTTCCCGAAGCTCCGCTCAAATTCGGTGTGAGAAGACAGCAGATAAAGCTGCCAGTTTTCAAGGCTGCGGTATATCTGACCGAAGCCACGGTAAAGAGTTTCCGCTTCCTGCTTTTCCATGATTCTTTCCCCGTAAGGAGGATTGGTTACGATTATGCCTCTCTCGGTTCTGCGATTGAAATTCATGGCGTCTGCAACTTCAAAGCTGACAATGTCGGAAACACCGGCTCTTTCGGCGTTCTCACGGGCGATTGCTATGGCGGCGGGGTCAATATCTGAACCTACTATGTGGTAATCTCCGTTAAATTCCCGCCCTCTGGCCTCGTCCTTTGCGTTCAGCCAGACTTTTCTGTCAAAGTTCTTCCAGTCCATGGCTGTAAAGCTGCGGTACAGACCGGGAGCTCTGTTTTTCGCAATCAGAGCGGCTTCTATGGGAATGGTGCCGCTGCCGCAGAAAAGATCGCAGAAATCACCCTTGCCTCTGTATCTGGAAAGATTGACCATAGCAGCAGCCAGAGTTTCCTTTAACGGTGCTGCGTTATGAGCAGGCCTGTAGCCTCTTTTGTGGAGACCCGCACCTGTGGTGTCTATGCAAAGGGAAACCTGATCCTTCATTATGGAAAACTGGATCTGATACAATGCTCCGGTTTCCTGGAACCATTGAATATGATACTTGTTTTTAAGACGCTCCACAACTGCTTTCTTTATAATACTTTGACAGTCGGAAACTGAAAACAGTTTTGAATTCAGAGAATGACCCTTGACGGGAAACGCCCCGTCTTTAGGAATGAACATTTCCCACGGCAAGGCTTTCGTGCCCTGAAAAAGCTCCTCGAAGCTGAGAGCCTGAAATTTACCTACCTCTATAAGGACTCTTTCGCCTATGCGAAGGCATATATTTGCCTTGGCAATATCTTCAATGCCGCCGGTAAAATATACCCGTCCGTTTTCGGCAGCCACATTATTCATACCAAGTCTTTTCAGCTCGTCGGATATAGGGCCTTCGAGACCGAGAAGACACGGAACGCAAAGTTTGTATTCCATATTCGATGTTCTCCGTGTAAAAAATTCGTTTTAATCCAAACATTTTAATAATACAACAAAAAATGTGACTTGTAAATGAATTAAGGCAATTTTTTCAAACTATTCAAAAAAGTTCGAATTATCATATCAATTTGTCATCAGTCAAGACAGAGATAAAATTTATATTACATATTTCACTTATTACAGCATGACTGTGCTATGTAAACAAAAAATGTTCTAAAAAGCTATTGAAATTTCCCAGATTTAGTGTTATATTAGCAGTAGTCATAATTTGTTCATTTTTCCGGGAGGCTTATTTAATGGCAATCGAGCGTGAAAAATTCCTTGAGATCCTCAGGGATTCATACAGTGCTTATTATAATGTGGTCGATACGGATGCGCCTGCCGATATTCCTCTTGCCTTTAGAGCCGATTATTTTTCAAGAAGTGAAAAATACTGGCTGAATAAGAAAAATGTAATTTGGGGAAATGAGACAAACGAATACGCTTACATATTTTCTGCGCCTGAGTTCAACAGGGAACTTATTGAAAAATGTACTGATTTTGCCCTGAATGACGGACTTCCTCGGGTGAAGCCTCATAAAGAGCATCAATATACAAATGTGAAGGTCGTTTTTATTGCTGACAGACTGGATGAAAAAGAAGTTAAGCCAATGACCAGAAAAGAATTTTCCAAGAGCTATAAATTCTCTCTTCATGGCTTTACAAATCTTCTGTCAGGAGCTGTGGATCTTGAAACACAAAAGACCTACACTAATCGTGCCGGACACAGTCTGGAACCTTTCTTTAATAAGCTATTTGCCGCCAGGGAGGAGAAGACCTGACGCAAATGCTAATATTACAACATTTTTTATTTAAGGAGTGAAAAGTGTGAGCGCAATTCTTATTCTTGTTATCGCATTGGCTCTGCTTGCTATCGGCTACATTTTTTACGGCGGATGGCTTGCAAAGCAGTGGGGTGTAGATCCCACACGTGAAACCCCGGCACACACCAGTTATGACGGAAAGGACTTTGTTCCTGCTAACCCCGCCGTGCTGATGGGCCACCATTTCTCTTCCATCGCAGGCGCAGGCCCCATTAACGGACCTATCCTGGCTTCTGTTTTCGGCTGGGTTCCCGTTTTCCTGTGGGTTGTCATCGGTGGTATTTTCTTTGGTGCTGTTCATGACTTCGGTTCTCTGTTTGCTTCTATTCGCCACAATGGTGGTTCCATTGGTGAAGTTATTAAGTCTAACATGGGTGTCCGTTCTCAGAGACTGTTCACCATATTTGCACTGCTCGTTCTGATTCTGGTTATTGCTTCCTTCACTGCAGTTGTTGCAGGTACCTTCATGTCCGAAGGCCCCGTCTTCACTGTCGGTCGTGCTAACGTTTCCGAGCATGCTTCTACAGCAACAACTTCTCTGCTGTTTATTGTTATTGCTTTCATCTTCGGTTTCTTCGTATACAGAAAGAATGCCAAGATCGGACCTGCTACCGTTATCGGTATCATCGGTATTATCGCTATCGTTGCAATCGGTCTGAATGTGGGTGTTAACCTTGGCCGTACCTTCTGGGTTCTCTTCATCGCAGTTTATGTTATGGTCGCATCTCTGCTTCCTGTATGGATGCTGCTCCAGCCTCGTGACTACCTGAGCTCCTTCCTGCTTTACGGCATGATGATTATTGCTGTAGTCGGTATCGTAGGCTCCAATATGAAGGTTGTTCTTCCTGCATTTACTTCCTTCAATCCCTCCGCAGGTCAGTACCTGTTCCCCACTCTGTTCATCACCGTTGCTTGCGGCGCAGTTTCCGGCTTCCACTCTCTGATCGGTTCCGGTACTACTTCCAAGCAGCTTGACTCCGAGAAGGATGCAAAGGTCATCGGCTACGGCGCAATGATCGTTGAGTCCGCTCTGGCTATCATCTCTCTGATTGCTGTCGGTATTGTATTCAACAAAGTTGACGCCGGCGGCGGCGATGTCTTCAAGCTCGCTGCACCTCCCACCATCTTTGCCGGTGGTATTGCTACTGCTGTTGCCACCATGTTCGGCGGCGTTGCAGATGCTTCCAACCCCGTATACGACACTGTTTACACTCTGCTGACTCTGGCAGTTTCCGTCTTTGCTCTGACCTCTCTTGACTCCGGTACTCGTCTTGCACGTTATATGTTTGCCGAGCTGTTTGTCAAGGAGGGTGAGAAGCCTGAGGACATCAAGGGCGTTCGTGGTTTCTTTGCAAAGCCCTTTGTTTCCACCCTTATCATGGTTGTTATCGGATGCGGCATGGGCTTCCTTGGTCTGAATCAGATCTGGGGCGTGTTCGGCGCTGCCAACCAGCTGCTTGCAGGTATTGCTATGCTGGCTGTTGCTGCATGGCTCGGTAACATCGGTAAGAACAACAAGATGTTCTATGTTCCTATGACCTTCATGCTTGTTGCTACCGGTACCTCTCTGATTATGACAATCATTGATAAAATCAAGGCTGTCATTGCAGGTGCTGCTGCATGGGGCGACTGGTTCCAGATGCTGTGGTCTGTGGGCCTTATCGTTCTTGCTGCTATCCTTGTTGTTGAGGGCATTCAGGTTCTCGCAAAGGGTAAGAAAGAGGAAGCAAAGGCTTAATTCAGCTGTAGTTATCCTTTAAAAGTACATCTAAGAGGGACACGCAAAAGCGTGTCCCTTTTTTAGCGGTAAAGTTAGGACTTTACCGCTTTTATTTTTTGAGGGGGTATGTTATAATTTTACGAGGTGATTTTATGGATTTTTATTCTGAATATAAAAGAAAGCTATGCACGCCGGAAGAAGCCGTCAAAATAGTAAAAGACGGAGACTGGGTGGACTATTCCTCCAATGTGGCCTTCCCCATAAAGCTTGATTCCGCCCTCGCAGGCAGGAAAGATGAACTTCATAATGTGAAGGTGAGAGGAAATCTGACCATCGGCCCTGTTCAGGTGATTGAGTGCGACCCCGCAATGGAGCATTTTGTGTACAATACATGGCACTGCTCAGGCTATGAAAGAAAAATGTGCGATCAGGGAAGAGCATTTTTTACTCCCATGGTATTTAGAAATATTCCCTGGTATTACAAAAATTTTGTTACGGTTAATGTAGCCATGATCAGTGTTACTCCTATGGATAAGCATGGCTTTTTCAACCTTTCCGGAGCAGCAGGCGTTTCAAGAGCTGTAATTGAAAAGGCTGATAAGGTTATTGTTGAGGTAAATGAAGCGCTGCCTCGGGTTAGAGGCGGTGAAGGTGAGCTTATTCACATTTCGGAGGTGGATTATGTTGTGGAAGCAGGTTATATTGAGCCGTTTTCACCTCCTATGCTGCCTCCTTCTCAGGAAGACATTAAAATTGCGGAGTTCATCCTTCCGCATATTTCAGATGGTACAACAATTCAGCTTGGTATCGGCGGAACACCTAATGCTTTGGGTGCTTTGATTGCTGAGTCTGATTTGAAGGATCTGGGTATGCACACAGAATTGTGTTCCGACGGATTTATGGCTATGGCGAAGGCAGGCAAGCTGACAAACCGCAGAAAAAATTTCCATAAAGGGAAAGGTGTTCTGGGACTTGCTGTGGGTACGAGAGAGTTTTATGACTGGGTTGATGATAACCCAGCTCTTGCTGCTTATCCTATGAGCTATGTAAATGACCCAAATGTGATTGCTCAGAACGATAACCTTATCTCCATTAACGGCTGCCTGAATGTGGATTTGTATGGACAGGTTTCTTCCGAAAGCTCAGGCCTCAGACAAATAAGCGGCACAGGCGGTCAGCTTGATTTTGTTACGGGAGCTGCGATGTCAAAGGGGGGAAAATCCTTCCTGTGCATGAGTTCTACCTTTACAGATAAAAAAGGACAGCTTCATTCAAGGATTATTCCGCAGTTTAACGGAGATATAATTACAACTCCCAGAAGCCAGAGCTATTATATTGTTACTGAGTTCGGCTGCGTAAACCTTGCGGGTATGAGCACATGGCAAAGAGCCGAAAAGCTTGTATCTATTGCACATCCACAGTTCCGTGATGAGCTTATAAAAAAAGCGGAAGAACAGCGTATCTGGCTGCCTTCCAATAAACGGTAATTTATGTATATAGACAATATTTTGCATCAGGGCGGCACTCATGGCAGGCAAGTAAATGAAATGCGTTGTTATGATTTTCTCGATAATCTTGGCGTTAAATATTTCAGAGCTGACCATGATGAAGCCGACACTATAGCTGCCTGCCAGGATGTGGAAAAAGTACTGGGAGCCAAAATTTGTAAGAATCTGTTTTTGACCAACAGGCAGCAGACAGAATTTTATCTGCTTTTGATGCCCGGTGAAAAGCCCTTTTTCACAAAGCTTCTTTCAAAGCAGATAGGTACGGCAAGACTGAGTTTTGCTTCACCTCAACATATGCAGGAACTCCTTGGGGTTACTCCGGGATCCGTCAGTGTCCTTGGACTTATGAACGATAATGGGAAGAGGATACACCTGCTGATAGACAGTGACCTGCTTAAAGAAGAGCATTTTGGCTGTCATCCCTGCCTTAATACATCAACTCTCAAATTTGAAACTGAAGATCTTATCGAAAAAATTCTGCCGGCCCTATCATATGAACCGACATATGTGGACTTACCATGGGAAAGAACGGAAGAATAAAAAAGTCGGCGTGACTTAAATCACGCCGACTTTTGTTAATCAATATATACTCTCGGAACACGCTTGGAAACGGCACACAGAATTTCGTAGGGAATAGTACCTGCCGCTTCTGAGAGCTTGTATATGCTGTTGGTTTCACCGAAAATCTCAACCTCACTGCCCACATCCACCTGAGGCAGATCACTTAAATCGACCATGCACATGTCCATACAGATACTGCCCCTCTGAGGCGCAAGTCCGCCGGCAGCAGCATAGGAGCATTTGTTGGAGCTGGCTCTCGGGAGCCCGTCCGCATAGCCGATTGCAAGAACCCCCATGCGCTCTTTTTTGTCGGTTATATAGCGACGCCCGTAGCTTACGGAAGTGCCCTGTTCGTATATCTTTATGGTACTTACGGTAGTAACAAGTCGCATAGCCGGTTTAAGACCAAGCTTACCTTTAGTGTCTCCATAGCCGTAAAGCAGCAGACCCGGACGAACCATGTCAAGTGCCATCTCGGGGTAGTTTAAGGTAGCTCCGCTGTTTGCACAGTGCCGTATTTCAAACTGAATACCAGCTTTTTTGTTTAAGTCATCTATAAATGAGGTGAAAAGTCTGAATTGCTCTCTTGTGTATTCCTCATTCTCTTCTCCGTCTTCATCAGAAACTGCGAAATGGGTATATATTCCCTCGTGAATAAGGCCCGGCAGGCCACAGGCGGAGATCACATTCTGAAGACCCTCGCTGTAGTGATTACCGGCGCAGAGAAAACCAAGCCTGGACATTCCTGTGTCAAGCTTTATGTGTATTTTAAGCTCTTTGCCAGTTTTGACAGCAGCCTGAGAATACTCATCAGCTTTTGCATAGCAGGAAATAGTCTGACTGATGTTGTTTTCAATCAATGTTTCGGTATATTTGGGCGGTGTGTGGCCTAAAATCAGAATAGGCATAGTGATGCCGCCGCTGCGAAGCTCCATAGCTTCATCCAGACATGATACAGCCAGATAGTCGGCCCCTGCCTGCTGAAGCATTTCTGAGACGGCCAAAGCACCGTGACCGTAAGCGTCAGCCTTTACGACTCCCAGAAAGCGGCAGCTTTGCGGGAGCGTAGAGCGTATAGCCTCGTAATTATGTCGGATATTTTTAAGGCTTATTTCAGCCCATGTTCTCTTTTGAAGATCATCCATAAACTTTACCCCATTGTCCAATTCTCGATTTGACAAAAGACTTTTACTTGTCCGTCACTTACAATTTCCGCTTTTTGCGGTATCATATTCAGAACATTAAACCATACTCTGACAGTTAAATGCTCGTCGCAGCACAATTCATAAACAAAAGAATTTTCTTCTTCCCAGTAACTGTCCACATGACCGTTTTTCAGAGCCTGAACGAAAGCGGGAAGGGCGGTCATGGGGCTTAATCCGAACCTGTCCAGATCACCGGTGTCAATAACAAGCTCGTCATATTCAAGGGTACAGCTGTCAGGTTTAACATGACCTGTAACTCCGGAAATGATCTCAGGCTTAATAACGCTCACCGAAGCTCCGCTGCTGTTTCCGGAATAATTAAGCGTAAAGTCCACACTTCTGTCCTCATACTCACAGCGAAGCTGTGAACGGAAAGAAAGGGATGCAGCAGTGGCAAGATTACCGGAAAATTGTTCAAAGCGCTCTGCCTGAACTCTGCTGCCGCATGAAGAAAGAAGCAGACAGAAAATCAAAACCAGAGGCAAGCATAGTCTTTTCATAGCGACCTCCAAAATAAGTTTGCTAAAGTCTATGCTGCAAACTTAATTATAATCACCTTTAAGCCATTAGTCAAATACTGATTTTGAAGCTAATTCCGAAAAAAATCTTGAAAAAAAGGTTTTAATGTGCTAAACTCTATGGTGCTGTGAACGGGAATATAGTATTCCTGCGGCTTTCAGAGAATAAGGGTCGATGGCTGTGAACCCTTTGAGCTGCGGTTACTTAGTTCGCCCCGGAGCTCCGACTAATTATCGGCGTGAGAGCGCGTTAAGCTTGTTAAGTGCGGCGAGAGCCGAATTCGGGTGGTACCGCGGAAGCTATGCTTTCGTCCCTTTGGAGGGACGGAGGCTTTTTTATTTATACAGGATAAGGAGATAACTATGAAAGAACTTATGCAGAGCCTTAGAGAAAGCTCAATTAAGGCTATTTTGGAATGCGAAAGTGCTGAATTGCTGGAACAGCTCAGAGTTAAATATTTGGGTAAAAAAGGTGAACTTACCGCTATTCTCCGTCAGATGGGCAAGCTCACTGCCGAGGAGCGCCCCGCAATGGGACAGCTTGCAAATAAGCTGAGAGCGGATATAGAAGAAGCTCTGGATAAAAGAAAAACTCAGATCAATTCTCTGATGCTGGAGAAAAAACTGGAGGAAGAGGCTCTTGATGTAACCATGCCAGGAGAAAAGTACGCTCTCGGCCACAAGCACCCCATGTATAACGTTCTTGACCAGATAAAGGATATATTTATAGGTATGGGCTTTGAAATTGTTGACGGGCCGGAAATCGAGCTTGCAGATTATAACTTCTCAAAGCTCAACATTGAGGAGGGACATCCTTCCAGAGAGTGGACAGATACTTTCTATTTCACCCCTGACAGCAAAATACTTCTTCGTACCCAGACCTCTCCCATGCAGATACACGCCATGGAAACAAGAGAACTGCCTATTCGGATAATAGCTCCCGGCAGAGTTTACCGTAAGGATGAGGTGGATGCAACTCATTCTCCCATGTTCCACCAGATCGAGGGCATGGTAATAGACAAGGGCGTGACCATGTCAGACCTGAAAGCAACCTTGAATCTGGTTGTTGAAAAGATTTACGGAAAAGGAACGGTTACCCGTTTCCGTCCCCACCATTTCCCCTTTACCGAGCCCAGCTGCGAGATGGATATTCAGTGCCATAAGTGCGGCGGTAAAGGCTGCCCCACCTGCAAGGGTGAAGGCTGGATTGAAGTTCTGGGGGCCGGTATGGTACACCCCAAGGTTCTGGCCGGCTGCGGAATTGACCCCGATGTTTATTCCGGCTGGGCATTTGGTATGGGCCTTGAGCGTCTGGCTCTCGGTGAATACAAGATTACGGATATGCGCCTGATATTTGAAAACGATGTCAGGTTCCTTGAGCAGTTCTAAGGAGGCAGTTAAATGAAATTATCAAGAAAATGGCTGAACGAGTTTGTTGATTTAAGCCTTGATGAATACAATGACAGAGATTTTGCCGAAGCAATGACCATTTCCGGTTCGAAAGTAGAGGTTACGGAAGATCTGAGCGAAAGCATGAAAAATGTGAAGGTGGGAAGAATTCTCACCCTTGAAAAGCACCCTGACTCGGATCATATGCTGGTTCTGACTCTTGATGTGGGCAAAGAGGAGCCCGTGCAGATCTGTACAGGCGCATGGAATGTCCATGTGGGTGACCTTGTTCCTGCCGCCCTCCACAAGTCCGTCCTTCCCGGCGGAATTAAAATAACTGCGGGCAAGCTCCGTGGTGTTAAGTCTGAAGGTATGCTCTGCTCCATAAAGGAACTGGATATTACCGAGCATGACTATGATTATGCCGCAATTAAACCGGCAGCTATTTTAGGCGATTATAAGGCAATAGACCCCGAAAAACCCTCTATTGCCGCAGATATAAAGGCAGGAGACAAAATTTTCGGTTCTGTTGCTGCGGCTCAGGTCACCAAGGTAGAAAGTGCGGGAGTTAAACTCTGGAAATGCACTTTGGATCTTGGCGGCACCTGTGCTGAGACAATAAGTGACTGCCAGAATATACATGAGGGTAATCTTGTTGCATATGATACAAAGAAGGACAATATCTGCTCTCTTGAGGATCTCCATGCAAAGCAGGAAGAATTCCCCCATTGCATTGCAGACGGCATTTTTGTTCTCCATGAGGATGTAAAGCCGGGCGATGATGTGGCGGAAATGCTGGGACGAGATGACCATGTGGTGGAATATGAGATCACTCCCAACCGTCCTGACTGCCTCAGCGTTTTAGGTCTTGCACTGGAAGCGGCCTGCACCTTTAACAAGGAACTGAAGCTTCACGAGCCTGTTGTTAAGGGCGGTGCCGGCGGAAACATTGAGAACATGGCAAAGGTTTACATTGAAAATCCCGAGCTTTGCAGGCGATACAGCGCAAGAATGATAAAAAATGTTAAAATTGCTCCTTCTCCTGCATGGATGCGTGAGCGTCTCCGCAACTCCGGTATCCGGCCTATTAACAACATAGTTGATATTACCAACTATGTAATGCTTGAATACGGTCAGCCCATGCACGCCTTTGACTTTGCCTGTGTTGAAAGCGGAGAGATCCACGTTCGCTGTGCAAAGGAAGGGGAGGTAATCAGAACACTTGACGGTACTGAAAGAGCTCTCAGCACTTCAATGCTCTGCATATGCGACAAAAACAAGCCTGTGGGCGTTGCCGGTGTTATGGGCGGCGAAAACAGCGAGATCGTTGGCGACACCGCAATGGTTCTGCTGGAGAGCGCAAACTTTAACGGTACTTCTATAAGAAGAACTGCCAATGCTCTGGGTATGCGTACCGATGCATCCTCACGCTTTGAAAAGGGCCTTGACGCTGAAAACACAATGAGAGCGCTTCAGCGTGCCTGTGAGCTTATTGAGCTTCTGGGTGCAGGTCAGGTGGTAGACGGTGTAATTGATGTTTATCCCGAAGAATTTAAACAGACCGTGGTAAAGCTGGAGCCCCAAAAGATCAATGCTCTTTTAGGTACTGATATTGACGAGCAGACCATGCGTAAAATCCTGCTTGACCTTCGCTTTGAGCTGGACGGAGATAAGATTTTTGTTCCTTCATGGCGCTCTGATGTGGAGCACTACTCTGATATTGCAGAGGAAGTGGCGAGATTTTACGGATATAACGAGATACCGACCCGCTTTACCGGAGCTATATCCACCTGCGGCGGTTTCACTCCCGTGCAGAATTGCGAGAGAAGAGTGGGCGAGATATGCCGCAGCATGGGTCTTGACGAAATTATAACCTATTCCTTCATCAGCCCTGCTTATTATGACAATATCCGCCTGCCCAAGGAATCTCCTTTGAGAGACAGCCTGCGGATACTCAATCCTCTGGGAGAGGATACCTCTATAATGAGGACCACCGTTTTGCCCTCAATGCTTGAAATCCTCACCAGAAACTACAATTTCCGAAACAAATCAGCAGCTCTGTACGAGATAGGAAAAATCTACCTGAAGCGTGAGGACGGCCTTGCTGATGAGCCGAAAATCGTATCTATCGGTGCCTACGGTCCCAACATGAATTTCTATGTTCTGAAAGGCTGGGTCGAGGAGCTGCTTGGCGATATAAATGACGGCAGACTTCATTTTGAGGCTGAGAAAGAAAACCCCTCATACCACCCGGGTCGCTGTGCTAAGGTTTGGGTTGGCCAGCAGTATATAGGCGTTTTCGGTCAGATCCATCCTGCTGTTGCTGAAAATTACGGAGTGGATGCAGAGCTTTATTGTGCAGAACTCAGCTTTGATGCGATGTTTGCGGTTAAGGGATGCGTCCCCGTTTATAAGCCTTTGCCCCGTTTCCCCTCTGTTACAAGAGACATTGCCGTTGTCTGTGACAGAGCCGTTCCGGCAGGGGATATGATAGACTGCATTATGGAGAACTCAGGCTGCTATCTTAAAGACTGCTCAGTATTTGATGTTTACACCGGACACCATGTGGCCGAGGGCAAAAAGTCCGTTGCGTTCTCTCTTACTATGCGTGCCGATGACCAGACCCTTACCGATGAACACGCAGAGGAGACAGTAAAGAAGGCTCTTGCTGCGCTTAAAAACAGTTTTGATGCCGAAATCAGATAAGTTGGGACGAATACTTTATTAAGAAAAATTAATAAATTTATAATCAGTTTCGACTTTACATGAGCCGTTTATCTGATATAATATGTTTAAATAACAAAAGGGAGGGAACATCATGGAAGATGTAACAAGAAAATTTACAGCACTTGATAGTAGGGCCGAAATGAGAGAAATATTGTCATCCGTGTATAACTCCCTCATGGTTAAAGGATACAACCCTATAAACCAGATAGTGGGCTATATACTCTCAGAAGACCCGACTTACATTACTAATTATAATAATGCACGGACTCTAATAACCCGCCTTGACAGGGACGAGCTGCTGCAGGAACTGCTCAGATCATATCTGGATAAATAAAATTTTCAAGATAACCACCGGAATAACCGGTGGTTATTTTCATAGGACCGCTGCGCCGGCAGCACAGGAAATCTTTTCTGCCGCCTTGAAAAAATAACCGCCTGTGTGATAAAATAAAGAAAAAATTACGAGGATAAAGTATGGAAGAGAAAATAATAAATACATATCGTTTGGCCTCCGCAGAAGAACTTGATATTGTGAAAACCTTTGAATGCGGTCAGTGTTTCCGCTGGAATTGTGACGAAAACGGAGTTTACAGCGGCGTGGCCATGGGAAAAGCTGCCAAACTCTGGACAGAAGGCGGGGAGGTTTATATTTCTACCGACGCAGCTCTTGATATGTGGCTGGATTATTTTGACCTTAAACGGGATTACAGGGAAATGAGCCACTTTGACGGGGGCGAGTATCTGGACAGGTGCGTTGAGTACGGAATGGGTATAAGAATATTAAATCAGGAGCCTTGGGAGGCTCTATGCTCATTTATAATCTCGCAGTGCAACAATATAACAAGAATTAAGGGAATTGTTGAAAAACTATGCAGCCTTTACGGAGAAAAGTTAGATTTTGCGGGAGAAACCTATTACAGTTTTCCACAGCCTGTTACACTTGCCTTTCTCACGGCTGAGGATCTGGCACCTCTGCGTTCAGGTTATCGTGCACCATACATAATAAAAGCTGCACAGGCCATAGTGAGCGGGGAAATAGATCTCCAGGCACTCATTGACTGCTCATACAGCGAGGCGAAAAAAGCGCTGCTGTCGCTGACGGGCGTGGGGGAAAAGGTGGCAAACTGCGTTGTGCTGTTCGGACTTAGGCATATGGAGGGATTCCCTGTTGATGTCTGGATAAAGCGGGCGTTAAAAGAGCATTTTCCTCCTGATTTTAAACCCGAAAGTTTAGGCAAATATGCAGGTCTTGCCCAGCAGTATATTTTTTACTATGCCAGAGAAAGCAAGACCAATGCTACCGTCTGAATGTGAAAAAACAACAGAAAAAAACAGGAAAAAGGCAAAAAAATTAAGTATTTTGAATGTTGACTTTTATAGTAAATCTGTTAGAATAGACAAAATATAAATTCCCCGGCTGAAATTTCTCTGCCGGGGCGTTTTGTAAACATAATGAAAAGGGGTTTTTAAGATGGATCTTGATAAGCTGTATTCCGAACGCTTTATAGGTGAAGGCCTTACCTTTGACGATGTGCTGCTGGTTCCCGCAGAGAGCAATATTCTGCCGGCAGATGTAGACCTGAGCACCAATCTTACCAAAAAAATCAAACTCAACATACCTGTTATGAGTGCCGCTATGGATACCGTCACAGAATACCGCATGGCTATTGCCATTGCCCGTGAAGGCGGTATAGGCGTTATCCACAAGAACATGGACATTGACGCTCAGGCAGAGCAGGTAGATCTGGTTAAGCGTTCCGAAAACGGAGTTATTACAAAGCCCTTTTTCCTTAAAGCCGGTCACAGCCTTGGCGATGCGGATGCCCTTATGGCCAAGTTCCGCATTTCCGGCGTTCCGATAGTGGACGATGAAGGCAGACTGGTCGGTATCATCACAAACCGTGACATGAAATTTGAGGGGGATATGAGCCGCCGTATCGACGAGGTTATGACCAAAGAGCACCTTGTTACCGGTAAAGTTGGCACTACACTGGAAGAGGCCAAGAGAATTCTCCAGAAGCACAGAATAGAAAAGCTCCCCATTGTTGATGACGATTACAAGCTGTGCGGACTTATAACCATAAAGGATATAGAGAAAGTCATTAAGTACCCCAACTCCGCAAAGGATGCGGAGGGCAGACTTCTCTGCGCTGCCGCTATAGGTGCAACGAAGGATGTTCTGGACAGAGCAGGCGCACTTATAAGTGCGGGAGCCGATGTTCTGGTTCTGGACTCTGCCCATGGTCACTCTGCAAACATTATGCGTTCTGTTTCTCTTGTAAAAGAGAAATTCCCTGATATTCAGCTTATCGCAGGCAATGTTGCAACCCCCGAAGCTACCGAGGCTCTCATTAAAGCCGGTGCGGACTGCGTAAAGGTTGGCATAGGACCAGGTGCTATCTGCACTACCAGAGTTGTTGCCGGTATCGGCGTTCCTCAGGTCACTGCTGTATTGCAGTGCGCTGCTATGGGCGCAAAATACGGCGTGCCCGTGATTGCTGACGGCGGTATTAAATACTCCGGCGATATTGTGAAGGCAATAGCTGCCGGTGCAAGCGTAGTTATGATGGGCTCCATGCTTGCCGGCTGCGAAGAGGCTCCCGGAGACACCGAAGTGTATCAGGGACGTCAGTTCAAGGTATACCGTGGCATGGGCAGCCTTGGTGCAATGCAGAAAGGCTCCAAGGACAGATACTTCCAGGAGAGCAACAAGAAGCTTGTTCCCGAAGGTGTGGAAGGAAGAGTTCCTTTCCGTGGTCCTGCTTCCGAGACTGTATACCAGATGATGGGCGGTCTCAGAGCCGGTATGGGTTACTGCGGCGCTCCCACTATTAACGATCTGCGCACCAAGAGCAAGTTTGTCCGCATAACTGGTGCAGGTCTTAAAGAGAGCCATCCTCACGATATTTATATCACCAAGGAAGCTCCCAACTACTCAAGCAACTTATAATATTATAAATAAAGTGAAAATCCTCAAGGCAGTATGCCTTGAGGATTTTTTCATAATTTTTGTTTACCAGCCAAAAACCCAGAAGTGGGTAATTCCGAATGCCTCTCTGATAAAATAGTTCAGGGTTAAAATCGGATTGTCAAAATGTCCCGCCACTCCGGCGGCATCAACACCTACGGATTTAGACATACATTTGGCTCTGAAAAGATGATAGGGGCTTGATAAAATTGCCACATTACCCTGTGGAGAATCTCCTCGGTCACTGATTATCTCGTAAGAAAACATCAGGTTTTCTTTGGTGGATGTGGCTCTGCTCTCCATAATTATTCTCTCCGGAGCTATTCCACGTTCCGTCAGGTACTCAAACATTGCAAGAGCTTCAGTTTTGTTTTCCCCTTTTCCTTTTCCGCCTGAGACTATGGCTATGGAACTGGGATATTTTTCCAGATATTCATATGCACCGTCAAGCCTGTGTATAAGAGCGGGAGAAGGACGGTCTCCGTGAACGGCGGCACCCAAAACAATAAGATAGTCTCGTTCCGGGTTACTGTCCGTTTTAGCATTCAAAACAATGGGAATCTCCACGATTATAAAATAAATGAAGCCAATACACACCAAAATCAAAGTTATTCTCCAGAGAATTTTTCCGAAGAAGCGATGGGCGACCACCAGTGCCGCTATAAAGGCCAGCGTATAGGAAAGATATGCGTAGCCTCTAAATGCAAAGCGAAAAACCAAAGCAGCGGCTAAAAGCAAAACGGCGGCAACACTCCAGCCCGGAATTTTCTTTAAGTACATCATGCTTCGAGAGCCTCCCATTTTTCGTATAGTTCCATCAGCTGCTCATTAAGCTCCTCTTTCTGCGCCTCTATCTCCATAAGCTTTTGATAGTCGGCGGCAAACTCCTCTTCCTGAGCCTCAAGCTCTCCGATTTGAGCCTCAAGCTTTTCGATGTCACGCTCAAGCTTTGCAAGCTGCCTGTCAGTTCTGGGAGCTTTAGGCTTCTTGTCTTCCTTCTTGCGTTTGACTTCTTTTTCAGCCTGCTCAAATACTGCCTGACGTTCACGCCATGTGCAGAAATCCTTATAGCTGCCACGAAAATCCGTTATTTCTCCGTTGTTGAGAAACCAGATTCGCTGTGCAAATTTTTCTATAAAGTATCGGTCGTGGGAGACAAAAAGCAGTGTCTCGGTGTAGTCGGAAAGGGCGTCTTCCATCCATTCTCTGGAGCTTATATCCAAGTGGTTGGTAGGCTCGTCCAGAATAAGGAAGTTAATGTCACTGCCCATAAGCATACAAAGCCTCAAACGGCTTTTTTCACCGCCTGAAAGTGAACCTACGGGCGTGAGCACGTCTTCACCTCTGAAACCGAAAGAGGCAAGTCTGTCCCTTGCTTCCTGCGGCTGGCACTTGCAGTCGTAAAGCATGGTGTCAAGGGCGGAGCGGCTTTCGTCATTAAATTTTACTATCTGGGGGAGATATGCGGCACGGACAGAGGGACCGTGGTATAAATATCCCTCATCCGGCTTCTCTTCATTCATAAGAAGCTTTATGAATGTGGACTTTCCTGCTCCGTTATCACCTATCAGGGCAATCCGTTCGCCGCCGGTAACAGTTAGAGTTAGATCCTTAAACAGCTGCTTATGGTCAAAGGACTTGGAAAGACCGTCGGTAACAAGAACCTCGTCTCCTGAAAACTCACGCTGTTTAAACTTTACCTTGAGCTTTTTTTCCTCGTGGGGACGCTCACTGCTGCCGAGCTTTTCTATGCGTTTTTCCATGGAAAACGCACGTTTGTGCAGCTTGTCATTTCCCATGAAAGCCCAAAGGTGCATCTGCTCTGCCGCTCTGGTGAGTTGGGCAATCTTTGCCTGATCTTTTTCATATTTGCGAAGCTTCTCCTCAAAACGCTGCTGCCGTTCCTGCACATAAAAGCTGTAGTTTCCACTGTACAGTTCTGCCTTACCATCACTAATTTCTATGCTGCGCTGCACCACCGTGTCAAGAAAATAGCGGTCGTGGCTTATGGTGAGAACGGTTCCTTTGAAATGAAGCAGATAATCCTCAAGCCATTCGGTTGCTTTTAAATCAAGGTGGTTGGTAGGCTCGTCAAGGAGAAGGATATCCGTATCTTCAAGAATAAGTCTTGCCAGATTAACTCTTGTTTTTTCGCCGCCGGAGAGACTGTCAAAGCTTTGCTCCCTCATGGCGTCGCTTATCATAAGCCCGTTTGCCACACGGTTGCGGTTAACATCCATTTCGTATCCGCCAAGACGGCGAAAATCCTCGCTGAGTCTGTCAAAATCCCGAAGAAGAGCGGGAGACTGCTCAATTTCCAGCTGCTCAGTTATTTCGTCAAGCTTTCTGCTTATATTATATAAGTGTCTGTGGGCATCTTTTAATACATCCTCCGTTGTCCAGTCGGCAGGATAGTTGGGAATCTGGGATATAAGTCCTATACGTTTTCCGGAGGCTATCATAACGTCGCCCTCGTCATATGGCAGCTCACCAACAAGAATTTTGAAGAGCGTAGTTTTTCCGCAGCCGTTATGGCCTAATATGCCTACACGTTCACCGGAATTTATGGTGAACGAAAGGCCGTCCAGTATATTTTTGCCAAGCTCGTAGGATTTTACCAGAGAGCTTACTGAAATATCAATCATTTTATCTCCTTATCTGTTTACTGCTGCCTGAAGCAATGTGTTTGCCAGCACACCGGCAGAGCGAAGTCCTCCGCCGCCCTGTTCTATCAGGACTACAAAGGCGTAGGGGTGCTCTTCATCATCCAGAAAACCGGTGAACCATGAGTGAGAACTGCCGTCACCCAGTTCTGCGGTACCGGTTTTTGCGCAGACATTAAGACCGGGGAAATTTGTCTGCCCGTCGTAGTGTGCGCTTACATTGTAGCTCATCATTTTTTTCAGGCTTTCGGCGGTAGAGGCTTCTACAAGCCGAGTGGTTTTTGGGTGGCTGTCCTCTTTCACGAGACTTGGCTCATAAAGCAGACCGCCGTTGCCGATGGCAGATACAAAGCGCAGCATTGAATACGGGCACATAAGATCCGTTGACTGGCCTATACCGGCCCATGCAAGCTCAGGATCTCCAACAAATTCGGTGGGGAAGCTGCCTTTGGCAGTCGTTATTCCGTTTAGCTTATGGCTGTCCATAAAACCGTAATCTCTGACATATCTTGCCAGAGTGTCCTGCCCCAGCATGACTGCCAGCTGGGCATAGGCTACGTTACAGGAGTTGGCAAGTGCCTGTTCAAAGCTTTGAGAATAGTGAGTTCCTGAGCAGGTTATTTCAATGCCTGCTATCTTATAAACACCCTCGCAGTAAAATGTCCTGTCAAAAATATCAGGGATATTTTCCAATGCGGCTGCGGTGGTAATAAGCTTGAACACGGAACCGGGAACGAAGGCAGCAGAAAGACAGCGGTTAATATATGCACCGTCCTGAGGTTCCGTAGTTTCGTCTAAGGGGTCAAGGGCAGGGGTGGACATCAGCACAAGGATTTCTCCCGTTTTATAATTTGAGAGGAGAACTGCGCCTTTTCTGTCACCCATGGCCTGATAGGCTGTGTTATTAAGCTCTGAGTCTATATTCAAAGTCATGGTGTGGTTCTGAGATTTTGTGGTTCCCTTTAGAAGGCTGAAATCATATGCTCCGCTTTGAAAATTGCGGAGAATACCGCTTCCTGTTCTTCCCCAGTAGTCCCCCGTAACGTGGTAGTTTGCTTTGCGGGTCAATTCATCCTGCGCAAAAAGCTTTTCGTCCGGAGAGAAGGAAGCCAGAACCACTCCGTTTCTGTCAAGCAGCTCACCGCTTGAGTCGGAATTTGTACCTGCAAAATAGAGCGCCCAGTCTTCGCCGTGCTGAACATACCTGACAATATAAACCCCCATACCGAAAATAACAAGAGAGGCAATGAGCAGCAGCGAGAAAGCTCTGTTAGTGATTTTTTTCATCAGCTCCACGCCCCCTCATCATCATCGTCATCATCGTAGTAGTCAAATGGATTTGCAGATTTGTTATAATCATTATCTTCATCGAATTCTTCGTATTCGCTTTCGTCAGCTCCTATGGCACTGCCAAAACGCTCGAAATCTGCGGCAGAGCTTCTGTTGATAAAACGGGAGCTATCATGCTCCTCCTGCTCTTCGCTCTCTTCGTCATCGCTGTATAAATAGTCATCATCACGGTCATAATAATCGCTTTCTTCAGCCTGCTCCATTGCCTTTGAGCGTTTTCCGGGTCTGACCGCAAAGCTGGCGCTTTTTCTGTTGTCGGCACTTTTCAGAAAAGCCATGAGCATCCAGCAGGACATAAGAGAGGAGCCGCCCCGTGACACAAAAGGAAATGTAACGCCTGTGAAGGGGAGCAGGTCAAGAGAGCCGAAAACATTCAGCGCCAGCTGAGTCAAAAGCATACTCATAGAAGCGCAGGAGGCTATGGCATAGTAGGCAGAGCGACCCTGTTTCGCCGTTCTTACAGCAAAAAAAGCCATGGCCAGAATAGACAGAACCATGCACACTGCGATTATAAGTCCAAGCTCCTCGCAGACCATTGCAAAAACCATGTCGGTATTGGCGGCAAAAATGCTTTTCAGCCAACCTTCTCCCGCACCTTTTCCTAAAAGACCGCCGGAAGCGGCGGCAGACATTGCTCTGGTCTGCTGAAAGCCGGCGTTATACACATCTTCCCATGCGTGACCCCAAGTGTTAAACCGCTGGGCAATATATGGCTTTACCGCTACAGCCAGAAAACCTGCGAGACCTGCACCGGATACCGCCAGAAAAACCGTGGCTATGGAGCCTGAGCGCATAAAGGATATAACGAGAAATCCCACAAAGAAAATCAGCGCTGTTCCGAAGTCTCCGATAAGAGCCAGCGCAATGACACAGAGGGCGGAGAAAACGATGAATCCGAAAAGGTTCTTCTTTCTGTAGAGCAGGTCAAGAGTTGAAGCGCCTACATAAACATAGGCACACTTGATAAGCTCTGACGGCTGAAAAGAATATCCGCCGAATTCAAGCCAGTTTTTAGCACCGAACACAGCTTCACTGAACACAACGTTTACGGCCAGAAGCAGCAGGGCAAAGGCACCTACCGGAATTCTCATGGAAATTGTGCGTTTAAGATTTCTGAGCCACCAACCGCATAGGAGAAACAGAAATACGCTGACAATGGTCAAAAGAATCTGCTTGTACATATCCTCCGGAGAGGAAGAAGCAGCCACGGACATTCCCAGGGTGCTGAGATAAAAAGCGAGAGTCTCTATTTCAAATCCGCTGCGCTTTATAACTCTCATGGAATTATAACAGGTCCATTGCAGAATAATAATAGTGACAAACCCAAGCGCTATGGCAGGCAAATGCCCTGGTGCAGCTGAAACAGCGTGCTCCAAAAGCAGGAAAAGCTGAAAAACCGTAAGCTCCAGAAGCGTGAGCGATGGAGAAACATTTTTTCCTGCAAAGCTTCGTGCCGCTTCAAGGGCATTTCTTTGTTCCTTGCCTATGTCAAGAAAACGGACGCAGCTGCCACCCAAATTGATAACATCGCCGTGATTCAGCTCTGTACCGGTCATCCCGACCTTGTCTCCGTTTACCCATACGCCGCCTCTGGAAAAAATGTCGTAGATTTTCCAAACGCCCTTGTCATTTCGGCTTAGAACTGCATGAACCCGACTTATACCGGCGTTGAAAAGCCGTATGTCTGCTCCGGTGGAGCGACCGATAATGTTTTCCCAGTGGTTAACGGGCAGCGTTTTGTCACCGGATCTTATATAGCCCCAGGTCTCCAGCTCATACCGTTCAGACAGCATGGAGCGTATACAGCGGGCAAGTATGCTTATAGATATAACTATCAGCACGAATTTTGAAATTGTCATTAAATATGGTGTTATAGCTTCCAAACTTCGGCCTCCTGATTTTTTAATTTTTTTAAACCATAAAAATATGCGGTGATAAAGCTTCGTTTGTCAAAGTGTTTAACTATTATATCATAAAATACAAATCATAATCAATAATGTATACTGTTGACAAGAACGGAAAGCTAAACTAAAATAAAGCCATGAAAAATAATAAGACTAAAATTTTGATAATCGTACTGGCTGCTTTCTGCGTTTTGTGTGTGGCTGTCTTTTTTGCGCTCAAGTATATGCCCTCAGGCTCCGTTGCCGTTATCACGGTGGATGGAGAAGAATATGAAAGGATAGACCTTCAAAGCGTTAAGGAAGCATATGACCTTGAGATAAGCACAAAATACGGAACCAATGTGGTCCATGTTGAACCGGGGGCCATATCCGTTAGCTCTGCAAGCTGTCCCGACCATGTTTGCGTTAAGCAGGGGAAAATGACAGGCGGCGGAATTCCCATTGTATGTATGCCCAACAGACTTGTAATAAAAATGGAGGGGAGCGGGATAGATGGGTAAGACCAAGAAACTTACATTTATGGCGGTGCTTACAGCCATTGCCCTCGGAATATTCATTCTGGAAGCACAGATCCCGCCTATTGTCCCCATACCCGGAATAAAGCTGGGCCTTGCCAATATTATAACTCTGGCTGCAATCCTTTTAATCGGAAAAAAAGAGGCCGGGGCAATTCTGCTTGCAAGGGTTATTATGGGATCAATGTTTGCGGGAAGTCCTGCGAGCTTTATCTACAGCGCTGCCGGAGCGCTTCTTGCCTACATAGCTATGTGCATTTTTGTGTCCGTGATCCCCGAAAATCAGCTCTGGCTCACAAGTGCCATAGCGGCGCTGTGCCACAATGCAGGTCAGCTGACCGCCTGTGCCATAATTGTAAAAACTCCTCAAATCTGGGTGTATGCGCCTCTGCTTGCCGTTTCAGGCATAATTACCGGCGTTTTTACAGGAATTGCAGCCAAATACCTCGTAAGAGCATTGAGAAAAAACAAGTGAGTTTGTTTGACTAAATCTAAAGAAAATGCTATAATCAAGTTCAGGATATTTATGAGAGACTGTATTAGTCTCCGCTTATAATATACCTTACACCCCATAACTAACAGAATTTGAAAGGTAGAGAGTTCAATGAGCGAATGCACACATGACTGCTCAAGCTGCGGAGTAAACAACTGCTCCGAGCGTGCGGCGGAAAGTCTTATTAAAAATCTGCATGAGGGTTCCAGTGTAAAAAAAGTAATTGCTGTTGTCAGCGGCAAGGGCGGCGTCGGCAAATCTCTGGTAACCAGTATGCTTGCTTCCGAGATGCAGAGAAGAGGTCATAACTGCGCTGTTCTTGACGCAGATATTACCGGCCCCTCCATCCCTAAATCCTTCGGAGTTACAAACCATGCCACCGGTACTGACGAATATATTATTCCCGTTACCACAGAAACCGGCATACAGCTTATGTCCATTAACCTTATTCTTGAAAACGAAACCGAGCCCGTTGTCTGGCGTGGTCCGGTTATTGCAGGCGCAGTTACCCAGTTCTGGACTGACGTTCTCTGGAATGATGTGGACTATATGTTCGTAGATATGCCTCCCGGAACCGGTGATGTACCCCTTACTGTTTTCCAGTCCCTGCCTGTTGACGGTATCGTTATCGTAACTTCTCCTCAGGATCTGGTCAGCATGATAGTTGCAAAGGCTGTAAATATGGCTAATATGATGAATATTCCTGTTCTGGGAATTGTTGAAAATATGTCCTACTTCCAGTGCTCCGAATGCGGTAAACGCCATGAGATTTTCGGCGAAAGCAAGGTTGAGCAGGTTGCCGGAGCTTTCGGCATAGAGAAGTTTGCAAAGCTTCCCATTGACCCTGAAATTGCGGCAATGGTGGATGCAGGTAAGGTTGAGCAGGTAACAGGTGAGTACATTGCAGACCTTGCAGACTACATTACCGAAAAGGTAAAATAATTTAATTCCGCTCTAAGCGGGGAAAAGGATAACTTATGAAAGTTGCTGTTGCATACAATAACGGCGAAATAGCCGAAAATTTTGGAAGTTGCACCGTTTTTGCAAGCTATGATTACACCGGAGAATATGTAACCGAGCGTGAGAAAGCTCTCCTTGAGTGCGAGCCTATGGCACAGCCTCATCAGGTGGCAGAGCTTCTGGCTCAGAACCATGTGGAAGCGATCATTTGCGGAAACATGAGCGCAGATGCAAAAAATATTCTTCTGAGCCGTGGCGTTATTCCTATAGCAGGTTTCTGCGGTGATGCAGATACTGCTGCCGATATGCTGGTTACAGGCCAGCTGCCTATGGATGACGGCGCTTCCGGCGGTGGATGCTCCGGCTGCTGCGGTTCCTGCGGCGGTGGCTGCGGCGGTCAGGATGATGATTCCTGCGGCTGTGGTGACGGCGGCTCCTGCGGCTGCGGCGAATAAAACACAGCTAAATCGTTATTCAAAAAGCATGGTGAAAAGACACCATGCTTTTTTATTCTTTAACC
>JARHZW010000035.1 GCA_029264685.1 Candidatus Limivicinus sp.
GTGCAGAGGAAGAACTTTATCCCGAAAAGTTAAACTTGTGCCGAGTGCTTGAGGATAATCTTCTTTCTTTTTATGGTGTTTTGCAAGAAAAAGGTATCGTTCCTCAAATTTCACTCCCTGAAGAGCCTGTCTGGAGGATTTTGGACAAGGCTGCGCTGAACCGTATTTTTTCTAACATTATCAATAATGCGGTTAAGTATTCTGACGGAGATTTGGCAGTAACTCTCACAACGGATGGACTGATTACCTTTTCAAATACTGCCAAAGCCTTGACATCAGTAGAGGTGGGGAGACTTTTTGACCGTTTTTATACAGTTGAAGTCAGCCGAAATTCAAGCGGCTTGGGGCTGTCTATTGCCAGACTGTTAGTGGAGCGTATGGGCGGCAGTATAGAAGCTGTCTATATAAATGGTAAATTGCAAATCAAAATAAGTTTTAGCGAATGAAATAAGCCCTGCCATCAGAACCATAATAATCTGACGGCAGGGCTTTAATAGTATATTTATTTCTTGGAAAGCAAAGCAACCGTCTCCACATGAGCGGTTCTGGGGAACATATCAACGGCGGTAACTTTCTTTAGTTCATAGCCACAATCGTTAAAACGGAGAATATCCCGAGCCAGAGTGGAGGGATTGCAGGAAACATAAACGATTCTTTCAGGCTGCATTGAGCTGACGGCATGAATTGCTTCGGGAAACATACCTTTTCTTGGCGGGTCAACCATTACGACCTGAGGTTTTAAGCCTCTTTCTGCAAGAGCCTTTGCTGCCTGACCGGCGTCTGCACAAATAAATTCGGCATTCTCCATTCCGTTTAAGGCTGCATTTTCTCCCGCATTGGTAACCGCCTCAGGAATGATCTCTGCTGCGATGACCCTGCCTGCTTTTTTAGCCATGCACAGGCTGATGGTGCCTGCGCCGCAGTAAAGGTCAAAAGCAAGAGAATCAGGAGACAATGCGGCATAATCTAAGGCTTTCTCATAAAGCTTTTCTGCCTGCGGAGGGTTGATCTGGAAAAAGGCCTGAGGAGCAATTTTGAATTTGACGCCGCACAGAGAATCGCAAATATTGCTGTCACCCCAGAGAGTATAGAAGTCACCGGACAGCACCGTATTGCCACGGCTTTTATTTACATTGAGCACAATGCCTGTAAGCTCAGGGCAGCACTCCCGAAGACATTCAACCAGCGCCTGAGTCTTTGCCCCAAAGCCTGAGTTTGAAACTATGCAAAGCACAGCACCGCATTCATGCACGGCCTGCCTGCAAAAAACATGGCGAACAGTGCCTTTGCCTGTTTCTTCGTTGTAGGCAGAAATTTTATTTGCATTCATAAAATCTACAACCGCTCCGGCAGCTCTGAAGCTCAGCTCTTTTTGGATAAGGCAGGAATTGATTTCTATAAGCTCATGGCTGCGCTCACGATAAAAACCAAATGCAGCCCGACCATTTACTTCGGAAACGGCGAAAATTCCCTTATTTCGGTAATTATAAATACTGTCACTGCCTATAATGGTTTCAGCTTCCATGCTCTGCCTGCCTATATGCTTTAGGGCAGAGTTAACTTTATCAAGTTTAAAGCGCAGCTCCTCTTCATAGCTCATGTGCATAGTGTCGCAGCCGCCGCACTTCCCGAAAAATGGACATTCAGGTGTTATTCTGTTTGCAGAAGGGGAGAGCAGCTGCTCTGATCGGGCGTATACGGCTGTATTTGTGCTTTTTAAAATTTTGATTTTACATTTTTCCCCTTTTATAGTTTTGGGAACAAACACAGCACGTCCGTCAATTCTGCACACTCCGAAGCCTTCCGAGGAGTATGATTCGATTTCAGTAGTATATATTTGATTTTTCTTTAAATTATCCATGTTTTTTATTTTAACATACATATTGTTGCAAGGCAATAACATATAATTTCTTTTATTTTTTATGTATAAAATGCAAACCTTCTTCAAATACTAAGGCTGCAAAATATAAGGAGGGTTACAAGTGAAAAAATTCATTGCTTTAATTTCTTCTTTTCTTCTGCTGGCCTCAATTTTGTGCGGCTGTAGCTGTAATGACGGTAAAGTAGATGTTATTGAAGCTTCTCCGTCTCCTGTAATGACACCGGACATCAGCCCGATTCCTACTCCGGATATGGAAAACGGTAAGGTTGAGGACAAAAACAGCAATATTGATGACCAGAAGCAGAAGGAAGATAACAAAGGGTCAGCTTCGGATAAAAACAATATGCTGGAGGAGGATGTGCTTCTAAGTCCTGCTCCGACAGGAAGCCCTATGCCCTGAATTGCGGAGCGTGTGAACACTGCGGAAATGTATAGCCGCAGCGTTCCGGAGGAGAAATTACATAAAAACATCTTGCGTATATGACTTTATAGGTTTATCATAGCTGCATTATGATAAAGATTTACTATTGTGATGTAAGCAAACTTAATACAGAAAACGATATGCCGGAAATTTCTCAATACCGAAAAGAAAAACTTTCCAAAGCAAAACGCATTTCAAATAAAAAGCAGGGACTGGGAGCAGAGCTTTTGCTGAATTGGGCTGTAAAAGAGAACCTGACAAATAGCCATTTTCCTCTGGATATTAAAACGGGCCCATACGGAAAGCCATATTGCGATGAACTTCCGTTTAGCTTCAGCCTCTCCCATTCAGGGAATTTTTCTGCCTGCGCTATATGTGAGCGGGAGATCGGACTGGATATACAACAGCTTTCCGAATACAAAGAAAATCTTGCGAGACGCAGTTTTGCGGCGCAGGAGCGGGAGTATATAGAAGCTTCAGATGACAAAGACATGGCGTTTACACAAATATGGAGCATGAAAGAGAGCTTCATTAAAGCGCTGGGTACAGGCCTGCATACGCCTCTTGATTCGTTTTCTGTTATGCCTGATAAATTTGTTAATGTCGGAAATTCCGACAGATATTATATTTACAGTGTTTTTATGGAAAACTGTTTTTTTTCAGTATGCGTTAAAGGCGACAGCATTTCTGTGCCTGAAATTACAAAGCTGGAATTGTAAAACGGAGACAGCTTCTTTTGAAGCCGTCTCCGCATTTTTATACATTTATTCCGCATTCCCTCATGGTGTTTTTAAGGTATGCCAGATTCTCGTCGCTCATTTCGGTAAGCGGCAGGCGCATAAGCCCGCTGTCTATATCCATAAGCTTCATTGCCGTCTTAACGGGAATGGGGTTTGTTTCCACAAAAAGGGCAGAAAACAGCTGGGAATACTTTGAATACAGCTCTGACGCATGACAGAAATCACCCTCAAGGCAAAGAGCACAAAGCTTTGATAGTGCTCCTGGAACTATATTAGATGCAACGGAAATAACGCCCAGCGCCCCTATTGACATGAGAGGTACCGTGTTGTCGTCGTTGCCGCTCCATATAAACAGGTCATCTTCGCAAAGACTCCTTGTTTTGACCGCAAGACTTATGTCTCCGGAGGCTTCCTTGACGCCGTTTATGTTGGGGTGCTTTGAAAGCTCTTTGTATGTTTCGGCCTTGATTCCTATACCCGTCCGACTGGGGACATTATACAATATCATTGGGATATCCACTCTGTCAGCCACATATGTAAAATGCTCTATAAGCCCTTTCTGGGTGGTTTTGTTGTAATACGGAGTGACCATGAGGATTGCGTCTGCACCTGTATATTTTGCGTATTGGGCGTTTTTCAGCGCTGTTTCAGTGTTGTTGCTGCCCACACCTGCAATCAGTTTCATTCGACCCTTATTTTCCTGTACGCAGAATCTGAGCATTTCTGCATACTCATTTGAGCTTAATGTTGCGTTTTCACCTGTCGTACCGCATACGAGAATGGCGGCGGTTCCGTTTTCATACTGATAATCAAGATTTTTAGCCAGCCTGTCGTAATCCACTCCGTGCTCATTAAAGGGACTTATTATCGCAGTGCACGAGCCTTTAAATATAGGTACTTTAACCATTTCAGCCTCCCTGATAATTATAAAGTCTTACCCTGATATTATATTTGCCCATTCAGATATATATGCAACATTGAACAGGACGCTGTGGGCAGACTTATTACTGCAAAACATGGGAGAGTATTTTGCGGCAAGTATTGGAGTGAAGCGGATGAAATGGTTTTAGATATTATAAAGGCAGAAGCCAAAAGACGGGATTTAAAATTTTATATGGATAAAAATTTATGGTTTCTTTTCTGACATCACAATACTGGCACGTGACTGAATCATATCTATTGTTTCTTCAATTGTTTTATCACCCGAAAAGTATTTAGCGGCTTCCGTTACCATAATATCAATAATCTCAGGGTACTGTCCAAATACAATATCAGTTTTTTCTATCAGTTCTGTTATCTTATCAATCGTAGTGCTGCTAACCTTAATGTATTCAGGAATGGTGCCCATATACATCAGATATCCGTCTCCCATAGCCTGATTGACCAATGCTGTAAACTGTTTTTCTGATGCGGGAATACACAGGGTCGAAGAAACTTTACCAAGATTGATTATATCGGGCCGCATTGTAAATAAAAAGAATTCCCATACGCCGTCTTTGTGCTCGCTTGTATTGGACATTGAAAAGCTTTGCACAAGTTCAAATGCGCTGCCGTTGGAAAGGCCGCCGGTAGGACAGCCTACAAAAGTGTAAACTGAATTATAATTTGAATCAAAGACACTCATGCGAAGTACATTTCCAATTTGCTCTGGAGATATTAAAGCATTGTTATCTATATTCGATGTAGTGCCGGGAAGCGAATTACAGGCTTGCAGAAGTTCGTAAAATGCAGGCTCATTAAAATTACACTTTCCCTGTTTTATATCTGTAAATGCATCCACACAGAGATTGCAAACCCAATTCCACATTTCCTGCTTCGTCAGATTTGGAGGGAAAATATTTTTATCTGAACCACAGGAGCTGACATAGTCAATAAGTTCATCTATAGTCAAGTTTTCAGCATTGGGAATTTCAAGGGGACTTAAGAAGGTCCACATAATGAAATCAAATGGCATGGTATAAAGTTTGCCGTTTTGAGTTAGTGCTTCCTCAAGAGATTTGTGAATTATCGGCTTATCACTGAGGGAAAAATAGGGCAGTAAATTCTCGAAAATCTGTTCGGGATTTGCTCTCTTCACCGAATCATCACCAAAGAAGTAATACATATCCGGTGTATCACCAGTTATAATCTCTATTTTGCTGAGATTTGCTTTTGTTATTTCAGTGCTGACGTAATATTTATCGTTAACAGCGTTAAACTCTTCTATAATCTCAGCCAGAATTGTCGACGGGTTGTTACAAAGGAGCACCAATTCGGTTCGAGAATCTGTAAATTCGCCATATGAAGCATATTTTAGTCTTCTGATGGCATTTCCGGCAAAATACAACCTGCCATCCTGCACAGTCAGACCGTTGTAATTAGGCTCATAGATATTCAAATCTGCCCATGAGAACAGTTTTTCCTTGTCTCCGTTTTGAATTTTATATACATCATCAATGTCTAATATGATTATGTTTGCTTCTTCATCAAGACCTATGCCCAAAGAATATATATCGTCGTCCTGAAAAACCTGTTCGTACTCCCATGTATCTGCATTAAATCTGCTGATGGTTGTTCCGCCGTCAAACCCCGGGTATTTATCGTGCTCTACGTAATTGTCTTCATGGGTGCAAATATAGATCTCATCGTTAATTATTTCTAAACCCGAGAAAAAACCCGGCGAATTTTTTTCTAATATTTTTTGAAGCAGATCTGCGCTGTTTTCAAGTTCTCCCTGCGAATTTACAACGCTCAGCTGGTAAGCTGACATTAGTATGAATTTGTCGTTGATATATTTAATATTAAAGAATTTACTTCCGTTGTTTAAGGGTTCCTCATTAAGCGGGATTACGGAAACAATATTTCCGTCTTGAGAGTACAAATAGATGTTTAAATTACAATTATTTCTTTGACTTCCGGGGTTAAGATGCTCTTCTCTAAGCCACATTATTGTGTCTGTAGGAGCGTTTCCGCAAAGAACCGCTATTTCATTGTCTTTTTTGCAGGCTGCGTAAACATATTCATCCTCCGGAGACTGAAAACTGGTAAATTTATCATTGCTCAGCAATCCAAAAACCGGTAAACCGGTCTCATCGCTGCCTCCCAGATATATCCCATCATCTTCTATCATTTGCATTGTACATTTGGAAAGACATTCCGGAAAAGCTATATTTTGGGTATACCATTTCGGAGCGACATCAAGAGATACCGGTGCATTCTCTGCGCTTTCGTTTGTGTCGTAACAGGCCGAAAGAGAAAACATTAAAAGTACTGAAAAAAATATTGCTGCTATCTTTTTCATAATATTCTCCTTTTAAAAAGGGGATAGCATATGGAATATGCTATCCCTATAATCATACAATTAGCACATACAATTAACGAAAAATCATTATTGCACAATATTCAGGAATCTGCCGGCTGCCCAGCCAACTAAACCAACGGCGTTAGAGTTTTTTGAATATGTTACCACTCCGTGATACCAATCGTAATCTGTGCCGTCATACTGGCGGTCAAGATTCATTGCACCGCCATCCTCGAGTACACCAATTGCATCTGAAGATGTACTATGATATCTGCGTAAATTAATACCGTCTCCGCTGTCGGTAGATACCGTAGCCGATTTTGTAGGATGTATCGTTATGCATTGCCCACAAGCGTATGCTCCAACAGAAAAAAGAGAAAAAGCCAACACAACACAAATGAAAAAGGAAATAATCTTTTTTGTCATGTCAATGACCTCTTTTTTTATACAATCCTCTTTTGAATACTTTCTCATGGTTTATATTTAAGAAAACACTGGAATTACTCCCTTTTTATAATGTTGGTGTTTTGTCTAATATTGCAATGAGAATATAGTAATTTTTGTTAATTTGATTTTATTGCTAAATTAGGAGTTTGTCAATAGTATTTATATTAAAATAAGATTAAGAAATTACAAAATATATGATTATGGAGTACAGCATAGAAAATCAGCGGAAAAAATATTTTATTTAGACAGCAGCGTTTATGTACATTAAATGGCATTGAAAAAACAGTGTTTACCTGTTATAATACAACAGTTAAACTATCTGAATACAAGAGGTAGCTTATGAAAATCAATAAAATAAAAAAATACACCTTGTGTTCTTTTGCAGCCCTTGCAATTCTGCATCCTTTTTCTGTCTCCTATGCCGAAAGAGCAGATGAGGGATTTTGTGTAAGGGGGACTTCGTCGGCATACAGCACGGAAATTGATAAAAATTCGTATGTTGACGGTTCAAAATACGAGAACATTGATTATGGAATAGAAACCATGAGAATAGGCCTTAGCTATGGTGACGGTGCAGCAGAGGAAGCTGAACTTGAAAACGCTTCGGGTCTGGGGTTTCTTATCGGCTTTTACGATGAAAACCGAAACTTTAATGAGCTTGCCCAGACTTCATCAAGTAAGCTGCTGGCGCAAATCAAATGCGACGGCGGAACTTGGCACATTCTGCCTGAAAAGGATTTCGTCCCTGAGGTGGAATTTCAGGAAAGTGTTTCGGAGCTTTCTTCTTCCGAGTATGAAATAGAGGGAGAAAAGAGGGAAGTCTATGGTGATTTTTCCACCAGAGCGGAGGCCAGAAAACTTATTAAAGAGCTGAAAATTTCAGGGTTTCCATGGTATGACGGCAAAGGCTCAGTGCTCCTGCTTGACGGTGAGAGCGAAAAGCTTATTTATGAGTCGGAATACGGTTCCAATCGGTTGGCAGTATTTCCAATGGGGGAAGGCAGTCAGTGCGCATATAAAGATAACCGGTACAGAGGCGGATTTGAATTCAGAATCCATGATGAGAGCCACTTAAACCTTATAAACTATGTAGGCCTCGAAGAGTATATAAAAGGTGTTATTCCTTATGAAATGAGCTATTCATGGCCGTTTGAAGCTCTTAAAGCTCAGGCAGTCTGTGCAAGGACCTACGCCGTATACAATCAGGACCGTTTCAAAGAATACGGTTTTGACCTTACAGCGGATACTTACAGTCAGGTCTACAGAGGTACTTTGGAAGCAAATGAAACAAGCGACAGAGCTGTGGATGAGACGGCAGGGGAACTGGTTCGTTATGAGGGGCAGGCCTGCGAGATTTACTATTGCTCTTCAAACGGCGGGGCTACCGAGGACGGAGTAAATGTATTCGACACGTCGGCCCCTTACCTTTCAGGCAAGACAGACCCTTTCGAGGCTGCACTGGATTTTCCTCTTAAAGACTGGGAGCTTAAAAGAAGCACAGACAAAATTGCCCTAATGCTTCAGGAATGGGGATATGATATTGACTCTGTTGCGGAGCTTTTTCCCGAATATTCAGGCACAGGCAATGTAATTGCAATCAATTTTGTGGATGATGATGGAAATTATCTTGAAGTCCGTGGCAGAAGCTGTTACAATGCTTTGGGCCTGCACAGCTGTCGCTTCACAATTGAGCGGGATGAAGATGATTTTATTTTTACAGGCACAGGCTGGGGGCATAACTGTGGTATGAGCCAATGGGGCGCAAACGCCATGGCCTCTGTATATGGATATAACTATCAGGACATTTTAAGATTTTATTTTAGCGGAGCATATGTAGCATGAAAAAATCAGATTTTTATTTTGACTTACCCGAAGAGCTTATAGCTCAGACACCTATTAAGGAAAGAGACCACTCTCGGCTTCTCCATCTGGATAAAAACAGTGGAGAAATTCAGGATCTGCACTTCTACGACCTGAAAAAATTTCTCAGAGAGGGAGACTGTCTTGTTTTAAATAACTCCCGTGTTCTCCCTGCAAGACTTCTGGGCGCCCGCTCCACAGGCGGTAGCGTTGAGCTTGTATTATTGAGAGATCT
>JARHZW010000052.1 GCA_029264685.1 Candidatus Limivicinus sp.
CCGCAAAAGTGGTGGAAAACGAGCTGGCCCGCAAGCACCGTGAACTGGACGCTCTTAGGGCGAGGGACAAGGAGCTGGACAACCTGTTTGAACGGCTCTATGAGGATCATGTAAGTGGTAAAATCAACGATGACCGCTTTTCCAAGATGTCCAAACGGTACGAGCAGGAGCAGGGCGAGAACGCCAAGAAGATCAAAGAATTGCGGGAGGAGCTTCGGAAGAAGGACACCCAGCAGATGGATATGGACATATTCCTTGAAACGGTCCGGCGATACACCGGGGCCACAAAGTTGACCCGGCGCATGGTGGCGGAGTTGATCGAGCACATCGACGTGTACCACGCTGAAAAGCAGGACGGTATCACCACACAGAAGATCGTCATTCACTATAACTGCATCGGTCCTTTTGTGGTGCCAGACCGTAAGGACATTCCGGAGCTGGACATCCTCATGGAAACGAGAAAGGGAGTAGCCGTCAGCTACTCCCCAGCAGAAATTGCAAGTTAAGTTTTGAGAATAAAAAAGCAGAGTGTCCGTTACAGGATTTTCTCAAATCCTATAAGGACACTCTGCATGGTCGGAGTGGGGAGACTTGAACTCCCGGCCTCTTGGTCCCGAACCAAGCGCGCTACCATCTGCGCTACACCCCGATAAAGCTTATTTATTATAGTAATTTTCAGCCGTATTGTCAAGTATAATATCTGTGCATACTCAGAAACTATGGAAAATATAATGCACAAAGGGGAGATGAACGGAATGGAAGAACTGAAAATCTATATCAGTGCGTTTTTGTTTACTGCGTTAGCTGCGTTGAAAATGGCTTTTCCGGCAGCGGCAGAGCAGCTGCGAGATATGACGGTTAAGCTGTTAAGCAGTGACAGAAGTTGCATTGAAGTGATTGAGACAATGGGAAAAAAATTAAGTGAGAACGGGGTAGGAAAGGAACTGATAGAGGTTTTTATACCGAGTGATGAAGGCAAGAAGTGTGAAACTTCCAAAATGAACTGTAAGCCCGAAAATGCGGGAGAAGTAAATGACGGCTCAAATGATAACATGGATTCCGAGGCGAAGACTAAAGAATGAAACGAAGAAATTTTTATATAAGTTCCGCTGCCCTTATTGTTTTCGGAGTTTTATTTTACCTTGCAAAGCCTGAAGAAATAGCGGCTGTGCTGGCGGCAGTGGCATTCCATGAAGCTGGACATATAGTTGCATTGTGGCTGCTTGGTTTACATATTAAGGGATTTCGTGCGGAGGCAAGAGGCTTTTGCATAGATTATTATGGATATACAGGAGCTGCAGGACACGCTGCTGCGGCGGCTGCCGGTCCTTTGGCAGGCTTTATGTATGCCTATGCTGCCTCAAAATACGGCACGGAGCTGAATAACTCCGTGCTGTACCTTTCAGCAGGTACAAGCTTCCTGCTGTCAGTTTTTAACCTACTGCCGGCAATGCCTCTTGACGGAGGCAGAATTTTCGGTCAGATTGCGACGGCAGTACTGGGGGATAGCAGGGGGGAGAGCCTGAGCGGCGGAGTTAGCTTTATAGTTGCTCTGGGTACGCTGATGTACGGAGTGTGGTTACTGCTCGACGGACGGGGGGCAGCGCTTCTGGTTGCTTCCATCTGGCTGCTTTTATATCAGGAAGACAGACGGGGTATTGTAAAAAGGCGAGAAATATTGTAAAATACCAGAACTGAGGATTTCTTATCATACCTCATACCAAATTATACGGAGTTTAAGATGGATAAAAAACTTGAAAGAATTCTGCTGAAAGTGCAGAAGCCGGCCAGATACACAGGCGGAGAATTTAATCAGATAATAAAAGATAAAAGCGATGTTTCACTAAGAGTGGCTTTTTGTTTCCCCGATACCTATGAAATAGGAATGTCAAATCTGGGAATGAGTATTTTATACAATACCATGAACAGCCTGGATTTTGTCTGGTGCGAGCGTGTTTTTGCCCCCTGGGGTGATATGTACGAGGAGATGAAAAAGGCAAATCTGCCGCTATATGCGCTTGAAAGCGGGGACAGTCTGGATAAATTTGACATGGTAGCTTTCTCAATAGGCTATGAAATGGCTTATACAACTGTTCTTGATATGCTGGAAATGGCCGGAATTCCTCTCAGAAGCAAGGACAGGCCGGAGCTGGCCCCTCTTGTTTTCGCAGGCGGAACCGCAGCTGTCAATGCTGAACCTATGGCTCCTTTCATTGACCTTTTTGTTGTAGGTGAAGGTGAGGAAGTTAATAATGAGGTGCTTTGCCTGTATAAACAGGCCAAAGATGCCGGCTGGAGCAAACAGCAGTTCCTGACAGAAGCGGCTCAGATTCAGGGAGTTTATGTGCCTTCACTTTACGAGGTGAGCTACAATGATGACAATACAATAAAGGCCGTGACCGCAGCTGGGGGCGCCCCGGAAAAAGTAAAGAAGAGGATAGTTCAGGATCTGGATTCTTCTCCGTTCCCGACAAATCCCATTGTGCCCTCAACTGAGATAGTCCACGACAGAGTAAGTCTTGAAATATTCCGTGGCTGCGTCAGAGGCTGCCGTTTCTGCCAGGCCGGACATGTATACAGACCTATCCGTTCCAAAAAAACGGAAACGCTTGTAAAGCAGGGGATCGAGACATTAAAAAACACAGGTTATCAGGATATAACTCTCCTTTCTCTCAGTACAAGCGATTACCGCCAGCTTCCGCAGCTGTGCGACGGGCTGCTTGAATACTGTCAGGACAAGAGCATAGGAATTTCTCTTCCCTCTCTCAGAGCAGACAACTTTTCTATGGATTTGATGGAGAAACTACAGAAAGTCAGAAAGAGCGGTCTTACCTTTGCGGTGGAGGGAGGAAGCCAGAGACTGAGAGACGCAATAAATAAAAATGTAACGGAAGAAGATCTGCTGAATACCTGTAAAATAGCTTTTGAAGGCGGATGGAATACGGTTAAGCTCTACTATATGCTTGGTCTGCCTACCGAAACCGACGAGGATATTCTGGGAATTGCAGAAATGGCAAATCAGGTGCTTCACTGCTGGAGAATGAATTCTCCGAACAAAAACCGAGGCGTCAAAATTACCATTTCCACCTCATGCTTTATCCCCAAGCCACACAGCCCGTTCCAGTGGGAGCCTCAGATAAGCATAGAGGAATATTTAAGGCGTGTTAACCTTCTGAGAAGCAATATTACCGCAAGAAACGTCACTTACAACTGGCATGACGCAGAGACAAGCTTAGTTGAAGCAGTCCTTTCCAGAGGCGACAGAAGAGTTGCGGATGTTATAGAAGAGGTTCACCGCAGCGGCGGCAGACTTGACGCATGGAGCGACTATTTCTCATTTGAAAGATGGATGTCCGCATTTGAAAAGTGCGGCATTGACCCTGCGTTCTACGCCAATAGGGAGTATCCTCTGGACAGTGTTCTGCCATGGGATCACATAGATGTAGGTGTGAGAAAGGCACACCTGCTGCATGAAAGAGAGATGTGCTATAAATCCCAGCTCTCGCCTGACTGCCGCAAACAGTGCATGGCTTGCGGCGCACTGAAACTTTTGGAAGGAGGCAGACGCTGCGATGAGTAAACTGAGACTGCGTTTTAAAAAGACAGGAAGAGCTGTCTACATTTCCCACCTTGACCTTATGAGAACCATGCAGAGAGCTTTTGCAAGAGCGGGTTATGAGCTTGAATATTCAAAGGGATTTAACCCACATCCCCAGATTTCCATTTCATTGCCTTTGTCCGTGGGCGCAGCCAGTCTTTGCGAGGTTATGGATTTCAGCCTGAAAACCGAAGAGGAGCTCTCTTCGGTTCCTGAAAGACTTACACGCCAAATGCCTGAGGGAATTGAAGTGTATGATGCCTATGAAGCCACACGCAAGGCTTCAGAACTTAAATGGCTGGAGATTGAAGGTCTGTTTGAGTATGATGAGCGAAGCAAGGCTGAAATGGCAGAAAAACTGACTGAATTCTTCAGTCAGGAAAGCATAGTTATCAGCAAGAAAACTAAACGAGGCATGGGCGAAATGGACATCAGACCTGCCTTTAAAGAGTTGAGCTTTGAAACGGCAGCGGAGGGAGTTAAACTCCATGTGCTTGTTTCCGCTCAGGAACCTACATTGAACCCCCAGCTTTTCTGCGACGCACTTGAACAGAAAGCAGCAGATATTGCACCTGATTTTGCGAAATTTACAAGAATTCAGGCATATGACAGAGAAATGAACATTTTCAGATAAAAACACTTGCAATATTGCAAACCCTATGTTATACTACCATAGCTTGTGCAGATTGCTTGCTGCACACTAAGAAAGGCGGTCCGCTGCCGAGGATTTTCCCAACGGTATAGAACGTCTATATGAAGGAAGGATTAGATTATGGATCTGGTCAAAATTTTAAGCGAAAAGTACATGAAGGAAGAGATTTCCGAGTTTAACGTGGGTGACACTGTTCGTGTTCTCGTCCGTGTTAAGGAAGGAAACCGTGAGCGCAGCCAGGCTTTTGAAGGCACCATTATTGCCAGAAAGCACGGCGGCATCAACGAGACCATCACCGTTCGTCGTGTTTCCTACGGCGTAGGTGTTGAGAAGGTTTTCCCCATCCACTCTCCCTCTATTGAATCCATTACCGTTATTCGTCACGGTAAGGTTCGCAGAGCCAAGCTCTACTATCTGCGTGATCGCGTGGGTAAGAAGGCTAAGGTTAAAGAGCGCATCTAAGCTCATTTTGTTTTCGGACGGCGCTTCCCTTACGGGAAGCGCCGTCTGTTTTTTCGAATATATTCATTTGTTTACTTCCCACGGGAATAATGTTATACTAACAAAGTATTTTGAACATTTACGATACAAATTTCTAATGGAGTGCTGAGCATGAAGAAAATTGCTTTTTTCCAGAGAGACTTTGGCGTTGGCGGAATACAGAGAGCGCTTGTAAGTATTTTGGATAATCTGGATTACGACAGATATAAGGTGGATGTGTATTATTGCAATGAAGATGTGTTTTATCAGCTGCCTGAACATGAAAATCTTAGATTTATATATTTTAAACCTTTTCCTTACTTCACAAGGTTTGTGCCCTTCGGAATTTTAAAGGCCTGCTGTAAATTTCCGTACAGCAACGAAGAGTACGATGTGGCAGTTGAGTTTAACAGCTACAGCAGCGAATGTGCCGTGGCGGCCCTTTCGGTAAAAGCTGAAAAACGTGTTATGTGGATACACAACGATGTTAAAATCAAGTACAGTGAAGAGCCTAAGTACAGAATCCTGTGGAACGCATTTAAGGGTAAATTTAAGTATTTTGATGAGTTTTGCGCCGTGTCTCCCGGGATAATCCCAAGCTTTCGGGAACTGACAGGTCTTAATGATGCTGAAATTTCGACGGTACAGAATTTTGTTGACACCAAGCTTATTTTCACACAGGCACAGGAAGAAACGGATTTTGCCGTAGACGAAGGCGTATATAACCTTTGCTCTGTCGGCCGTCTTTGCAGACAGAAGGGCTATGACATCCTGCTTGATGATATGGCGCAGGTGGTGCAGAAGCGCAGAGATATACACCTGCATCTCATCGGGGATGGACCGGACAAAGAGAAGCTTGAAGAGCAGAGGGACAGACTGGGGCTTGGCGAGTATGTAAGCTTTTTAGGAAATAAGAAAAATCCTTTCCCGTATGTAAAGCAAATGGATGGTTTTGCGCTGACCAGCCGATATGAGGGGCAGGGGATAGTGCTTTGGGAGGCTAAGGCCTTGGGGCTGGAGCTTTTCATGGGTAAAAATCTGGAAAAATATAATCCCGGTCTTACCGGAACTGAAAATATCTCTGAGGCTCTGTGCAATGCCCGAAAGAAAGAAAAAACCTATGACGATTTGAGCCAATACAACAACAATATAAAGGAACAGCTCCGAAAGCTTCTGGGCTGATAATGTTATGGAGAATTTGAAAAGATTTTTTAAGAACAACTGGCTTGTGCTGCTTATAGCTGCTCAGCCGGTTCTGGATGCGCTGGCTTTCTGGACTCAGGACTCCGTTGCAACGGCGGCAGGCTATCTGCGGCTGCTTGTAATGCTTGTTTTGCCGCTGTATCTGCTTTTTACCCTTGAAAAGAAAAAAACTTTTATTGCGTCGATGGCAGTGATTGCAGGCTTTGGTGTTCTGCATATGCTTAACGGTTTTCGGCTGGGATATATAAACCTGTTTTACGATCTGGCATATTACGCCAGAGTCATTCAGACTCCTGTGTTTGCTGTCTGCTTTATTTACCTTATCCGTGATGAAAACAGCAAGAAGCAGGCAATCAGAGGAATTGAATGGGCAGCAATTATTCTGCTTGCCACGGTGGCTGCTGCGCTTGCAACAGGAACATGGAATTCGACTTATGGTGCAGGAGTAGGAT
>JARHZW010000015.1 GCA_029264685.1 Candidatus Limivicinus sp.
CTTAAGAAATCCGTAAGAAATAATTAATCATTCCTCAAGTTATAATTAAGCCACCCTTAAAACAAAAAAGTTCCTGTTATGGTATGATATATACCGAAACAGGAACTTTTTTGCGCCTGAAGGAGGTTTTGAAAATGGAGAGAAAAAGAATTACACAGCTTATGCCGTGGCTGCTGCCGCTGAGAAAAATGCAAAGGAAGCTGTTCTTTTATACAAAGATGTTTTTTGACAGCAAGCACTATTCTAAAGCTGCGGAAAGCTCCTGCCTTCCGTATCTGCTGTTTGAGTCCAAGTGTGAAATGTACAATAAAAACACAGGCTGCGAAATGAAGTATCAGGAAAACAAGGTGTACAATCTTAAACTTGCGGCAGAGAAGCTTGACGGACTTGTGATTAGATCAGGAGAGTGTTTTTCGTTCTGGCAGGTGCTGAGATATGCAGACAAAGAACGGCCGTATAAAGATGCTCTGGCGGAGATAGACGGAAAGCTTGTAGCGGAGTACGGCGGTGGACTTTGCATGATGAGCAATCTGCTTTTCTGGCTATTTTTGCACAGCCCCATGAAAGTTACTGAACGAAAAGGACATGGGAAAAAGGACTTTCCCGAACCTCCAAGCGATGCGGTTTTAGGGGTTGACGCCACTGTTGCGGAGGGCTGGATTGATCTGAAAGCAGAAAACACTACGGATTATACTTTCCAGATAAAGATAGATTTTGATGATGAACATATCATAGGCAGAATTTACAGCGACAGGGATACAGGACTGAGCTATAAAATTTTGAATAAGGATCTTAATTATTTTGAACGCAACGGAAAGATATTTGAGCAGTGCAGCATTGTTCGGCAGACCACCGACAGAGGGAATATAGGCGTGACAGAGGAGCTGCTGTACAAAAATCTGTGCGAGATAAATTATGAGCTGCCTTTAGGTACGGAGATAAAGAGAGGAGAATAATAATGGGAAAATTAAAAATCTGTGTTATATTCGGTGGCTGTTCACCTGAATATTCAGTATCACTTCAGTCAGCAGCCGGTCTTATAGACAGCATGGACAGAGAACTGTTTGAGCCGGTGCTTCTTGGAATTACAAAAGAGGGAAAATGGCTTTACTATGAAGGGGGCACGGAGGCTGTGCGCTCGGATACATGGTGGAGGGGCAATAATGCAATGGCAGTGTTTTCCCCTGACATGGAAAGCCATGAGCTTCTGGTTATAGAGGAATGTGGCGTGAAGCACATAAAGGTTGACGGTGTTTTGCCGGTACTTCACGGAGAAAACGGCGAGGACGGAAGCGTACAGGGGCTGTGCCAGCTGTCCGGAATTCCCCTTATAGGCTGCAAAACCCTCTCTTCATCTCTTTGCATGGACAAAATCAGGGCGCATGAACTGGTGTCATGCCAGAATATTTTAACGCCCAAGGCTTTTGTATTTGACGAACCGATGGACTTTGAACTGCTGTCCGAAACAGCGGAAAGTCTTGGGTATCCGCTGTTTGTTAAGCCTGTAAGAGCCGGCTCTTCCTTCGGAATATCAAAGGTGCAGAATCCTGAAGACCTGAAATCAGCCGTAAATGAGGCACTGAAATATGACAGCAGAGTGATACTTGAAGAAAATATTCAGGGAACGGAAGTGGGCTGCGCCGTAATGGGAAGAAAGGAGCTTATAACGGGAGAACTGGACCGGATAGAATTAAGCAAGGGATTTTTTGATTACGGAGAAAAATACAGCCTTAAAAGCTCAAAGATAAACGTTCCTGCCCCCATCGACGAGGCGAAGGCAGAGGAAATAAAGAAAATTGCCAAGACTATTTACCGAACTCTCGATTGTGATGATTTCGCAAGGGTGGATATGTTTTTGTGCCCTGACGGAAAGGTTTATTTTAATGAGGTAAACACCATTCCTGGTTTAACACCCCACAGTCGTTTTCCCGGTATGATGAGGGCGGCAGGATACGAAATGAAGGAACTTGTAAGCAAAATAATACTGGATTCGCTTAAAGGATAGGGCGGAAAAATGAGTATGAAAGAATTTTTAATTGATTATTCAAAGGGAAATGAACTGAATAATTTCTGGAGATTTTACAGAAAAAGAGAAACTTCAAGTGGAATATTGCGTAGCCTCTACACTTTTTTGATGTGCCGCAGTGCAACAAAGCACGGTGGATATGTAGGGCCGGGGGCAAGGCTCAGTGATATTCCCTCTCTGCCCCATGGTCTGCACGGGGTATATATTTCACGCTATGCATCTATAGGAAAAAATTGCAGGATATATCAGAATGTAAGTATAGGCGAGGTGGATGGACAAGCGCCCTGTATCGGGAACAACTGTCTTATAGGAGCGGGCGCTGTTCTTGTGGGGGGAATCCGAATCGGAGATAACGTTAAGATAGGTGCCGGAGCAGTGGTCAGCGAGGATATTCCCGATAATTGCACTGTAGTATCGGTGAAGCCCAGAGTTATAGGAAGGAGCTTGCAGGATGACCGTAGAAATCTGCCCTAAGGGCAGGGCGTGGATGGAGATAAGCGTTGAAAATCTGACTTACAATGTAGAACAATTACGCAGTCTGCTTCCTGCCGGAGCAAAGCTTATGCCTGCACTAAAAGCCAATGCCTACGGACACGGGGCAGGAATAACAGGCAGGGCACTTAACGAAATGGGTGTAGATTCTTTTTGTGTGGCATCAGTGGAGGAGGGCGTGGAACTCAGGGACGAGGGAGTAAAAGGAGATATCCTCATATTGGGATACACTTCACCGGAAAATTTCCGGTTGCTGAAAAGCTGCGAGCTTACCCAGAGCATACTTGACTATGATTATGCAAAAATTTTGAATTCATGGCGGGAACCCTTGAACTGTCATCTGGCTGTTGACACCGGAATGAAGAGAATAGGGGAGGACTGGGAAAATTTTGACAGAATACTGGAAATTTTCCGTATGGACAATCTGGACGTAAGCGGGATATTTACTCACTTGTGCGTGTCTGACGGTAAAACGCCGTCGGAGCGGGAATTCACATATTCGCAGGGGGAAAAATTCAACGCCGTGGTAAAGAAACTTAATGCTTTGGGATATGAGCCTAAAACCCATCTGCTGGGCAGCTATGGGCTTTTGAATTATCCTAAACTGGGCGGAGACTTTGTCAGAACGGGAATAGCCATGTACGGAGTTTTAAGCAGAAGCAATGACATGAATTTAAGCGGTGTGCAGCTTAAGCCTGTTATGGAACTTAAATCAAAGGTGACGGCGGTGAAAAAACTGGAAGCGGGGGAGGGAGCGGGATACGGCCTTGATTACAGGGCGGAGAAGCCGTCGGTTCTTGCAATTTTATCAATCGGCTATGGTGACGGGCTTCCCCGTGAGCTTTCAAACGGAGCAGGGGAGGTGCTTATAAACGGGACAAAAGCTCCCATAGCCGGAAGAATCTGCATGGATCAGTGCCTTGTGGATGTAAGCGATGTTGAAGCTGTTCATTGCGGTGATACTGCGGTAATTATTGGAAAATCAGGCAATATGGAGATAAGAGCAGAAAAACTGGCTGAACAGGCTGGAACTATCAGCAATGAGCTTTTGAGCAGAATGGGCACAAGGCTTCACAGAATTAGGGTTTAAAAGTGAAAAAATACCGGTTCAGATTTTTTCTGGCCGGTATTATTTTTGGGGCAGATAAAGCGCAGTCATAAGCGCAGGTGAAATTCAAAGGAATTGAAAAGTAGAGTGCCGTATGGTATAAATTAAAGCAGTTTATTGTATGAATATTTATAATTTCACTTTTACTCTCTGAAAGGAGAACTGTATGACCTTACACCATTTAGAAGTGTTTGTGGCAGTCTGTCAGGAGAAAACCATGCACGCTGCCGCTGAAAAGCTTAATTTATCTCAGCCCTCGGTCTCTAAAATTATCGGAGATATGGAAAAATACTATAACATTGTTCTGTTTGAACGGATAAACCACCGCCTTTATTTAACAGCAATAGGTGAAACGGTTCTTGAACACGCTATGCATATTCTCGAGCTGTTTAACAACATGGAAGATGACATAAAAATCTACGGAAAATCAAACCATATAAGGATAGGCGGGTCTGTCAGTGTGGGCACCTGCATTATGCCGCAGCTGATCCACCGGCTTACACGGCAGCAGCTTCCTGTTACCTACGATGTTACGATTAACAACACAAGTATAATAGAACAACTGGTAAATAATTATGAACTTGATCTGGCTCTGGTCGAGGGGCATATAGACAATCCGGATCTTGTTGTGGAAGATATAGTTGAGGATGAGCTGGTTTTGGCTGTTTCGACAACGCACCCGTTGGCAGGCAGAAAAAATATTACTTATGAGGAGCTGGAACAGTATCCGTTCATTTCCCGTGAGGACGGGAGCAGCAAGCGCAACCAGCTTGAGCTGTATATGCAGGATGCCGGAATTAAAATTTTATCAAACTATGCCTGCACCAGCATTGAGGCCATAAAGCAGGCGCTTCAATACACAGACAGCATTGCTGCTCTGTCCGCTATGATGATTTCCGAGGAAATAAAAAAGGAAGTATTGACCATACTTCCAATAGATGATTTGAAAATTAAGCGTTCTATACGTCTTATCTATCACAAAAATAAATATATTTCTCCGGCAATGAAAGCCTTTATGAAGGTTTTAGATGAGCATATACACCAGTGTTCCTGCAAAACCGCTACCTAAAATCACGGCTATAGGGCTGATCTTGTATTTCCTCAATAAAAACAGACATACAGCGAAAAGACCCACTTCAACAAAGTTTATATTCCCGAAAGACACAATGCCGTTTTTAAAGATTCCGATGATTAGAATTGAAAGACCTGCTGAGCCTATAAGGGAAACCACTGCCGGACGCAATGAGGCCAAAACAGTTTGCAAACCGCCCAAATCTCTGTATTTGTAGTAAACATGAGCCAGTATAAGGCATATAACAAATGAGGGAATAATGCAGCCCAAGGTGCAGATAAGAACACCTGAAACTCCGCTGAGCTGCATACCTACAAAGGTGGACGAATTTATAGAAATAGGACCGGGGGTCATTTCTGCTATGGTTACAAGGTCACTGAACTCTTCGAGGGTCATAAGCTCAAAAATGTTGACTATCTGATCCTGAATAAGGGGGATTGCAGCATAGCCACCGCCTACGCTGAACATACCAACCTGCAAAAAGGCGAAAAACAGTTTTAAGATCATCTCAAGCTACCTCCTTCTTATAGACCAGTATTGCGTCAACAATTCCTATCAAAAGGCAGGACAGGATAATAAGTATTGCGCTTACTTTGAATACGGCAACCAGAACAAAGCAGACAAGCATCATAACGGTGTACATAGTACGTTTAGCTTTGAGAACATTACCTGCAAGATTTAATGTAACATCAATAATCACAGCTGCAACTCCTGCTCTTGTAACCTGTAAAGCCAGTGCTATAATTTCGTTTGTGCGAAACTGTTCGTAACAAAGACTAATCAGAGAAATTATTATCATCGGCGGAAGAATTGTGCCAAGCACTGCAATTAAGGAGCCTGTAATTCCGCTCATTCTGTATCCGATGATAACCGAAGCGTTTACAGGCAATGGACCGGGAGCGGACTGGGTAATAGCTGTAATATCCAGCATTTCGTCCTCATCAAGCCAATGCTTCTCGTCCACAAATTTTTTCTTCATCAGGGATACAATAACAAATCCGCCGCCAAAAGTACATGAACTTAGCACAAACATGGAAAGAAATAATTTCCAAAGAGTTTTCGCATCTGCTTTTTTCTTCATAGTGATTAAATTCCTCCTTTTTTGTCATGTGTATAATACATGGGAACGGATGATAAGTAAAATACATTAAACTCATTAAAATGATAAAAAATGTTTATCAAAAAGACGGCTGTAGCAAGCCGTCTTTTTATTTTGCAAAAGCGTTTGAATTTCCGCAAAGAAAATAAAATCAAAAAAATACTAATTTTTTAACAAAAAATCTTACTTGCAGTACAACTCTATCCCCCGTGGGGGCTTGTAAACAGCATTTTACAGTGATAGTAATATAGACAAGGGCAAAACCCGAGAAAATGATTTATAGGAGGAGAAAAAATGGCGTGCTTTTTGATCAGCGCCGCAGAGGCACTGGTGGTTACTGCTGTTGCACAGGGAGTAAAACACTACGAAAAAAAGAAGGAAGAAACTCCGGGACATGCTGCGGAAAAATTGAGCAGCGAAATTTATCCGTGGAGTCGCAGGCTTATGCTGCTTGCATATTTGCTTTGGGGCGGAGTAGTGCTTCTTGCTTTTGAACATGTGTGGCATGGTGAGGTGGTTCCGTGGTTCCCGTTCCTGACTGCTATGGGAGATCCGGCAGATAAAGCTGAAATGCTGCACGAGATGGCAACCGTCGGCGTTACCATGGCCTGCCTTGTAACGGCAGTGTGGGGCGTTATAATGGGAGTAATAAACGCAATGCTGAAAAGACCCGAAAAAGAGCCTGTTTCTGCGGCAGCCTGAGAGCGGAGGAAGAATGTAAATGACATTGTTGATATGTGTTTTTGCTGCGGTTATATCTACATATAAGTGGTATACGGCAAAAGACAGCAGCCTTTGTCTGGCACCTCTCTGCTTTATGTATTGGGGTGCTTCAATCATGTGGCTTGTAGATGCTGTATTTGAATATGCGGAATTGAAGGCGGAGTATTTCGCTCCTGCGGCAGCTGATATGCTCAACGACGCATTTTTAGGTTTGTCGGTCGTTGCTTTGGGGCTGATTATCTGGATAGTGATTCTTCTTGTCAAGGATCCTAAGGGGACAGTCAGAGACGCTTTGGCAAAACGAACAAAATAATTTATTAGCATAAATTTGTGCAGAAAGGATTTGAAAATGCGAAAAAAAGCAGCAAGAATTTTGGGAGTATTGTTGGTGCTGGTTCTGGCAGCTGCACTTAGGCCTGCCTCGGCGTTTGCAGAAGAAGCGCCGTATACAGGGGCGTGCAAGGTAAGTATAAACTCATATGTGCTTGAAGTTCCTTTCGGGGAAACGGCAAGTGTCACATGGCAGTTCAAAGAAGTGGACGAGTATTATAACGGCTGGGAAATGCTCGTGAACGGTGAGCCTGCATACGATAAGGCTAAAAACGACACGGTTGGCGGTTTTGTCGTTAGCGAAACACCATGGAGACCTCAGAACGGACTTATAAATGACGGAAGGCCATCCGACATTAGTTTCAGCCCTACTAAAGAGCAATGCGAGGCAGGAAAAACTGTAATGATGGATGTTCCCCGAACACCGCTCACAGATGAAGAATGTTCCTACACCATCCATTTTATATTCAAGGATGACAACAGCGAAATCGGGCAGATGACTATGCACAGCTCTAAAAATTACGGAGTATATACTGAAAATGCTTTCAGCCACACCTATATCAAGTCATATGTTACCAAAAATTTTAACGGCTATAAAGTGTATGCAGGCGGAGTGGGTGCAGTTGATAAACAGCCATTTACAGTTAAAGTCGGGGCAAACGGCTGCGAACCGAAAGATATAAATATTTTCGTAGATGTTAACCACGGAACGGAATCTCCCATGCACGATCAGCCTGTCAGCTTTGTGTATGACGGTAAAGAGGTTTATAATACCAAAGTACAGTGCAGCAGTTATCTGAACAGGTACACACCTGTAAAGCTTAATGTGAGCGAAGCCACCGAAGCTCTCAAAGGTATGGGGTATTTGCTCAATACAGATAATGAGTATACGGTTAGGTGCGACGGCAGCTCCCATGATCCTGCTGTCAGCGTAATTGAGGTAGAGAAGTGCGCTCACGAAAAGACCGAGATAAGAGATAAAAAAGAACCGACCTGCACGGAGACGGGCTTTACAGGTAACGAAGTATGTACTGTATGCGGGATGACCGTGAAAAACGGCGAAGATATTCCTGCACTGGGGCATAAAACAGAACTGCTGAATAAAAAAGATGCTACCTGTACGGAAAACGGCTATTCGGGAGATGAAATATGCACTGTCTGCAAAGAAATTGTAAATAAAGGACAGACGATTCCTGCCGGACACAAGACAGAAATCAAGGACCGTAAGGAGGCCACCTGCACTGAAGCAGGCTATACGGGTGATGAAGTCTGCACTGTATGCAATGAGCTGATAAAAAAAGGTGAGCAGATTCCTGCCCTCGGACATAAGTTCGGTTCCTGGACTGACTCAGGAAACGGAAAAAATCATCGGCATATCTGCCAAGAGTGCAGTGCCGATGAGATACAAGTGCATAACTGGGACAGCGGAGTTGTAACCAAACAGCCCACCGATAAAGAAAAAGGCGTGATGAGCTACACCTGCAAGGACTGCGGAGCAGTTAAAACTGAAAAAATATCCAAGGATTCAAAGCCCAAGACCGGTGATGAAGCTAATGCGGTACTTTGGATCAGCTTGCTTGCTGCTTCGGGCGCTGCTGTGGCAGTTATTGGCTTAAAGAAAAAGAAAACTGATTTCTGATAAAAACTAAGCATATCTGATTTGTAAATTTGAAAGAGGGAGGGAGAATACTCCCTCTCTTTTATTTGCGAAAAATAAGCAGAGACGACAAACGCCTCTGCTTATTGCTGTTATTCCGTTTCCAGAACATGAATTTCCTTTATATTGAAATCCAGTCCCGTCAAAACCGTTTTCTCAAAGCTGCCGCAATTCGGACAATAGCCCTCGTGCTCTACAACATTGAATATCTCGTCACATTCGTCACATTCCGCCATACCCGGCACTATCTCAATAATGAGCTTGGTGTCTTTAAGGGGAGTGTCGTCAGTTACAACAGGATAAAGCTTTTCAACATATTCCGGAACTACAAGGGACAGTTCGCCGATTTCACAGACAATTTCGTCAACATGTCTCACATTGTTTTCCTTTGCGTATTCCAAAACGGTTTTGCACATACTTCTAACTATGCCGATTTCATGCATACTAAGTCACCAGATTTATTTTTTAAGTTTTTTCTTTTCGTTGAATATTTTGCCGATGGCTTTAGGAGTGTTTCCCATCACTCTGGTAAGAGTGCTGTAATAACCGCCGCCATGATAATCACTGACTTTTTCAAGATGAATAGCGTCAAACTTACATCTTGTTGTGCAGATACCGCAGCCGATACACATATAGTCATCAACTACCACGGCGCCGCAGCCAAGACAACGATCGGCTTCTTTCTTAATCTGCTCTTCCGTGAGAACTCCACGCAGATCTTTAAAGGTCTTTTTTGCCTCTGCTGCTGTGCCGTTTTTGGCTGTCTGGCGGGGAGCGGTATCAAAACTGTCAAGAGACACAGCAACGTTGCTGGTGTCAAGTGAGCGATAATCTCTGTTGTCACGGCCGAAAACAAGGCTTTGACCGCTGTGTACATAACGGTGAATGGAGACAGCGCCTTCTTTACCGGCAGCAATGGCATCAATGGCAAATTTAGGACCGGTAACCACATCGCCGCCTGCAAAAACATCAGGCTGACCGGTCTGATATGTGGCGGAATCTGCCAGAACATTGCCCTTGGAACCCAGCTGGATTGCATTTCCGGCGTCGATTCCGCAAAGGTCTATCTTCTGACCAACGGAGGAGATAACTGCGGAAACCTTCATAGTTTCAAATCTGCCTGTGCCTACGGGCTTTCTGCGACCCTTTTCGTCGGGCGCACCAAGCTCCATTATCTCAAGCTTCAGCTCCTGAGCTTTGCCTTTACCGCTGATTTCAACGGGAGAGGCAAGGAAACGGAATTTGACTCCTTCTTCCTCAGCTTCAAGAACCTCGTCATCGGCAGCAGGCATTTCGTCTCTGCTGCGGCGGTATACAAGGGTGACATTCTTTGCACCAAGGCGGACAGCCGTTCTTGCAACATCTATTGCCACATTTCCGCCGCCGATAACTGCAACATCATTTCCTACGGAGGGCTTTTCCCCTAAGTTTACGGCTTTTAGGAAGTCGATTCCTGTATATACTCCCGGCAGATCGTCCCCATTGCAGCCTACGGAGACACCCTTTGAAGCGCCGATGCCCAGATAGAAGGCTTTGTAACCCTGGGAACGGAGCTGGTCAAGACTAATATCCCTTCCTACTTCAACGCCGGTCTTAAACTCTACTCCGATTTCCTTCAAAATGTCAATTTCGGCGTTTACCACATCTCTTTCAAGTCGGAAGGAAGGTATACCCATTGTCAGCATACCGCCAAGCATTTTTTCCTTTTCAAATACTGTTACCGGATAGCCCTTTACTGCAAGATAGTAGGCACAGCTTAAACCGGCGGGACCGGCACCGATAACGGCAATTTTTTCGGTATAAGGCTTGCCTGTGGTTGTGAGCATTTTGGGCACAAAACGAGTCTCACTTTTCAGGTCTTTTTCGGCAATGAACTTTTTAATGTCATCAATGGCAATGGGGGAGTCCAGCTTTCCTCTTGTGCAGGCATCCTCGCAGGCCTTGTTGCATATGCGGCCGCAGACGGCAGGGAAGGGGTTTTCGGTTTTGATAAGCTCAAGAGCTTCTTTGTATTTCCCCTCGGAGGCAAGCTTTATGTAGCCCTGTACAGGGATGTGAGCCGGACAGGCACTCTTGCAGGGAGATGTGCCTGTCTCCACTACGTCTGTACGATTTGTGCGGTAATCTATATTGTATGTGCTCTTTTTCAGCATGGAAGTTTTGGCTTCCCGTTCTCTGTCTACTATTTCAACAGGCTTTATCTCGGTAAGCTTCTGTCCCAGCTTCAGAGCGTTTGTCTGGCAGGTCTCAACACACTGACCGCAGGCAACGCAGTTGTCACGGTTTACAACGGCTTTGAAGTTGGAACTCATGCCGTCGGGCTTGCGGAACATCTGGGCTATACGCAGAGAGTAGCATGAACAGCCGCAGCAGTTGCAGATAGCGGTTGAGCCTTCCAGACCAGGAGTCTGGTTTACTTCATGAACAAGTCCGTTCTCCTCGGCTCGCTTTAAAATTTCGTATGCCTCTTCTTTGGTAATCAGGCGGTGCTCGCCTGTTTTGGAGAAGTTTATGGCGTTGTCGTTGAGATACATACACATATCTTCCTCAAGATGACCGCATCCCTCACCCATTAAACGGCGTGAACGACGGCAGGAACAGGCACCTACGGATATTGCATTGGCGTTTTCTATAAGTGTGGAAATTTCGTCATACGAAGCAGTATGACTGTTATTCTCTATTGCGCTCATAACGGGCATAACACGCATAAAGAACATTCCACGACCCATAAGAGGAACAACAGGCTCGGGACGGCGTCTTGCATATTCCTCAAAGCATTCGGCCGGTACCGGGTATTTTTCGCACTGCTCACCGTTGCTGAGAACACCCTCCATTATGCCGGGAACCCAGATAGGATAGTAGTATCCGTCTTTGCCGTTCTTATCAGCCACACGGACTACGCCGCATTTAACAAGCTGATCCATAATACGCTGGGTTTCATAGAGGTCCTTTTTGCAGCGTCTGGACAACTCCTCGACCGTACGTGGAGTTTCCAAACGCATGTGCATCATAACCTCGCACATTTCATCGCTTACGATAGGCTCCAGAATTTTATACTCCGGATCATTATATGTAATTCCGGTGTAGGTAAGGCTCTCAAGGCTTATTTTAGATGCAAGCTTGAGAATATTAGGTCGTTTACCCATAACAATCCCCCTCATTTATTATGTTAGTATTATGAGATATTTTAACTATATCATAGTTATATAATATATGCAATCTGTCATTTGATTAACGATGTATAAAAAACATAGGAATATATCTTTATTACCGTGGCAAGCGAGCAAATATAAACGGAAACTTGATTTATTAACAATTATGATTTATACTCTTGAAACAGACTGAAGAACAGGTTGAGCGGCAGACCGATTTTTTGAAGGAGCAAAAGATGGAAGAAATACCTTATGAAATAGAGAGAAAATTCCTTATAGAATATCCTGTCGGTACTTTTATATCCAATGCCGATGACATAAGCCACATCGTTCAGACTTACCTTGAGCCGGAGGAAAACGGTGTTACCGAAAGAGTAAGAAAAAGAACAAGAAACGGCAACTCAGTTTACACCCATACCAAAAAAATACGGGTTAACGACATGAGGCGCATTGAATATGAGGACGAGATAGACGAGGCCGAATATAATAAGCTTTTGAAAAGGGCGGATAAGCGCCGAAATGTAATAGAGAAAAAGCGGATTTGCCATCGATTCCAAAGTCAGCTTTTTGAAATTGACCTTTTTGCATTCTGGGACGACAGGGCGGTAATGGAGATTGAGCTTGTCAGCGAAGAACAGCCGATAGACTTTCCGCCTGAAATCAGGATTATAAAAGAAATTACATCTGACAAAAGGTATACGAACGCTGCATTGGCGAAAAATATTTTTACGGAGGAACTGTAAGGGAACATTTTTGAGAGAAAAAAGTCGTAATTATACGGCAGTACTATACTAAAACAAACGCTTAATATTACCCGTATGAAAGGAACATTATAATGAAGAAAATATTGGCTTTTGTATTATGCCTTACAATGGCATTTTCACTGGCGGCTTGTGCTGAACTGGACGCTTTAAAAAATGTTGAGCTTCCGCCGCCCCCAACCGCAAAAGAAACTGAGGAAGTTCCTGAGACTCCTGCAGCTGCGCCGGAGGCCAGAACAGTATCTGAGGAAGAAAAAAAGGCGGAACCAGTCGGAAAGCTTGTAATTGTAAGAGATGAAAAAACAGTTATTGAGGATCATGATCCTGCAGAAGGAACTCAGCTCATCTTAACCTTCTCGTATGACACTCCTAAAGTATATATAGAAGGAATGGACGAAGTGAGCGCCAAAATAAATGAGTATATTGGAGTACTGGATGACACATATTATACCGGCGCAACTGGTACAGAATATGACGTTACTGCTCCTGTAGGGTACAATATGCTCCTTCAGGAGGCACAGGATAACTTCGCTTATTACCATGATAACAACGAAGAAAATGTCTCTCTTGAGTTTTCTTCCGTAAGAGATTACGATGTAGAGCGTGGTGACGGTAATGTGCTCAGCCTGCTTTTCCATACGGCCACATACACAGGCGGTGCCCACGGACTTTACTTTGACACGGGATATGTATTTGACACACAGACCGGCGAGAGACTTACTCTTGCAGACCTTAGCTCCGATTATGACGGGCTTGCCGCTTTCCTGACCGCGCGGATGGTAGATATCGCCGGAAGCAGCGACAAATACAAAGAACAGATCACCAATATCACCACGGAGGAATATTCCGAGAGCTTTGCAAAGCTTCTTCGTGACGGCAGCTGGTATTTTAACAATGAGGGTCTGGTTATTTTTTCCTATCCGGAGGAGTTCGGCTCTTATGATGCAGGAATACTGAGCTTCACAATTCCGTACGCCGACCTTGAGGGCAAGATAGACGCAAAGTTCATTCCCGCCGAAAAGAAAGGAAAAGGCGAATTTAACATAAGCGCCATGAAAGATGTTCCGGAGGGCTCCTTCCAGATGATAGATAAGCTGAACCTTCTCTCTGAGGATGCTCAGGCAGAGGAACTTTGCCTGAGTGCAAAAGGAAATGTTTACGATGTCAGACTTGTGAATGTAAGCTATGCAGACAAGTTTTATGAGCTTGAAACTCTTTGGTATGCAAGCGAAATGGGAGACAGTGCATTGCAGCTGCTGACTGTTATTCCTGAAGGTATTCCGAATCTAATGCTCAAGTACCGCCTTGCAGATGGTTCAGAACAGAGCTTCCTGGTATCGCAGAGCGGTAAGGACGGCAGTTATATTCTCATTAACGACGATATAGAGGCTGTGGGCTGAAATAATCTTGAAATACGATAAAAAAGAGTCAAATTCTATTGACAATAAAGCATAAGCGTGTTATTCTATTACAGCCGCATTGAAGGGGTAATTATAAGATGACTTGTCTCCACCCCAAAAGCGAGACCTTGAGAATTGGAGGATTTCATAATGAAGCATGCAATCATCGTGACCGGTGGCAAACAGTATCGTGTTGCCGAGGGCGACGTTATCTATGTCGAGAAGCTTGACCTTGCCGCTGGCGAGACCGTTAAGTTCGACCGTGTTCTGGCTGTTGTTGACGGCGAGAACGCTGTTTTCGGCGCTCCTGTCATTGAAGGCGCATCCGTTACCGCTAATGTTGTTAAGAACGGCAGAAGCGCAAAGATCCGCGTCTACAAGATGAAGCCTAAAAAGGGCTACCGCAGAACTCAGGGCCACAGACAGCCCTACACTAAGGTTCAGATTGAAACCATCAACGCATAATTTTCCGCAACTGATAATGACACTTATGGAGGTGTAAAGCTAAATGGCACATAAGAAAGGTATGGGTTCCACCAAGAACGGCCGCGACAGTGAGTCAAAGCGCCTTGGAGCCAAGAGAGCAGACGGACAGTTCGTTCTGGCCGGCAACATCCTTGTCAGACAGCGCGGAACTAAAATCCACCCCGGTACCAATGTTGGTAAGGGTAAGGACGACACTCTGTTCTCCCTCGTGGACGGCACTGTGAAGTTCGAGCGCATGGGCAAGGACCGCAAGAAGGTCTCTGTTTACGAAGAAATCGCTCAGTAAATCATCATCTTAGGCCGGACATAATTGTCCGGCCTTTTTAATTCTGATATAATTAGACCGCTAAATGCGGGAAAAGGAGGCGCTAATGGCAACATCTTTTGTTGACAAGGCCCGAATTACTATCCACGCCGGTAAAGGCGGGGACGGGGCCATTGCATTTCACAGAGAAAAATATGTGGCAAACGGCGGACCTGACGGAGGGGACGGCGGCAAGGGCGGCAATATCATTTTCGTTGTTGACGATAATATGTCCACCCTTATGGACTTTAGATATAAAAGAAAATATTCTGCCGGTAACGGACAGAACGGCATGGGTAAACGTTGCTTTGGCAAGGACGGCGAGAGCCTTAAAATCAGAGTTCCCAGAGGAACTATCGTAAGAGATGCCGACACAGGGGCAATTATGCACGATATGTCAACCGGCGAGGATTGGATTGCGGCCAAAGGCGGCAGAGGCGGCTGGGGTAATATGCATTTTGCTACTCCCACAAGACAGGTGCCCCGCTTTGCAAAGCCGGGACTTCCCGGAGAGAGCCATGAGATAATTCTTGAGCTGAAGCTTCTGGCTGATGTAGGTCTTGTAGGCTTTCCAAACGTGGGTAAATCCACGCTGCTTTCGGTAGTCAGCAAGGCTCATCCTAAAATTGCCAACTATCATTTTACAACGCTTTTCCCTAATCTGGGTGTTGTTTATGCCGAAGAGGGTAAGTCCTTCGTTATGGCTGATATTCCCGGTATAATTGAAGGCGCTTCTGACGGTGCAGGTCTGGGACATGCTTTTCTGCGGCATATTGACCGCTGCCGTCTGCTTCTTCATCTGGTTGATGTGTCAGGTTCGGAGGGAAGAGACCCCGTCGAAGATTTTGATACCATAAACGGAGAGCTTCACCAGTATTCAGAGGAGCTTGCCGGCAGACCTCAGATAGTGGTTGCAAATAAATGCGATCTTCTGGGGGGAGACAGGGAAAATATTGAGAAGCTTAAAGCACATGTAGAAGAACTGGGATATTCTTTCTTTGAGATGAGCGCAGCTACCCACGAGGGAACAAGAGAGCTTGTGAAAGAATGCGTACACAGACTTTCAGAGCTTCCTCCTGTTATAAGCTATGAGGCAGATTATGTTCCGCCTGAGCCTGAACTGGGTACAGCCGAGGATCTGGTCATCAATAACTTTGACGATATGTGGGTGGTTGAGGGCCCCTGGCTTCAGCGTCTTATGTCAAGAATCAATTTCTCTGACTACGAAAGCCGTATGTATTTTGACAAACTTCTTCGTGAAGCAGGTGTTTTCCAGCGTATGGAGGACATGGGCGTAAAGGATGGAGATACCGTCAGTATGTACGACCTTATGTTTGAATATAAAGAGTAAAAAGGACAGGATTTCCTGTCCTTTTTTATAACCACAAATCATCAGAATAAGCCTAAAAAACCTTTTTTCTGATAATTCTCTTTTTTTATCTCACCCACATCGTAGCCAAGCTCGCTAATAGTTTTTCTGAGAAGCTCCTGGTCAAGCTCGTTTTCGGTGAGGATTTCGGTCAATGATTTAGCCCTTGAGGATGTAACTTTTTTTACCGGAAATGCCTTCCGAATGGCATCATTGGTATGGGATTCACACATTCCACACATCATTCCGCTTACTTCAACTGTGTATTTTAACATTTTTCCTACTCCTTTTTACATTTTACTAAGTGATTATTACTGTCTAATGAACAGTAATAATCAATGACATAGCGCATACTATCAGGTTAGTTGTTTCTAACTACATATTAGCACACAACGGCAGGCTTTTCAACGGTCATTTAAATATTGCTTCATTTGTAGCTTTACAGCTTTTTTACATTCAAATGATAACAGATTTGATAAATAAAGCTTATTATCTGAATGTAGCCGAAAAGGTTAATACAAATGTGAAACAAGGAGAACTTAAAATGAAAAAGAGTTTAGTTGCTTTTGCTATGGCGGCAGTTACCGGTGTACTTCTCATGGCCGGCTGCGGAGACAAAGCCTCCGGCACAGTCTCAACCGACGGTTCTACCTCAATGGAAAAGGTTATAGGAACTATAGGTGAAGCATTCGAGCAGGAAAACAGCGGTATCAAATTTACATATAATCCCACCGGCTCAGGCTCCGGAATAAAGGCCGTTCAGGAAGGCCGATGCGACATCGGTCTTTCCAGCAGAGCTTTAAAGGATGAGGAGAAAACCTCTGGCCTGACCGAGACAGTTCTTGCGTATGACGGAATCGCAGTTATTGTCCACCCTGATAATAAAGTTTCTGATCTGAGTATTAAAGATATTGCTGATATTTATACCGGAAAAATTACAAACTGGAAGGATGTTGGGGGCGAAGATGCCGAAATCGTTCTGATAGGTCGTGAAGCAGGAAGCGGAACCCGTGACGGCTTTGAGAGCATCACCGAAACAAAGGATGCATGCCGGTACCGTCAGGAGCTGACTTCTACAGGAGATGTAATAACCACCGTGGCAAATAATCCCAACGCAATAGGATATGCCTCTCTGGCAGCGGTTAAAGACACTGTAAAAGCTCTTTCCGTGGACGGAGTAAAGCCTGAGGAGGCCACCGTTAAAGACGGCAGCTATGTTGTACAGAGGCCTTTCGTCTTAGTTACAAAGACCGACGGAAAGCTTTCAGATGCAGCACAGAAATTTTTTGACTACGCTCTTTCCGATGAGGCAGTAGAGCTTATTTCAAAAGCCGGTGCTGTGGCAGCAAAATAAAGCAGAAAAAAACTACCTTATAAATCGGCGGCTTAATTTCAGCCGCCGATTTATTGAAAGAAAGGAAAGCGAGATTGAAACACAAAAATCATCTTTTGGAAAATGTGATACACGGTGTGTTTCTCATTCTGGGCTTGATTACGGTTGGATGTGTACTGCTTATTACTGCTTACCTTGTAGTTTCAGGCATTCCTGCAATTCGTGAGATCGGCCTTTTTAATTTTTTAACCGGTGACACATGGGCATCTACCGCAGCAGAACCTTCATTTGGAATCCTGCCTTTTATTCTTACAAGTGTATACGGCACAGCCGGTGCCATCCTTTTAGGTGTGCCTGTCGGATTTTTAACTGCTGTTTACCTTGCCAAAATAGCCTCTCCTGCCGTCAAGTCTGTTATGACTTCTGCTGTAAGTCTGCTTGCCGGAATTCCGTCTGTAGTATACGGTCTTGTGGGTATGATAATACTTGTTCCTGCTATAAGGACCTGCTTCAACTTATCGGACGGTTCCTGCCTGCTGGCGGCAATTATAGTGCTGGGAGTTATGATATTGCCTTCTATTATAGATGTGTCCATAACTGCGCTTGAAGCAGTGCCTAAAGAATATGAAGACGCATCATTTGCTCTTGGGGCAACACCGATTGAGACCTATTTTAAAGTTTCCGTACCTGCGGCAAAAAGCGGTATTGCAGCGGCTGTGGTTCTGGGAGTTGGGAGAGCGATCGGCGAAGCCACGGCGGTGATGATGGTGTCGGGCAATGTTCCCAATATGCCGTCACTGTTTCAAAGCGTTCGTTTTCTTACAACCGCAGTAGCCAGCGAAATGTCATATTCCAGCGGATTGCAGCAGCAGGCACTTTTTTCTATAGCCTTAGTGCTGTTTTTATTCATTATGCTTATAAACGCAACGCTTAACTTCTTTTTAAAGCGTAATAAGGAGGAATAATCATGCCGGAAAAACAAATTTCAGGAAAAAGAAAAGCTTATATCCGGATTATGAAAACGCTTATGGCGGTATCGGTTATTCTTACCTTCAGCCTTGCAGTGTCCGTGGTTGTATATGTTCTTATAAAAGGCATACCCAATATTTCCTGGGAACTTCTTTCCACTGAGCCAAGCTACTTAACTGACCGCATAGGCATTTTGCCAGACATTTTAAATACGGTTTACATAATACTTGCAACTCTGCTTTTGGTTATCCCTCTTGGCGTGGGTGCGGCAATTTATTTGACAGAGTACGCCAAAAACAAAAAAATGGTGGCAGCAATTGAGTATGCGGCGGAGACGCTTTCGGGTATCCCTTCAATAATTTACGGTCTCGTGGGTATGCTCTTCTTCTGCCAGTTTCTAAATATGCAGACTTCTCTTTTAGCCGGTGCTCTGACTCTGGTTATAATGAACCTGCCTACCATAATGAGAACTACTCAGGAGAGTCTAAAAACTGTTCCGCAAAGCTACAGGGAAGGCGCATTCGGGCTTGGCGCAGGAAAGTGGCGTGTTATACGCACCGTTGTGCTGCCTGACTGTGTTGACGGCGTGATTACAGGCTGTATACTGACTGTGGGGAGAATTTTAGGAGAATCTGCGGCGCTTCTTTTCACGGCAGGGGTTGTACATACGGTAAACGGTCTTTTTGAAGGCCTGAGCAATGCGGGTGCTACACTGACAGTTGCACTGTATTTCTACGCAAAGGAGCAGGGAGAATTTGAAGTGGCCTTTGCAATCGCAGCTATTTTAATGCTGCTTACTTTGGGTATAAATTTACTGGTTACTCTTGTAGGCCGGTACTTCAAGAAAAGGAGAAGTATATGAGCAACATTATTACTGTGGACGATCTGTGTCTGTGGTACGGAAGTACACAGGCATTACATAACATAAACATTGAAATTCCCGAAAAGAGCATCACTGCTTTGATAGGACCGTCGGGATGCGGTAAATCCACTTTTTTAAAAACTTTGAACCGAATGAATGATCTGATTCCGGATGTTAAAACAACGGGTAAAATAATTTATAAGGACAGAGACATTTTTTCACCCTCGGTTGATGTGAATATATTACGCAAGGAAATAGGAATGGTGTTCCAGAAGCCCAATCCTTTTCCAATGAGCATTTATGATAATATTGCCTATGGTCCCAGAACTCATGGAATTACAAATCGTATCAAGCTTGATGAAATCGTAGAAGAATCCCTGCGGGATGCTGCTATCTGGGATGAGGTAAAGGACAGACTTAAAAAGAACGCTCTCGGCCTTTCGGGAGGTCAGCAGCAGAGGCTCTGCATAGCCCGTGCATTGGCGGTAAAACCGGACGTTTTGCTTATGGATGAGCCTACCAGTGCTCTGGACCCTATTTCAACCTCAAAAATAGAAGAGCTTGCGCTGCAGCTAAAGGATAAATACACCATTATCATAGTGACTCATAATATGCAGCAGGCGGTGCGTATTTCCGACCAGACTGCATTTTTCCTGCTGGGAGAGCTGGTGGAATACGGAAATACCGAGGAAATGTTTTCCCGGCCTGAAGATAAGCGAACTGAAGATTATATAACCGGGAGGTTTGGATGATGAGAAAGCATTTTGACGAACAGCTGGCTTTATTAAATCAGGAACTTACTATTATGGGCGGTATGTGCGAAGAAGCGATAGCTCTGGTGGCAAAGGCTCTTACGGAGAATGACAGGGAACTGGCAAAGAAAGTTGTTCCGCTGGACGAGGAGATTGACCAGATGGAGCGTGACATAGAAGCCTTGTGCCTCAAGCTGCTTTTACAGCAGCAGCCGGTGGCAGGAGATCTGAGACAAATTTCTGCGGCCTTAAAAATGATAACGGATATGGAGCGGATAGGTGATCAGGCGGAAGACATTTCAGAGATCATATCATTTCTGCATGATTATGAAATACCGGAACACAACATTATTTATGAAATGGCCGGTGCAACGAGCAAAATGGTTACGGACAGTATAGATGCCTATGTAAAAAAAGACATTAGTCTGTCGGAAAAAGTGATAGCGGATGACGACTTTGTAGATGAGTGCTTTAACAAGGTGAAAGCAAACTTGATACAGGTTATAGCAGCAAATCCCATGGAAGGGGAATTTGCGCTGGATTTGCTGATGATTGCCAAATATTTCGAGCGAATAGGGGATCACGCAACAAATATTGCGGAATGGGTGGAATTCTCTATAACAGGACATCATGCAAATGAGCAAAATCTTTAACATGACAGTGATAAGGGAAAGCCAATAACAGGTTTTTCCTTATTTTTTTGACTTTACAAAAAATTTACACAGTGCCGGTAAATTATTTTATCCTTTTGATGTATTATTATGATGAATATTTACATGGGAAAGAAGCGGTGCAGTTATGATTTTTTGTGTGGAAGACGATCAGGCCATTCGTGATTTAATGATATATACCTTAAATTCTGCCGGTTTTGAGGCCAAGGGCTTTGAAGACGGGGGCAGTTTTTTTGAGGAAGTAAACTCTGTAATTCCCCAGCTTGTGATGCTCGACATTATGCTTCCCGGAGAGGACGGGCTTTCAATTTTAAAGCGTTTGCGCAGCAGTTCGCAGACGGAGAATATTCCGGTTATTATGACAACAGCAAAAGGAACAGAGTACGACAAGGTTGTTGGTCTTGACCTGGGAGCGGATGATTATCTGGCAAAACCCTTTGGTATGATGGAAATGATTTCCCGTGTTAAGGCTGTGCTTAGACGTACTGCCCCAAAAGAAACGACTAACATTCTCAAAGCGGGAAAACTCGTTCTTAATACAGGAGAACATACAGTTTCTGTTGACGGTGAGCGTGTTCAGCTTACACTAAAGGAGTATGAAATGCTGAAAAAGTTTATGGAGAATTTAGGCCGTGTGTTCAGTAGGGATCAGCTGCTGCAAAGCATTTGGGGCACTGACTTCATCGGTGAGACACGGACTGTTGATGTACATATAGGCACTTTGCGAACAAAGCTGGGAAGCTGCGGAGATTATATAGAGACGGTTCGAGGAGTTGGCTACCGCATGGAGGTTACGGCGTGACAAAACGAATTTTTCGCTCCATTTGCCTTGTGTCAATCAGCGTTTTTTTGGTTTTTGCTGTTTTATTTACTGCTTTTCTTTATAATTATTTTTCGGATTCACAGCAGGCGCAGCTTAAAATTCAGACAAATCTTGTTGCTCAGGGTGCAAGCCATGAGGGAATGGATTATTTTAAAGGGCTTGATAACAGTGATTACAGAATAACATGGATAGATAAAGACGGCACGGTCCTTTTCGACTCTCAATCAGACTTATCGGGAATGGAAAACCATATGGAGCGGGAAGAGGTCAAAGAGGCTATTGCATATGGTTCCGGGGAGAGTGCCAGATATTCAAAAACTTTGCTTGAGCGTTCCCTGTACACAGCGCAGCGCCTGAATGACGGAACGGTAATAAGACTTTCTACATCGCAAAACAGCCTTCTCCGCCTGTTTCTCGGAATAGTTTGGCCTGTCAGCTTTATTTGTGTTGCAGCAGCATTGCTTTCATTAGTTCTGGCCTCCCGTCTTTCAAAGAAAATTGTAAAACCGCTAAACGAGCTTAATCTGGACGAACCGCTGAATAATGAGGGCTACGATGAACTTTCTCCTTTGCTGCGCAGAATAAGCATACAGCAAAAGCAGATCAGACAACAGAGTGCCGAATTACTGCAAAAACAGCGTGAATTCGATGCTGTAACAACAGGCATGACTGAAGGGATAGTGCTGCTCAACAGCAAGAGAATTATACTAAGTATAAATTCTGCTGCAATGCGGCTGCTTGGAACTGACGATTCCTGCGTAGGCAAATTCATACTATCCGTAAACAGAAGCACTGAATTGCAGGAACTGCTGTTAAAGGCGGGAGGAGGGAAATACGCAGAAAGCGTGATGGAACTGGCGGGAGGGAAGTACCAGATAGATGTAAGCCCCATTATCTCAAACGAGAGGGTTTCCGGAATGGTTCTTTTAATGCTTGATGTAACGGAAAAAGAGAAAATTGAGCAAATGAGGCGTGAATTTACTGCCAACGTTTCCCATGAGCTGAAAACACCTCTCCACACTATATCAGGCAGTGCAGAGCTTATGTGCAACGGCATGGTAAAGCCGGAGGATACGGAGAAGTTTGCAGCCCGTATTTATAGGGAAAGCCAGAGAATGATAGGTCTGGTTGAGGATATTATCAAGCTTTCGCACCTTGACGAGGGTGCAGAGAATATGGAATGGGAAAAAGTGGATCTTTACGCACTGGCTGAGGAAACTGTAAACCGATTGCTGCCGTCGGCTGCGTCTGCCGGAATTAAACTTGCTTTGACAGGCGAAAAGGCCGAGGTAAACGCAGTTCCGCAGCTGCTAAAAGAAATAGTATACAATTTGTGTGATAACGGCATCAAATACAACAGAGAAAACGGAAGCGTGAAAGTGACTGTTCAAAACGAGGGAGACCATGTGCTGCTGAGAGTTTCAGATACCGGAGTCGGAATCCCGCCTGAACATCAGGAAAGAATTTTTGAAAGATTTTACAGAGTTGATAAGAGTCATTCCAAAGAGATAGGCGGCACAGGGCTGGGCCTTTCAATAGTGAAACACGCAGTTAAACTTCTTAACGGGTCATTGAAATTGGAAAGCCAGCCCGGCAAAGGTACTTGTATTACTGTTATTTTCCCAAGAGCATAGAGAATTTAAAAAGCTAAGCTGTTTTATAATGAAACGGTTTAGCTTTTTGAGATTTTAGTTATTTCCTGAGTACCGGTTAATTGGATTTCCAAGGCAGTACCGCACAAATCAGTTTGCAGACTGTTGTACGAATGAGACCAGCCGTCAATAAAGCTGTCCTCAAAGGCTGACTTTCAGTGCTTCATATTCATGTATTTTTTGCTGCCCAACAGCGCCTCTATGTATGCACAAAAGAAAATTATGAGTTTCACAGTTACGGCGCTAAAAGTGCTGTCAAAACACTGAAAGAAATACAAAGGTGATTATAACAGGGAATATGATAGCGGCAGTCACATATTCATAACCACAGCGATGATAGGGAGCAAAGAATAGCTTTTACCGGATGTAAATATGTGCTATAATGGGTATGCAGAAATAAAAACACTGTCCGGTTGGTAGTCCGGACGCAGCGCTGCTGTCAGTAACCTGCCTCCTTGGTTGTCCGTTTTCTGCTTAATCTCATGCGATTAAGGAGGAAAAATATGGACAATTGTTTTTCAAAGCTGACCGTGTATTTTGAGGGACCGTTTTGGGTCGGTGTTTATGAACGACAGCTTGACAGTCGGTACGAGGCGTGCAAAATTATTTTTGGCTCAGAACCAAAGGACTGTGAGGTATACGATTTTATTCTCAAAAATTGGTCAAAACTTAAATTCAGTCCGTCCATACAGTGCTGCCTGCACAAAGAGACAAAGGCCAACCCTAAGCGTGTACAGCGCTTGATTCGCAAGGAATTGCAGCAAGGAGTCGGAACAAAAGCGCAGCAGGCACTGAAGCTTCAGCAGGAGCAAAAAATTCAGGAGCGAAAGGCATACAACAAGAAAAAATGTCAGGATGCTGATGAGAAACGCTATGCGCTGAAGCAGAAAAAAAGAAAAGCTAAACACAGAGGCCGTTAGATAAAAACTAAGGTCAGGTGCGCTGCTATCAAAAAACGAGTAAGTATCCTTATAAGGGTACTTACTCGTTTTTTCTATTTTTATAATAACCGAAAAATTTTCAGACACAAGCGTTTGTGTCGCCAAATCTGTTGTCCGTGTGATAAGATTTGACATCGTTTCGGACGAGTGCCAACATATAGACACGATAAAATGAAACTAATAAAAGGAAAAATATCAAGGATTATAATGCTTTAGAGCAGATTTGATAGATACTTTATCAGCAACTTTCCCTTGTAATGCCGATTTTACTGCAAAAGATATACATAATACTGCAAATCACAACTTTTTTTTTATAAATGTTTTATTATATAGAAGGAACAAAAGCTTTAATTTTATGAGTTGACGGATAAGCTGTAATTGATGAAACAGCCTGAGGATTTACTCAGAAACATAGGTGGGGCAGTATATAAAATGATTAGAGAAATAAATGTACATTAAAAATGTCGTTTCGTGCATTAAAAATGTCGTTTCGTGCATTAAATATTGAAATATAAATCAAAACAGGTAATATGTAATCAGCGCAAAATGACACTAACATATTGCTCCTGTAAAAATGTAATATAAACGCATATAAAACTAAAAATCTGCAGTTAGACGTGATTTCATTGCAGTTGTGCATTGTTTATTGACAAAGCAGCACCAATGTATAATATAAATTCTGAAAGGAGTTTCAATATGCATAAAATGAAACAAATTATATGCGGTGTTCTTATTTGCTGCATGGTGGCGGGACTTTGCGCCTGCGGCGCAGGGGATGAAGAAAGTGTTTCATCTGCTGAAAAATCGGGAGAACTTGCAAAGGCTGAGACAAATCCGGTTTTTAGAGCAGTGCCGCCAAAAGCCGAAGGTAAATACTGGCTTGATGACGAGATAAAATGCTTCAACGGTGAAGCATATATTATCGGAAACAGAGATCATACACAATATATTTTGAAATATTCGCCTGCCATGGATGAGCCTGAAAAATTTCATTCTTTTAGTGAAAATCTATACCCCGTTGACATAGCTGTTTCACCGGACGGTACGGTATATGCGCTTGCTGCGCCTGCTGACGAAATAGGAAATTACAGTATATTGACCTTGAGCAGCAGCGGAGAACTTCTGCAAAGCTATGAAATTAAAGGCTCTGAAAATAGTGAAAACTGCCTTTATAAAAGTATTGAGTATGCAAATAACAAGCTTTATATTTTATCGGATATAAATCTTTCAGCTTTACTCCCAGACTCTGAGCTGAGCCTTGAGTATGAAATACCGGTTGAGAATAAGGCTGTAATGAGTGTGATGAAGGATGGCTCACTGGCGGTAGGCCAGAGCAAAAATGATAAATTTAAGCTTGAAATTTTGAATGACAAAGCAAGAAAACTTGAAAATAAAGCAGACTTTGACATACAATTTGTCAGACTTAACGGCGGACTCAGTTACGATGTGTATTTAGGCGATACAAGGGATTTGTATGGATATAATTTTTCGGAAGACAAGCTTGAAAAACTGTATTCATGGGAAAAACCGGGCATAATCTGCGGAGCGGTCTGCGAATATGAATCGGGTAAACTTATGTCAACTGCAAAATTGTCTTCAGACAGGCCAAGCCCTGTAATGTGCTTTGAACAGGGAACGGATGAAGGGAATGGCTCGGCTATAATGCTTGCGACATTTTCTGAATTTACAGATCCTTTGCTAATGGAAACTGTACAGCAGTGGAATTTTGCAAATCCTGATTTTCCCATTCAGGTTAGAAATTACTCCGCCCAAAATGCGGGCGAAGATGCAAGAGCGGCAGAAATGCAGCTTGCCGCTGATATAGCGGCAGGCAGTACACCTGATATTTATGACTTTTCATTGAACATGAATGATACGCCGCCCTCTTCTGCAAACTATGCCAGAAAAGGATTACTTGAAAACTTATACCCTTACATAGACAGCGATCCTGAACTTACAAGAGCAGATTTTCTGCCCGGCCTGCTTTCAGGGCTGGAAATAAACGGGGGTTTATATGAGCTTACATCAGATATAAACTTTTTGACAACTTTTGCAGCCAAAAGTATTGTTGGAGAAAAAGAAAATTGGAATTATGATAATTTTAATTCAATTATAGAGCAGGACGAATTTTTCGAATCAATTTTTGACCCTACATACACACGGGATGATCTGCTTGAAACTATTCTTTTTGCTTCAGGGGATAAACTGATAGACTGGTCCAAAGGGGAGAGCTATTTTACATCGGATTATTTTATCGATGTATTGGAGGTGCTGAAGTCTGTGCCGACGGATATACCTGAAGATGCAGTTGTAGCCGGTAATATGGCCTCGATGATAAAAAACAGTCACAGTTTACTGTTCCACTGCGTTGCTGACAGTCCATGGAGGGTATCTTCTGTGGCGTCTCCTCAGGTTTTCGGAGAAGATTACTGCTTTCCGGGTTTTCCCGAAATAGGCAGCGCTATAGTGCCGAAAAAAAGCTTTGGCATTTCTTCCTCATCTAAAAACAAAGACAAATGCTGGGAATTTTTAAGGGAATTTATTTTAGAGAAAAATTCTGACAGCCACCGTATGCCGCCAAGAACCAAAGCGATCGAGCAGCTGGCAAAAAATGAATGGCAGCAGGCGGTAAACGGCGGATATTCACAAAACCATCCCTATGTGCAGAATGCTATGGAGGATTTCATTGAGACTTTGAAAAATTCTGATACTATATACAGGTATGATTCGAATGTACTGGATATAGTAAAATCTGAAACAGGCGCATACTTTGTAGGAGATAAATCTGCAGAGCAGGTGGCAGAAAACATTCAGTCAAGAGTTTCTATTTATCTTGCAGAGCAGGGCTGAAACTATGTATTTTAAAATTATATAGCAGTTTATTTGAACTTATTTCTAAAAATTGCACTCCCATATGTCTGAAAGCGAAATATCTACACAGACATAGGGGGTGCTTTTTCAACTCTAAAGACAAAATTGCTGCAAAATTCCCGCCGTCTTAATTTATATCATACGGTTATTTTAAAATTTTCGGATAATTATTTTTGAAAAATCTTTATGAAATCTTCAAAGTCAGTGATTATCCTGTGCTCAAGAAATAAAAGAAAGGACTTGAACACGATGGATATGATTTTGAAAACAACAGATCTCTGCAAAAACTTTAAGGGACAGCTGGCCGTGAACAATGTTTCTCTGAATATTCAAAGAAATTCGGTTTATGGATTGCTTGGCCCGAACGGAGCGGGTAAGTCTACTACGCTGAAGATGATCACAGGCATTTTGAAGCCAACCTCCGGCACGATTCTATTCGACGGTCATCCGTGGGAGCGAAAGGATCTGAACCATATCGGTGCACTGATCGAAATGCCGCCCCTCTATGAAAACTTAACCGCATACGAAAATCTGAAAGTGCGGACAACGCTTTTGGGACTGAAGGACAGCAGAATTGATGAAGTTCTGGAAATCGTGCGTCTGACCAACACCGGTAAAAAACGGGCCGGTCAGTTTTCACTTGGTATGAAGCAGCGTCTTGGAATTGCGATTGCCTTGCTAAACAATCCGCAACTTCTGATTCTGGATGAACCTACCAATGGACTTGACCCTGTTGGCATTGAAGAACTGCGAGAATTGATCCGCTCTTTTCCGTCAAAGGGTATCACCGTGATCCTCTCAAGCCATATTCTTTCCGAGGTACAGCAGACAGCTGACCACATCGGCATTATCGCAGGGGGCGTTCTGGGGTATGAAGGAGAACTTCACTCCGAGCAGAATCTGGAACAGCTGTTTATGGATGTTATCAAAGAAAACAGAAAGTGTGAGGAATAATCATGGAAAATATCATAAAGGCAGAGCATTTGAAGATACGGCGTACATTTAGCATAGCGCTCCCTATTGTCGCTCCTATATTGACACTAGCACTTGTCTTTGCTCTGACAGGTGGTATGGATCATGCATTTCC
>JARHZW010000079.1 GCA_029264685.1 Candidatus Limivicinus sp.
CTTGTATCTTTTTGAAAGAATTTCAAGCAAAACAGATACCGGGAAAGGATAGCGTATAATTAAGCTCGCAAAAGTGAATCAGAAATAGACAAGCCACTAGGGCTCCTGTAAAATGATAGTTACCACACAATCATCAATACAAAGGAGAGACCCTAATGGCTCAGAAAAAGAATAACACAATTCTCACAGAATTGCTACTGCAATGTGTCACGCAGCCAGACCCCATGCTGAGTATGCTGGAATGGCTCTGCACACAGCTGATGGAGGCCGAGGTAGATCAACAATCGGGGGCAGAGAAAAGTCAGCGCACGGACGGAAGGAGCGGCTACCGCAGTGGATACCGCCCCCGTCGCCTGGATACTCGGATGGGGACGATGTACCTCATGGTGCCCAAGGTTCGTCATGGCGGTTACATCCCGTTCTTTGTTACGGAGCGCAAGCGCAGTGAGGCTACGCTCATTCATGTAGTTCAGGAGGCTTTTGTGCATGGCGATTCCACTCGGAAAATGGAGAAGCCGGCTCAAAGTCTCGGCATTGAAAATCTGTACGGAAGTTAGGTCAACGAGTTGGCTAAAGGGTTTAACGAGCGGTCAATGAGTTTCGGAATAGGTCCCTTTCCAATACTGTGTACCCCGTTCGTCGAGTGAATGTACCGCACTAAAAGTTCGTGTAGACGGAAAAGTTTTGAATATGACAGTACTTATTATGTGCGGTGTGCAAGAAAATGTCCACAGAGTACCTCAAAAAGAGAAAAAATCCTTTGCTTCTGTGTTGTAGAAAGTCTGACTGACACACACCGCAGGGCTGGACAGAACATGGGATTATGATGCGGTGGACGCCTATGCCAACTGTTTCCCAAAGGCAGTTCAAGGTCTTGAAAACGGCTTGGAGGAATCTCAGGTTTTTTTACGCATTTCTAAAGTGGGATGGACTGAAAGCACTCATCTTCCAGCATGATTGAGCGATTGAATAGTGAGATACGCAGGCACACCAGTGTGGTTGGAATCTTTCCTAATGAGAATTCCTATTTCCGGATGGCAATAATGTATCTTATGGAATATGCCGGTGACTGTTATGTCTCCGGAGTCTACCTTGGCCAGAAATTTATTGAGGCAACGCTGTCATTGCAGCTTAACTTTATTTTTCATGCGTCCTTTTTGCGAACCTCTATTGACACGGTCTTCAAGAAAACGGCGTGGCAGCAAGATAAATATATCTAAAACTCAGAAATATAATTATGTAAAAAATGCAGGCACATGATTTTTCATGTGTCTGCATTTAGTTCATACAGGTAAAAAGCCGTAAAATTATTTCAGAGAGCGGGAGTATTCCGTGGGACTCATTCCGAATGTAGCTCTAAACTGATTTGAAAAGTGGTGAATATTTGCGTAAGAAAGCTTTTCGGCTATTTCCGTAAAATTCATGCTTCCTTCACGGATCATACGCTTACTTTCTTCCAGTTTATACTTTCTGATAAATTCACTGGGAGACAGGTTCAAAGCTTTACTGAAAAGCACACTCAAATGGGAGGGACTGACATTGACATGGGCGGCTACCCGACTGACAGTAAGACGCTCATATATATGTTTTTTTATATAGTTCACGGCTTCCTCCACTATGCTGCTTTCGCTGATAATTGTTACCATTTTTTTCTCGGGAGGGGCAGTTTTTCCCTTGCGCTGCTGGCGTACAAGCAGCAACAGCAGCTGCTTTAAATAACAAAGGATAAGTTCCTCGCTCATAAATTCATCGCTGCGGGACTCTTCAATCATGGCTTTTAAAAGTGCAGACTGAGATTTTTGCAGGTGAATTACCTGATCAAACAGTAAAGCCGCGTATTGGCAATCCCAGTTGAATGTAATTGTTATAAAGCAGGCGTGATGGGATTCGTCGGTGTACTGACTGTGCCATTGGTTCGGACCTATAAGCATCATGTCACCCTGACAGAGAACGAAATCTGTGGAGTTTACCACATTGTGCACCTGACCTATATCCACATACACAAGCTCGTATTGCCGATGGACTTCACCCTTAAAGCAAAAGCCCTTTTCCTTTTCCTGATAAAACAAGGAAAATATTTCACTGAGAGCCATGTTGGATTCGATTTTGCAGTCCACTTTTGCCTCAGGCATATAGTAACCGGAAAGCGGATAACCGTTGCGTACAAACAGTCTGAAAACACACTCTGAATTAAATGGCATTACCTGAAATAGTACATTAGGTTTAATGCGGACAGGCCTGTCAAGATAAAAGGCTCGGATTGCGCCGTTTTCAGCGTCTGCAGTCACTCTTAGAACTGTCATGCTGGAGCAGGCGGAAAGATATACATAATCCTCAGAATGATAGAAGGTGTATTCCTGAATAACATTTTTGGTAAAACTGAGCCATCCGTCGTCAAGCGGAAGCTTATCACTTCCCGGCTCCGCATCAAGCACTGTGCCGAAATCGGCAAAATTGGATTTTGTAAGATAGTGAAGCATCATATGAAAAAATCTCCGTGCTTAAGATGAAATATTAAGACATCAACCAAAACAAATATCCCATGAAGCTGTGTACTGTTTTCTGCCGGCTAATGCAATCAAGTCCGGCTTTAAACCAAGCTCATCAACTACTCCGTAGCGAGACGGCAGAGAAGTGCATGGTTCAATGCAAACGGACTGAATTTCCTGCTTTTCTGAATACCTAAAGGCAAAAAAGGACATATAGGGATAGTTAAGTGTAATGACATTTCTGCCGGACAAAAACAGCTGCGCTCTCCCACCCGTATGGGAGAAAAGTATTTTTTCACCGTTGGGTATATCATCAACCAATTGTAACATATTTCCAGCTAAAAGTGGATGGAAAATTTTGCCTTCTGAAATGTACCCCTGTATAAGCGGGAAGTGAAATGTTTTTTCTGAATATGGAAATTTCAAAAAAGAATCATTCGCGGAAATACCGGACGGAATATTAAGACACAGGCGGCCTGATAGCCCGAAATACATGGTGTCATCCTGTAAGTTTTCAATCTTATATACAACGCCAAGTCTGCACTTATCAAGAAAATACTCTATTGTTATGGAAAAATCAAAAGGATAGACGGCCATGGTTTTGCTGTCTGCACGGAGAAATAAGGAAATTCTGTCCTGCTCACGGCATATGGGGTTCATTTTCATATGGTGCAGAAAGCCGTCTATTTCCGCCGGATAAGCCCTGCCGTTGTAATGATATATTCCGATAGTGTTTTTCCCTACGAAAGGGAATGAAACCGAGCCTCTGCCGGGACAGGCCTTTAAGTCAGCAGTACTAAGCAGCTCTCTCCCGTCCGCACTGCGGATTGACAGCAATTCTGCTCCTACATCGGAAATGGAGACCTTAAGTAAATCGTTGGATATTTCATAAATCATAACTGATACACTCCGTTTTAACAGATTTTATATACCGATTAGTGTATTTAAATACATTCCAGATATAATTTTTGCTAAAGCAGGCCGCAATAACCACTTTTATTATATCATCATAATTAGATAAGGATTTACATATTTATGTTTAATATGTACATAAATCAATGCAAATCATGTACAAACATTGAATGTTTTTGTAACATCTTCTATAATGCAGATACAAAGTGGGTGATATGGAACAGCCCATACGGAATAAATCGGCCAAAGTCGAGATTATGAATAATTTATCAGGAGGAAAAAACATGAAAAGAAAAATAGTATTTATACTGCTTCTGGCTCTTTGTCTGTCTGTCATGGCAGGCTGCGGTTCTGCACCGGCACAGGACAACACTGCTGATACAGGAGAAAATCCTGCGGAAGCTCCCGAAAAAGAGAAAATAAAGATTGCCTACACTCTGCCCGACCTGTCAAACACATATTTTGTTGAGGTTTCCAATGGCGTTAAGGCACATGCGGAGGAACTGGGAATCGAAGTTATTATCCATGACGGAAAATCCGATGTTGCAAATCAGGTAACAGCATTTGAAAACTTTATTGCCCAGGGTGTCGACGCAATAATTGTCAGCCCTCTTGATGAGCAGGCACTTATTCCCTCTGTAAAGGCCGCAAAGGATGCGGGAATTGCGGTAATTGCCGCAAACCAGAATGTTGAAGGCGCTCAGGCATTTCTCACAGTTCCGGAGTATGATTACGGTTTTATAATCGGCCAGCACGCAGGCCACTGGATAATGGACAAGCTTGGCGGCAAGGCAGAGGTTGCCATATTTGATTATCCTGAGCTGAAATCCATCATTGCCCGTGGTGACGGTATTCAGGAGGGAATTTTGAGCGTAGCTCCCGATGCAAAAATAGTTGCACGCCAGAGCGCAAACAACCCTGAAAAGGGCATGGCGGTTATGGAGAATATTCTTCAGGCTCACCCCGATGTTGAGGTGCTGGTGTGCGTTAATGACGCCGGTGCTCTGGGTGCATATGAAGTAATTGTAGGAGCAAACAAGGCTACGGAGAATTTCTATATCGGCGGTCTTGATGCCACAAAGGAAGCCATTGCAAAAATTAAGGACGGCACGATTTACAGAGCAACTGTGGATATTCAGCCCTTTGAGTCCGGAAAAATGTTTGTTGATACTGCTCTCAAGGTTATGGAATCCGGAGAAATTTCCGAGCCTATCGTAATTCCCATGAAAGTAGTTGATGCAAGCAATGTGGGTGATTACTAAACTGTCATAACAGCTCTGCGGCGCACGGTGCGGTTAAACCGCACCGTGGGTATGCCGGAATATGTTAATATCTGAAAACAGGGCTTTAGCACGCCGCCTTTATGTTCCACGGCGGCGTTTTTTTAATGCAAAAGGAGGGAGAACTTTTATGGAGCAACCGATATTGGAGCTGAAAAATATAGTTAAGCGCTTTTCGGGCGTTACTGCGCTGGACGATGTTTCGCTTACAATAAAACGAGGAGAAGTACGGGCGCTTGTCGGCGAGAACGGCGCAGGAAAATCCACACTTATAAAGGTTATTTCGGGCGCGCATATGCCTAATTCAGGTGAGTACTGGTTTGACGGCGGGAAAGTTGAAAACTGCACGCCCACCAAGGCAAAAGATATGGGGATAGGGGTCATATATCAGGAACTTAATCTGATGCCGCAGCTTACCGTGGCGGAAAATATTTTCTTCGGCAGAGAAATAAAAAAAGGCGGTATTCTGGACAAAAAAGCCATGAATAATAAGTGCGCTCAGCTTATAAGCGAGCTTGGAATAGAAATCGATCCCAGACGCAAGGTCAGAGAGCTGACAATTGCCGAGCAGCAGGTGGTTGAGATTGTAAAAGCTGTTTCAAGCGATATAAAATTTCTTATTATGGATGAGCCTACTGCTCCTCTGACTAATAATGAGATTGAAAAAATGTTTGAAATTATTCGGAAATTGCGGAAAAAACAAATCTCAATTCTTTATATATCCCACAGACTGGAAGAGATATTTGAAGTCAGCGACACCGTTACGGTTCTGCGGGACGGAAAGCATATAGTCACAATGAATACGGCAGAAACCGACCGCAGTATGCTTATAAAGCATATGGTGGGACGGGAACTGGGGCAAAATTTCCCCAGACGTGAAAGCCCGATCGGCGAAGAAATATTCTCTGTGTCAAATCTTAAAACTGCACAGATCCACGATTGCAGCTTTAAACTGCGAAAAGGCGAAATCCTCGGTATATCAGGCCTGGTGGGAGCAGGGCGTACCGAACTTGCAAGGGCAATATTCGGGGCTGATAAACTGGAGGGCGGCAGTATTGTTTATAAGGGCGAAACAATCTGCAATTCAAACCCTAAGCAGGCAATCAGAAACGGTATAGGCCTGATTACCGAAGACAGAAAAAATCAGGGCCTGCTGCTAAATAAAGATATATCCTACAATACTACATACGCAAGCCTTGAAAAAATTTCCAGATTTGGCGTAATAAAAAAACGGCAGGGAGATGAAATTACAGACCGGTATATAAACGCAATGAACATAAAGGTCCATTCCCGTGAGCAACTGGCCAGAACCTTGTCAGGCGGTAATCAGCAGAAAGTTGTACTGGGAAAATGGCTGGCAACAGACAGCGAGATACTGATTTTCGATGAGCCCACCAGAGGCATTGACATCGGAGCTAAACAGGAGATTTACAAGCTTATAAGGAATCTCAGCGACAAAGAGGGAAAAACTATAATTATGATTTCCTCGGAGATGATAGAGCTTATAGGCATGTGCGACCGGGTTCTGGTTATGCGCGGAAGGACGATTGTGGGCGAGCTGACCGGTGATGATATAACTCAGGAAAATATTTTGGAGCTGGCTGCCGAATAAGAGCGGCGGTCAAAATAAGGAGCGATATTGATGAAAGAAAAACAGCATAAGAAAATCCGGCTTTCACAGTATGCTATCTACCTTGTAATGATAGCGCTTATTGTATTTTTCTCCATAGTGGCCGACGGATTTTTCTCTTCTACAACATTTTTTAATATTCTGCGTCAGGTAGCGGTAAACGGTATTGCAGCTGTGGGTATGACCATGGTAATCCTTACCGGCGGAATTGATATATCTGTAGGTTCTCTTATAGGCGCCTCATCAGTGGGCTGTGCAATCCTTATGACTACATATCATGTGAACCCCATAATTGCCATTGTGATTACTCTGGCATTTGGACTTCTTGTGGGACTTTGCAACGGCTTTTTCATATATGAAGTCAAAATCCCGCCTATGATAGCAACCCTTGCCTCCATGAGTATTCTCCGCGGCGCTGCATATATACTGTCTGACGGTCTGCCTGTCTACGACATACCTGAAAAATTTGCAGTTCTTGGTCAGGGGTATCTGGGCGTTATCCCTGTTCCCGTTATTATAATGACAGTTTGCTTTGTTGTGGGATATTTCGTTCTGGAGCACACCTCTTTCGGCCGGTATATATACGGTATAGGAAGCAATCTTGAGGCTTCCAGACTGAGCGGAGTTAATGTAAGAAAAGTGATGTACAGTGTTTATGCTATCTGCGGCACTCTCGCCTCTCTTGCAGGTATTGTATATCTGAGCCGTGTTAACTCGGGACAGCCTAAAGGCGGCGAGGGCTACGAAATGGACATAATAACTGCCGTTGTACTGGGAGGAGTCAGTACAACAGGCGGCGAGGGAAAAATCGCCAGAGTAATTGCGGGTCTTGTGATTATGGGTGTGCTTATGACTGGCATGACAATGAAGGGAATTCCGGATTACTACCAGAGAGTGGTCAAGGGTTTTGTGCTTCTTGCGGCAATAAGTTATGATATACTGAGCCGCCGCCGTATAGCCGAAAAGGGCTGACAGGGAGGAAACAGTATGGACGGAAGTTGTTATTTTGAAAATGAGCCGTGGATTCTGGCCTGCAGTGAGATAAGTATGGCGGAGACCTATGATGACATAGTGGAGGTCAATATTCAGTGTGTGTGTCAGGATAATTCAGCCGATGCCATGCGGGAAAAATGGGAAAAACGTTTATCTGAAATTTTGAATCCTCCTCAGACTGAAACAGTTATTCACGCAGGGAAAGCCTTGTCCAAGCTCTTTTCCTATCCCAACGGTGCTATAGTGCGAATGTTTATAGACGAGGGCAACAGCGAAAGCTTTGAAAACTTTGAAATCGTGACAAAAAAAGCTTTGTATATCTGGCGCCCTGCTTCACATCCCCAGGGGTACATTGAAACCCTGAACAAAGGGGAATGCATTTGTACTCAGCTATTCTCTACAGGATTAGAGGTGCTTTGATGGTAAATTTAGGAATTTTAAGTCTGGATCATCCCCACTCCAGAGGAAACCATATACCGGCGCTGCGGTACATGGGAGAAATTATAAAGGTGGCGGCGGTTTATAATGATGACGAAACCGTGGCTGCTCCATATGTGGAAAGCTTTGGAGCTAAATATTATAACAGCAGGGAAGCGTTGTTGAATGACCCTGATATTGACGCAGTTTTAATTACGTCAAAAAATTTCAGCCATGCAGATGACTGTGTTGCTGCGGCAGAAGCGGGAAAAGATATATTCTGCGATAAACCTATTGCCATTTCGGTGGCAGACGGGCTGCGTATCAAAGAGGCGGTTGAAAAAGCAGGGGTGCTCTTTTTGACTACCTATCCGGTTCGCTTCAATCCTGCCGTAACGGCGCTGAAAAAAAGAATAGACAATGGAGAACTGGGCAAAATCACAGCGATCATGGCTACAAACCATGGCAGTATGTATGAGCCTGGAGCACCGGACTGGGTGAAAAATTCAAAGCTGAACGGCGGAGGCTGCTTGATTGACCACTGTGTACACGCAGCAGATATTATCCGCTGGTTAACAGGACAGGAATTTAAAGATGTTCAGGCACTTGCCTCCCATGCCCTGCATGATGATATTGACGGAGAGGATCTTGCTTTTGTCCATGGACATATGGAGGACGGAAGCATATATCAGATCGATGCCTCATGGTCACGCCGAGGCTGTGATAAAATGTGGGGGGATGTAACCTTCCGTGTTGTAGGCACAAAAGGCAGCGCATCACTGGATATTTATAATAACCAGCGCATGGAAGTACATAGTGACGGGAATATGAGAACCTTGTATCCCAATAACATAGTTCGTGAGCACGGCGAAATATTTTATGATTACTGGAGACACAAGGAAAAGGGGGCAGAACTTAAAGGGGCAAATCTTATTGATGGTTTGCGGACTGTAGAGCTTGCCTACGCTGCCTATGACTCGCTTGAAACAAGGGATTTTGTACAGGTAGTCAAAAATAAATAAAAACACTTAAAGAAATAAAACAGCTCCTGTGTGGTAAACACTCAGGGGCTGTTTTGCGGCTTATATTTAATGCGTTTATCGGCAATAGTACAGTCAGATGAAAACTGAATTTTTCAACTGACGGTTAATCAAAACCAAACTACGCCGTTATAGGAAAAGGGGCTGTTGAATGCTATAATGTGAGCAGATTTAAAACAGGGAGGAAACCAAATGAATATACAGCTTGGCAGCAAAATTAAAAGTCTGCGCCTTGAAAAATCAATGACTCAGGAGCAGCTGGCGCAGAAACTGGGCGTGTCTGCGCAGGCAGTTTCAAAATGGGAAAGCAGCGCCAATATGCCGGACATTCAGATGCTTCCGGAGCTTGCGGTGATATTCGGAATATCTATAGATGAGCTGTTTACCATGACCGAAGAAAGCCGCATGGACAGAATCGAAAACCAGCTTGACAGCGTCAGATACCTTGAAAATCCGGTGTTTGAACACAACGAGCAATTTCTGAAAAGCTGCCTTGAAAATCCGATGTACGAAGCCAGAGCCACTCTGCTGCTGGCGCAGCTTTACAACAAACGGGCCAGGGAATACAGGCAGCTGGCCAAACCTCTGGCAAGGAAGGCACTGTGGCTGAACCCGTCTGCAAAAGAGGCTCACAATGCGATTTTTGACGCTGAAAACGGACCTTTTACCGACTGGAATTTCGGTAATTTTGGAGAGCTTATAGATTTTTACAAGGAATTTGTAGAAAAACATCCTGAGGATATTCGCAATTACTTCTGGCTGCTGGATCTTCTTATCCATGACCACAGACTTGAGGAAGCGGAAAAGTATGCAGGTCAGATGAAGCAGCTTCACCACAGTTACCATTATGAGTTGTACATGGGTCGAATTTGCAAAGAAAACGGGGATTTGAACGGGGCAATGGAGTGGTGGCAGAAAATGGCGGAGAACAGTCCGGAAAACTGGCTGGTATGGGCTGAATACGGAGGAATTTTTGCATATTTATGTCAGTATGACAAGGCTGTATTCTATTATAGGAAAGCAATGTCATTGAGACCCCGCCCCAGATTTATAGACTGCGAGGATGCAGTGGCCGATATATGTCTTATACGCAGGGACTATGCAGGTGCGCTGGAAATGAAGGAGCAGAGCCTGCAGATTATTATGGAGGACTGGACCACAGAGGGGGAAGTTGTCCACCGGATTCAGAGGGAAATAAGCCGATTGAAAGAACTGCTGAAGGCGGAAATATAAATTAGTCAGCAGGAAAAAGATGCGCTTGAAATTTGTGCCTGTCTGCGGACGGAAAAATGGGAAGATATACAAAGCTATCACAGAGAAATTGTTTAAAGTACATAAAAAATCCTGCCCCATCTTGCTTTGCCGTATAAGGAATGCTATAATAAAACAAACTATGTAAGGAAAGGGCGCTCAGGCGCAAAGGTGTGAAATGAGAAAGTAAGTATTTCATCAGAATATCGGAATTGCTTCGGGCAGCTGTGATTGCCACGGGGCGGCTCTGTTATGCCGAATGAGATACTGGTTTCTGCACACAATGACTATCCTTACAGGAAATGTATATTGTTTGTATTGCTGTGCCTGTTTTCGGTTTGTAAAACAGGCACTTTTCTTGTTTCGGCTAACGAAGACAAGGAGGCTGTATGTTACAAATAAAAAATGTTACTCTGGTTCACAAAAAGGATTTGCGTACTTTGCTCAGTGACTTTTCTCTGGTACTGAATTCAGGAGACAAGGCGGTAATTATAGGCGAGGAGGGCAACGGAAAGTCTACGCTGCTTAAATGGATATACAATCCTGCACTGACGGAAAGCTATGCGGAAGCAGCAGGGGAGCGGGTGCTTGGAGGCGAGACTTTGGCATATCTGCCACAGGAGCTTCCCGAACACTGCAAAAAACTCAGTGTATTGGAATTTTTTTCAGAATACGAGGGTTTTTATGACCTGACATATGATGAGCTTAGAAGAAAGGCGAAAAAGGCGGGACTGGCTCAAGATATATATTACAGTGAGCAGATAATGGGGAGGCTCTCAGGCGGAGAGAAAATAAAAATCCAGCTGCTGCGCCTGCTTCTGGCTGACCCTGCCGTTCTTCTTCTGGATGAACCGTCCAATGATATTGACATTAAGACCTTGGAATGGCTGGAAAAGCTGATTTGCAGCTGGAAAGGGATAGTGCTTTTCATATCCCACGATGAGGTGCTGATAGAGAAAACGGCGAATGTTGTTATCCATATGGAACAAATTTACAGGAAACGGGAATGCAGAAGCGGTGTTTTTCGTATGTCATATGAGGAGTATATGCAACAGCGAAGCCGGAGCTTTCAAAAGCAGGAACAGCAGGCAGTCTGGGAGAGAAAGGAAAAGCAGCTCAGGGATGAAAAATTCCGTAAAATTGTCCAGCGGGTTGAACACGAACAGAAAACCATATCCAGAGGTGACCCCCATGGTGGCAGACTGCTGAAGAAAAAGATGCACACCGTGAAGGCTATGGAAAGGCGGTTTGAAAAACAGGATGCCCGTATGACAAAAATGCCTATTATAGAATCGGCGATGAATATACGGCTGAAT
>JARHZW010000081.1 GCA_029264685.1 Candidatus Limivicinus sp.
GGAATCGGATAGCCTCAGGTATTTCTTTGGGCGTCGTAGTGGTTGAAGCTCCAGAAAAAAGCGGGACAAGACTTTTCGCCAATGATGCTTCGGAGCAGGGAAAAGAAATATTTGCCGTTCCAGGTAATGCGGACTCCGAAAACAGTGTAGGCACAAACGCACTGATAAAAGAGGGCGCAAAGCTTGTCACCAACGGTGCGGAGGTTATGGAAGAGTTTCAGCCTCAGTATCCGGAAATAATTGAATTAAGTCGGGAGACTTGTCCGGAGTTGCCTCCGGAGCAGGAAAACCACATAAAAAAGGCTGAAAAGCAGGAAAATATAAATAAAACTCAAGAAAAGAATGTTGACAATAAAATAAGCAGGGGATATATTGACTTGCGTGAACAGCTCAGTTCTCTTTCTGAGGATCAGCTTAAAATAATAACAACTATCGACAAAAATGCCGTGCATATTGACGATATAATAGAGCGGACAGGCCTTCCCGCAGCGAAAGTTCTGGCTCAGCTTACGTTTCTGGAAATCAAAGGTTTTGTGAAACGTGAGGCAGGAAGGCGTATTTCATTGAATATAGCTAAAAAGTGAGGACATATAATGGCAAAAGCTAAGAATCTGGTAATTGTGGAGTCACCCGCCAAGGCTAAGACTATTGAAAAATATTTAGGAGAGGACTACAAGGTAAAAGCGTCCATGGGTCATTTGCGTGACCTGCCGAAAAGCCAAATGGGCGTTGATATAGAAAACGGCTTTGAACCGAAGTATATTACCGTAAGGGATAAAAAGAAAAAAGAACTTATAGCCGAGCTGAAAAAAGATGCCAAAAGCGCCAAAACCGTATATCTGGCCACTGACCCTGACCGTGAGGGAGAAGCAATTTCATGGCATCTTAAAGAATTGCTGGGGCTTGACGATGAAAAGGCCAAGAGGGTTACGTTCAACGAAATAACCAGAAGAGTTGTAACCGAAAGCATCCAGAATCCGAGAGAGATCGACCAGAATCTGGTGGATGCCCAGCAGGCAAGACGAGTTCTGGACAGAATAGTGGGCTATAAACTCTCTCCGCTGCTTTGGAAAAAGGTTAAGTCCGGCCTTTCCGCAGGACGAGTTCAGTCGGTTGCCACCAGAATGGTGGTTGACAGAGAGGAAGAGGTCAAAAACTTTGTTCAGGAGCGTTATTTTCTTCTGGATGCAAGCCTCAGCCGCATAAATGAGGAGACTGCTTTTAAAGCCCGTTTCTACGGAAAGGATAACAAAAAGCAGGAAATCAGGAGCGAAGAAGAGGTAAACGGCATAATAGATGAATGCAAAAAGGATAAATTTACCGTATCAAAGGTAAAACGCAGCGTTAAGCAGAGAAGCCCTGCGCCTCCTTTTATCACCTCCACATTGCAGCAGGAGGCATCGAGAAGACTTAATATGACTCCCCGACGCACCATGTCCATAGCCCAGCAGCTTTACGAAGGCGTGGAGATAGACGGCTTTGGAAGCATAGGTCTTATTACTTATATGAGAACCGACTCGCTGAGACTGTCAGATGAGGCAATCAGTGCCGCAAGGGATTATATAGTAAGCCACTACGGCCCTGAATATTACCCTGAAAAACCCAGACATTTTAAGACCAAGGTCGGCGCTCAGGACGCCCACGAGGCCATACGCCCCACAAATGTTCAGCTTACGCCGGATGTGGTCAGAAAAAATCTGACTCAGGAGCAGTACAGACTATACAGACTTATATGGGGCCGTTTTACTGCCTGCCAGATGGCAAACGCAATCTATGATAATGTTTCCGTGGATGTTACTGCTGCCGACTATGTGTTTAAAGCCAATTACTCCGAGCTTAAATTTAAAGGCTATACAGCAGTGTACGAAGAGGCCAGAGATGAGGAAAGCGACGAGATCCAAAGCCCTCTGCCTACCTTGAATGAGGGTGAAGAGCTGAAGCTGCAAAAGATGATACCCGACGAGCAGTTTACCCAGCCACCGTCCAGATACACCGAAGCTACCCTTATACGGGCGATGGAGGAAAAAGGCATAGGCCGTCCCTCTACCTACGCTCCTACTATCTCAACCATAACCTCCCATGACTATGTAATCAAGGAGGGCAAGTACCTGAAGCCCACTCCCTTGGGAGAAGTGGTTACGGGGCTTATGAAAGAGCACTTTGCGGATATTGTGGACCTTAAATTTACAAACCATATGGAAGAGGAACTGGACGAGATAGAGCGTGGAAAAGAACAGTGGAAAGATGTTCTGTCTGATTTTTACGGCAGCTTTAACGAGGAATTTGAAGCAGCTGAAAAGGCGCTTGACGGGGTTAAAATCAAGGTTCCCGATGTACTCAGCGATGAGTACTGTGATGTTTGCGGCAGACAGATGGTAGTGAAAAAAGGCAAATTCGGGTATTTCCTTGCCTGCCCAGGCTTTCCGGAATGTACTTTTACAAAGCCCATAGTGGTTGAAATGCCGGGCAAATGTCCCAAATGCGGCGGAAAAATTTTAAAGCGCACCTCAAAGAAGGGCTATGTTTTCTATGCCTGCGAGCGTGGCGTGGACTGCGGATTTATAACATGGGATGTGCCGACAAAAGATTTCTGCCCTTCATGCGGCAAAACAATGTTCAAAAAAAGCGGAAGAGGCGCACAGAAGCCTTTCTGCATAAATGAAGAGTGTCCCAACTTCCTGCCGGAAGATAAACGTGGTTATAAGAAAAAAACCACAGAGAAAGATGAAAACGGTGTGCAGAGCGGGGACGAAAATACAGGGGAAAAATCAGCTCCTGCAAAGAAAACGACAGCGAAAAAAACAGCCGCAACAAAGAAATCCGCTTCAGCCAAAAAGACCGTGGCGGCCAAAAAAACAAGCGACAAAAAAGAAGATAAGGAATAATTTATGGAAACAGTCAGCGTATTGGGAGCAGGTCTGGCAGGCAGTGAATGTGCCTGGCAGCTTGCCAAAAGAGGTATTAAAGTCCGTCTGTATGAAATGAGACCTGAACACAAGAGCCCCGCTCACACTTCAGGAGATTTTGCCGAGCTTGTGTGCTCAAATTCACTGAGAAGTGACGAGCTTACTAATGCAGTGGGCCTTTTGAAAGCAGAAATGAGACGCATGGGCTCACTTATAATGGAGAGCGCAGACTATAATAAGGTTGCTGCCGGCGGTGCGCTGGCAGTGGACAGAGAAGGCTTTTCAAAGTATATAACGGAGAAGATTCAGAACCATGAAAATATAGAGGTCATCCGTCAGGAGGCTGTTGAAATTCCTGAGGGACAGGTGGTGATTGCCACAGGTCCTTTGAGCAGTGATGCCATTGCGGAAAAAATTTCACAGCTTTGCCCCGAAACGCCGCTGCATTTTTATGATGCGGTGGCTCCTATAGTCAGCCTTGAAAGCATAGATATGGACAGTGCATACCTTGCATCACGCTACGATAAGGGTACTCCGGATTATGTTAACTGCCCCATGAATAAGGAGCAGTACATAAGCTTTGTTGAAGAACTGAGAAGCGCAAAGGAGGCCCCTGTACACGGCTTTGACGACGGTGGAGTTTTTGAGGCCTGTATGCCGGTAGAGGTGATGGCAAGACGGGGAATAGACACTTTGCGTTTCGGACCTTTGAAGCCCGTGGGGCTCAAAGACCCCAGAACAGGGGAGGAGAGCTATGCGGTTGTTCAGCTCCGCCGTGACAATGCGGACGGAACAATTTACAACATGGTCGGCTTCCAGACCCACCTTACATGGGGCGAGCAGAAAAGAGTGTTTACAATGATACCGGCCCTTAAAAATGCGGAATTTCTCCGTTACGGTGTGATGCACAGAAATACATATCTTAACAGCCCCAAACTTCTGGACCGTTATTACCGCCTTAAAGCTGACACGAGAATCAGTTTTGCAGGTCAGATGACAGGAGTTGAGGGCTATGTGGAGTCTACGGCTTCCGGTATGCTGGTGGGAATAGAGAAGGCCGCAGAGATTTTGGACCTGCCCGCTGTTAATTTCCCGCAGGAGACTGCTATAGGCGCACTGGGAAATTATATTTCCGGCGGCAGCGTAGGTGATTTTCAGCCTATGAATATAAACTTTGGCATTATAACCCCGCTTGGATACAGGGTTAAAGGCAAGAGAAACAAAAACGCCGAGATTTCCCGGCGCTCACTTGAAATTATAGACGAGCTTTTAAAGCGGGAGGTTTTTGACTGTGAAAATAATAATTGATGCCATGGGCGGAGATAATGCACCGGAAGAGATAGTAAAAGGTGCGGTTAGAGCAAAAAACGAGCTTGGCGTTGAGATAGTGCTTGTAGGCCGCAAGGAAGAGGTCGAGGCCTGTCTCCGAAACGAAAAGTGCAGTGATATTCCCGTAGTGGATGCAAGAGAAGTTATTTCTATGGAAGATAACCCTGTGTCCATTGTGAGAGACAGAAAAATGAAGAGCGAATCCTCCATGGCAGTTGCACTGAATATGCTCAAAGAGGGGCAGGGGGATGCTGTCGTTTCTGCCGGAAGCACCGGAGCTCTGGTTACCGGCGCCACATTTATTGTACAACGCATAAAAGGTATTCGCCGTCCTGCTCTTTCTCCGGTCCTTCCGGCAGGTGAGCACGGAGTAATGCTGATTGACTGCGGCGCAAACGATACCTGTACACCGGAATATCTTTTGCAGTTTGCATATATGGGCAGCTTTTATGCCAAAAAGATGATGGGATGTGAAAGTCCCAGAATCGGTCTGTTGAATATCGGCACAGAAGACACCAAGGGCGGAGAACTGCGTCAGGAGACTTTTGCACTATTGAAGAAAGCCGGAGAAGAAGGCAGAATCAATTTTGTGGGCAATGCTGAGGGCACAGGCGTATTTTCCGGAAATTATGATGTTATCGTAAGCGACGGCTTTACCGGAAATGTGCTGCTGAAGACCACTGAGGGCGTTATTAAATATATGATGAAGCAGCTTAAAGGGGTTTTTTATAAAAACACTAAGAATAAGCTTGCCGCAGCTGTGCTGAAAAAGGATTTGGGCATAATGAAAAAGTCCATGGATGTAAACGAAGTTGGCGGAACTGCTTTGCTTGGTATTTCAAAACCCGTTATAAAGGCTCACGGTTCTTCGGATGCTGCCTGCATTTTTGCGGCAGTAAGACAGGCTAAGGCCTTTGTTGAGAGCAACACAATCAGAGACATCGAGGAAAATATCGACGCTATGAAGGTCGGGAATAACTGAAAATGGAAGAGCTTGAAAAGAAAATAGGATACCACTTTAAAGATATAAACCTTTTGCGTACAGCCCTTACCCACAGCTCGTATGCAAATGAAAAGCACAATGATGCCTGCCGCTGTTATGAACGGCTTGAATTTCTGGGAGATTCGGTGCTGGAACTTGTAACGGCAGAGTTTCTGTATAATTATAAGCCCTCTCTTCCGGAAGGAAGTATGACAAGACTCAGGGCCGAGCTTGTGTGCGAGGGAAGCCTCCATAAAACTGCCCTTGCGCTGGGGCTGGGCAGCTATATGCTGCTTGGAAAAGGCGAGGAGAAAAGCGGAGGACGGGAACGCCCATCTATACTTGCAGACATGGTGGAGGCAATTATTGCCGCAATGTATCTTGACAGCGGGTATGAACAGGCTAAAAAGTTTATTATGGACAATATTCTAAGCGGTGCAGAAATAAGTGCAAATCACCGCACAGGCGATTATAAGACTGAGCTTCAGGAGCTTGTCCAGAAAAAACATGACCAGCATATCAGCTATGAGCTTATCTCAGAGACAGGACCTGACCACAATAAAACCTTTTCCTTCCGTGTCAGCGTCAACGGTACGGCAGTGGGAGAGGGCAGCGGAAGAACAAAGAAGGAAGCGGAGCAGATGGCTGCCATGAGGGCCTTGGAGGAACTGAGAAAATGAGCGCCAGAGAAAATATCATACCTGTGTTTGTCCCTCATCTGGGCTGCCCCAATGACTGTGTTTTCTGTAATCAGAGGCATATATCAGGCTCTCAGCTCCCTGCATCGGCCGAAGATGTGAGACAGGCAATAGAGAAAGCAGCCGCCTTGCCCCTGAACGGGGCGAAGCGGCAACTGGCCTTTTATGGGGGCAGCTTTACCGCAATCCCCGTGAAAGAACAGGAGAGTCTGCTGGGAGCTGCAAAGGAATATTTAGACAAGGGGATAATTAATTCCATCCGTCTTTCTACCAGACCTGATGCCATAGACGGAGAGGTTTTGAAGCGGCTTAAAAGCTATGGTGTGGAAACCATAGAGCTGGGGGCCCAGTCTATGGATGAGAAAGTGCTGCTGCTCTCGGGCAGAGGCCATACGGCGAAGGATGTGGAAGATGCTTCAGGGCTTATAAAAGATGTCGGCTTTAAGCTTATCCTTCAGATGATGACCGGTCTCCCCGGAGATACAGATGAGAGCTGCATTGAGACGGTGAAAAAAATAATTGCCCTTAAACCTGACGGCGTAAGAGTTTATCCTACGGTCATAGTGAGGGACACTGCATTGTGCGATTTGTGGAAAGCGGGAAAGTACATCGAGCACAGCGTTGAGGACGCAGTGAGCATCTGTTCAAAAATATTGCCCATGTTTGAGCAGGCGGATATACCGGTTATAAGGCTTGGCCTTAATCCTACCGATGATCTGTCAGGCGGAGATGCGGTAGGCGGTGCTTATCATCCGGCACTTGGTGAGCTTGTGAAAAGCCGTATAATGCTAAATAAAGCACGAGGTCTGCTGGCAGATGTTAAAGAAGACAGCTGTGTTGTTTTAGGCGTTGAAAAATCAAAAATTTCCCAAATGGTCGGCCAGCACAGACAGAATGTAGACAGCCTTTGCAGAGAGTTTTCATTAAAACAGTTGAAAATTCGTGAAGCACAGGTAAAAGGTGAAGAAATTTTGCTTCTTTCCGTTGAAAAATAATTAAAAATGCAATATAATACCTAAGTTAACTATTTGTAATTGAGGTTATTCACTTGTACTTAAAGGCTTTGGAAATACAGGGTTTTAAAAGCTTTGCAGATAAGACCCGACTTACTTTTGAAAAAGATATAACCGCCATAGTAGGCCCTAACGGATCCGGAAAGTCTAATATTTCCGATGCAATCCTCTGGGTTATGGGTGAGCAGCGTTCAAAGGCACTGAGAGGTGCCAAAATGGAGGACGTTATTTTCGGCGGTACGGAAAAAAGAGGGGCCATGGGCTATGCTCAGGTGTCTCTGATTATTGATAACTCAGCCCATATTTTTGACTATGACAGCAGTGAAATAATGCTTACCCGCCGCTATTACCGCAGCGGCGACAGCGAATATTATATAAACAGAGAATCGGTCCGCCTAAAAGATATAAATAATCTGCTTATGGATACAGGTTTGGGACGAGACGGCTACTCTATTATAGGTCAGGGAAAAATTGCGGACATTGTTTCCAATAAAAGCACCGACCGGCGAGAGGTTTTTGAAGAGGCGGCAGGTATATCACGCTTCAGATACAGAAAAGAGGAGGCCGAACGCAAGCTTGAGCGTACGGAGGACAATCTTCTCCGTGTAAATGACAAAATTGAAGAGCTTGAAATGCAGGTAGGCCCCCTTAAAAAGCAGTCAGAGATTGCGAAGCGATATCTGGTCTTGCGGGATGAGCTGAAGGTAAACGAAGTTTCCCTCTGGATGGAAAGCCTTGAAAAACTCAGCGCTCAGGCGGAAAGCGTAAATCAGGAATACGATCAGGCTAAAATGAGCCTTGAAAAGGCAAAGGAAGAGCTGAATGCTCTTTACGCCTCCTCCGACAGCATAAGCGAGCGTATGAGACGCAAGGATATAGAGAGCGAGCAGGCCAGAGAACGGCTTTCTAAAACGGAGTCGGCGGCTTCTGAATGTGAGGCTAAAACTGCCGTTATAAAAGCCAATATTGAAAGCAATATAAAAAATAAAGAGAGAATGCTTTCCGACATTGCAGAACAGGAAAGCCGGGTTCTTGAAATAAAAAACAGCATTGCTCAGGGCGAACAGCAGGTTAAAGCAGCTGACCGTCAACTTGAGGAAATTTCAGTCCTCATCAAGGAAAACGAAAATGTTCTTCAGGGTTGTAGAATGAAAATAGGCAGCCGTGAGGACAGCCTGAAGGTATTAAATGATAAAGTAACATCTATCCATATAGAAGGACGAAGCATGGACTCACGAATTAACATGCTTCAGGAGATGGAAAAGGACTACGAGGGATATTCAAAAGCGGTCAAGGTGGTAATGCGTGAGGCAGGACACGGAAACCTCCGTGGCGTTCACGGACCTGTTGCAAACCTGCTGAGAACAAATGAAGAATGTGCGCTTGCAATCGAAACTGCCCTTGGGGCTTCTGCACAGAAAATTGTTGTGGACAGCCAGAATGACGGTAAAGCCGCAATAGAAATGCTAAAACGGCGGGACTGCGGACGAGCCACTTTTATGCCAATGGATGTAATTAAAGGCGACACTCTGAAAAATCTGCCAGATAAAGACCCGGGATTTGTGGGGCTTGCTATGGATCTTGTTCAGTTTGCCCCTCAATACACCGGCATATTTGCAAATCTTTTAGGCCGCACCATAGTTGCCGAGAGTCTTTCGGATGCAGTGCGAATTTCCAGAGCCAACGGCAACAGACTGAGAATTGTAACACTCGACGGCCAGCTTATGAATGCCGACGGTTCAATGACCGGCGGCAGCGCCGCCAAAACCAGCGGCGTTCTTTCCAGAGCCAACGAGCTGCAAAAGCTTAAAAAGAAGAGAGTACGCCTTGAAGAAGATGAAAAACGCTTTACCGAAGAGCTGAATAAAGCTCAAAGTTCCCTTGCCTCTGTAAAGTATCAGCTGGATGTGGCTGTTGAGGAGGGCGCTGATTTACGGAGCAGGAGCTCATCCTTTGAAGCGGAAAAGAAAACAACAGAAGCTTCTCTGCGTCAGCTCAATGCCTTGCTCAGCGGGCTTTCCGGTGACAGTGACAGCAGGAAGCAGGCTGTTGAGGCGGCAGATAATCAGATAGAAAGCTTTAAAACCAGACTTGCCGATGAAGAGAACAGACTTAAAGGCATAAATGAAAAAGTTTCCAAAATAAAGGAAGAAATTGCGGAAATAAGCCGAAGCAGACTGGAGCTTGAGGGCAGAAGAGGCAAGACGGAAAAGGATGCTCAGGCGAGAAATGCGGATATTCTTGATATGGAGCGTATGTGTGCAAGAATTGAGCAGAAAAAGCTGGCTTCCGAAATGGAGGAAAAACAGCTTCTGGACAAGCTCTGGGACAATTATGAACTAAGCCACAGTGCGGCAGAGGCCATACGTCAGCCCGTTGAAAATATACAAAAGGCGTCCAAACATATAGGCGAGCTGAGAAGAGAAATCAATTCTCTCGGCACGCCAAACCTTGGCGCAATAGAGGAATTTAAGCGTGTGAACGAGCGCTATGAATTTTTGACCGAGCAGAGAGACGATGTTGAGAAAGCCAAAAAGGAACTTCTGGGTATAATTACCGATATAACCGGAGAAATGGAGCAGGTGTTTACGGAGCGCTTCAAAGAAATCGATCAGTGCTTCCGCCAGACCTTCCTTGAGCTTTTCGGCGGCGGTAAGG
>JARHZW010000022.1 GCA_029264685.1 Candidatus Limivicinus sp.
GAAAAAACAACCGCCGCAAGTCTTCTTCTTTTATCAGGGAAAAGCTTCTCCGGAAGAATTATAACCTGCTCTATAAGTCCTCTGTCCAGAAAATATTTTCTGGCTTCTGCGTCTTTTCTGTCACTGAGGCAGCCTGCGTTCATTATACATACTGCCTTACCGCCTTTTTTCAGTTTTTTCAGAAGCAAGGCACTGTAACACCATTCAACAGAAGATTTTTCAGGAATGTCTTCAAATATTCCATAATCTTTTACCTTTTGTCTGATAAGTGGGATGTGTAACTCAGTAGAGGGAAAATGGCAAAATATTTTATTTACCTTTGTTTCCGGAATATAATCCCCTTCATCAACAAAATATTCTGCACCAATCATGTCCGCCCTTATCTGGGCAACAGCACTGTCATAAATTGATATTGGTATACCGCACAATTTTACTTGCGGATGAGTAAACCAGCAATGAGCCAGAAATGACCCGTCATTTACAGTAAAATCTGCAAGCGAATCACTTTCTTTAATTTCAAGAAGCTGATAGCTCAATTCTGCAACGCCATCCGGAACGTGTGTATACGGAATATTTGTATCTCCGAAGAGAAGATATGCTGCCAATTCTTTCTGTGTAAAGCGTCCGTTTAATTCAAGAACATCTGACCACGCTATATATTTATCTTCTCTATCACCCTCACTAATGGAGCAATCCATCACATACATGATGTTATCCCAATTCGCTGAATATTGGCATACGCAATCGCAAAATCTATAAAATTCATTGCTGCAGCTTTCCGGATACTTTCCAAGTAGATACAATGCATATGCAGCAGCAGGACACGCAACGGAAAGGTCAATAGAAGCATATTTTTTCATAAAAAGAAATTCTATTTCTTCCGCCACATTCTTCGTGTCGATAAGTTTAAGCTCTTTGTATTCTGATTCTGTCATAAATCTCGCTTCCTTAAAGTCTTTCAAACCGGTCTGTGATTAAATGGTATCATTTATATTTTATTTCGTCAAAAGGTTTTTTCCAACCTACTTTTGTAATGCCATCACTGTTTGAATTTTAAATTGAGATAGTCTTTACGGTCCGATTTTGAATGAAAATAGCATGATGTAATTCACCATGCTGCTAATAATATATTTTATTATGCTATGTATAGAAAAAGTTTAAGTTTGTGTAGCCAACACCGCAGAATACAAATTGTAGTTAAATTTGTTTTTAATATATTAGCAGAATTTTAGAACTACCTTTGTTTTATTTTCCGTTGCACTGAGACGATGAATATAGCAAAAAATGTTGTTATCCCAAATTTTTTCGTTAATTGACATTTCTTTTACGCTTTGGTCAAAAGTTCCACATAGGAGCATGCAGTATATCGCCTGCTCCTTTTTTATGCGATAATCATGGTTTGCGAATATAAAGCAGATATTCGCCGGTATTATGGGTGTGATATCCAAAACCTTTTTTGTAAAACTTTCTGAAAGTTTTTCTATGTTATTCACGCCGATATCTCAAATCTGCTGTCTGCTTTATATCATTTTTTTATATTTTGACCATCACTGCTTTTAATGTGATAAGGTTTCCAAAACCTCATCGTTTTAGTACGGTGGATTTATTTTACCTTATTACTCCGGCGGCTGCTATGCTTAGCGACAACTGACAGCAAAAAAGAGTGCAATACAAATTGCACTCTTTTTTCTTCCAATATTACCGTATTTCTGATAAAAGCCGCAGCCTTACAGTACCTGTTCTGAAATTATTCTGCAAATTTCAGATATATTAGCCCGTGCCACAAACTCCAGCTTAACTTTTCCAAGGCCCGAAAACCAAATCTCAAGCTCGCTGTCGAGGTCAAGCACACCGGCGGTCTCAACGGAGTATGACTGAATTTTACTGTATGGCAGAGAAGTGAAGTCTTTTTTTGACCCTGTTATTCCCTGAACATTTACAGCAATAATTCGCTTATTCGTAAATACAACACCGTCACGAATACTCCTGTAAGTTCCGATAATTTCCTCGCCGCCTACAAACATAGGCGTAATAACTGATGCATATGTTCCATTGTCCACAGGCTTCAATTTAAGAAATGTTGCATTGTTAAAATCTATCATTTTTTCGTTCCTCTCTGTTAAGTATGGCAGAAATTTATGTACCGACCAGTTTAAGCTGTTTTCAATTTTAATATATAAATATGAACAATTCAATCAACACGCACACGAAAAATTGAAAGCACCTTAATCGGTGCTTTCTTTTTACTCTAACGGCAACTTTAATATCTGTCCGGGATATATCAGAGTTGAGTTAAGACCGTTAATTTCCATTATTTCTTTATATCTAAGTCCAGATCCCAGCTCCTTTTGAGCTATTCCCCAAAGGCTGTCCCCTGCTTTTACTCGGTATTCTATATATTGCCCTGACTCGGGTTTGGAAACAACTTTAAGATAGTCAACCGATATTGGAGACATTATATTGAAGTCTCCGTCCAGGCTCTGATTTATAACTGCCCGCTCACCTCGCACAGAATATACTATCCACAGCTTATTTCTTACCCATAGCGGAACTACGGTATTGTCCCAGTAGCGTGCGTCAGGCAGTATCTCCACAATATCACCTGAGCGTATACCATTCTCTTCGCTGCCGTAATCCGGTCTGTACGCCCCCAGCGGCTCAGATACGCTGCGATAAACTTCCGACACTCTGTCTCCGTAATTCCCCTCTACACACACCAGAGCATCGCCGCTTTTTCTCAGGCAGTATCCCATGTGATCAGGTTCTTTTCCTCTTACCGAAAATATCAGAATGTCTCCCTCACGGTAATTGCCTGTAACCCATAAGCCATGTTTTTTAGCCCAGTCAACCACGTATGGGCAATATGCGGATTTTCCGCCGTCTAAGAACAGCTTTGAAAGTCCGCACTGGAAAAATCCCGCCCAGACAAAAGCAACGCACCATCCATATTGCGGTCCATATACAGGTCTCCCGTAATACAGAGTGTTGTAAATAACATTATTTGAGCCTAAGGGGTCCTCAGCTACTCCGATCTGAGACCGAAACCATCGGCTTAGTTTTGCCAGATCGCTCATTATACCACCTCATACATATATATTCGGCAGCTTATAAAACGGTCAAATCGGTTTACAAAAATTATTACCCCATATAAAATAACTCCGGAAGCCTAAGCCTCCGGAGTTATTTTAACTTACAGGTGAAAACGCCGTCTTGTCTCTTCACGGAGAGACGGCACAAGGCGAATGATTATAAGCGGCATGGAAAAACCCACGCATACAGCAAGCACAATCAAAGACCAGCTCGGATTCCAGTGGGACGAAAAGTAAAAGTCTATTGTAAGTTCCGTCAACAGGCTCATCAGCCCTATTCCTATAAGACAGATTACTATGGACATAAGATTAGAACGGCGTCCGCCACGGAGCAGATAACAAATCACAAGTGTAATGATTGCAAGAGCGGCGATGAGCGGAAGCGCAAGCCCTGTATACCAGTTCATTCCATCGGATGCCACGGCAATGAGCAGCACATACAGCGCAACAGCGCCGATGTCAAGAGCCACCTTTGCCAATGCAGACATATCTCTCCACAAAAGCGGCGGTACAAACCAGATCCACAGCATTGCAGCTCCTCCGGCAGCGTACAGCCACCACCTGACTTCAGGTCTCAAAGCCAGATTCAAAAGTCCGCAGCTAACGGCTACTGAGGCAAACATAACACTGAGCAGTAAGGCAAGCTCTCTCTTTGATACGGGTTCGATCCGTTCCTGTCTCTGTGGGAAAAACGGAAGCTCCGGTTCTCTCTCCACTTCGTTCGGGTTTATGACAAGGGTACCGCAGAGGGGACATCGTTTCAAATCCTTACCCAACTCCACACCGCAATTTACACAGTATGACATTTATTTCCCTCCTTCCGCCCTGTTGGGGCGCTGACGATTGCTTTCAATATGGACGGGAATTCCGTCTTTAACAAGGAAAGTGAAAAAAGCCCGCTCAAGTTCGGCCTCTTTCATGGTTCCCGAAAAGGTGATTTCCATAATGTTTCCGTAGCTCATAGAGGCAAGATGGGGCCTTGGAACGGTAGCCTGTCCCTGAATAACCTCCATGTGTTCAATGTAAGGTTCCATTTCCTGCGGCACCTTAAACACCCCCGGATTAGTCATTATAGCCGAATAGGGTCTTGTACCTTTGAGCTTATAGCTTATAGCCATTATAGGATTTTTCAAAATTCTTGGAACAATTTTAAGGAATTTATTATTCTGGAAGCGAACATTTCTGCTGAATGCCGCCCGCATTTCATTAGGGCTGCAGTGGATTCTCATATAGTGATGTACAAGTCCTACCACTTCCTCAAAGCTGTAATCCCCAAGTGACGGATCGATCCACGGCTGAACAGTCAGAATAAAGTTTCGCATAGTTTTCGTGGGAAAATATGCTCTGAGATTTACAGGAACGGAAAGAGCGACAGGCTTTTCTCTTATAGGTCTCTCACTCCGCTGTTTCTCCATAAGCACATACATTAAAGCTCCGCACAAATAGTCCGTTATGGAAACCCCAAGGCTTTTTGCCCTTGCCTTCAGTTTGTCAACAGGCATAAAACCCATGGTAACATTAAAGGTATAAAATCGCTCAGGTGTGCCTATGTTCTGGTAGGCACGCCTCACCAGCGGCTGAGCCTTGCAGTGTTTTACCGCATATTTGGAATAAGCGTCTTCCCACTCCTCGGCACTTGATTTTTCTTCTATATTCTGTATCCCTTCTGTGCAGGGAATATCCACGCCCGTTTCCCTGAGGTACTGAGCCAGCAGGCAGCGCATAAAGCTGATCGTACCTGCACCGTCAGATATGGCGTGAAACACTTCCACTGAAATGCGCCTGTCATAATAGTAAAACCGGACCAGCCAGTGGTTGTCCTCGTTAAACCTCACAGGCCTGCAAGGCTCTGCAACATCTTCCTTCAGGAAAGGTCCGGGAGCTTTGTTTGGCTCAAAATAGTACCAGAAAACGCCTTTTTTTATTCTGCTTCTAAACCCCGGAAACCGTGGCATGACCTTATCAATAGCTCTTTGAAGCGCCTCCGGCTGCACCTTGTCCCTCATAACCGCCGAAAACCTGTATATAGCCGAATATTCCTCTTTTTGAAGAGAAGAATACATTATGCTTGCGTTGTCCATTTTGTACCATGACACTTTTCTGTGCGGCAAAGTCTTTCACCTCGACTTTCTGTTTGAAATACTATATTAACACTCATATCCTGTTCCCGCAATAAAAATTATCATCAAAAAAATCTTGTCAGCGCCGTACTATATGATATAATTGTGAAAAAACAGGGAGATGAAGACAATGAACAAAGGCAGGTACCGTACAAAAAAAGAATCCGGAGAACCCAGACTTGACCCCGCAATGCGGGTTTTAAAGGCGCTGCACAGTGCCGGTACACCTGACGAACTGACGGCTGACGAGTTGGAAAAGCAGCGCCGAAGTCAGGAGGTTCTGGGAAATCTTGTGGCACCTATGTCCGGTATGGTTTGGGAACCAACGGAGATAGACGGCCTTGCTGCCGCCTGGATGCGTCTGGAGCGGCCCCACAAGAGGAAGCGTGCCATTCTTTACTGTCACGGAGGTGGCTACACCAGCGGAAATCTGGGTTATTCCAAGGTTCTGGCCTCCAAGCTTACCCAACGCACAGGATTTGATGTTCTGGCTTTTGAATACCGCCTTGCTCCGGAATTTCCCTATCCCGCCGCACTTGAGGATGCCGAAAAAGTATGGAACCACCTTATGTATCTTGGCTACGGTGCTAAAGACATTGTCATTGCCGGTGACTCTGCCGGTGGCAATCTGGCCCTTGCATTGTGTCATCGGCTGAAATCGGCTGACCGTATGCTTCCGGGAGCCATGCTCTTGATGTCCCCATGGACAGATATGACTATTTCAGGTCCATCCTATGAACAACGGCAGGATATAGACCCAATGCTGACCCTCGATTATATTAAGGCAGTCATTAGAGCTTATGCCGGAGACAACGACCTTGTCTCTGCCTCTCTTTCACCTCTCTTCGGCGATTTTAACGGTTTTCCGCCCACGCTTATTCAGGTCGGTTCCCATGAAATACTCTACTCCGATTCCGAAAGGCTCAGAGACAGGATGCTTGAAGCAGGAGTGTCATGCAGGCTGGAGGTTTGGGAAGATATGTGGCATGTTTTCCAAATGTTTCCAATAAAAAAGGCTTCAAATGCCATGGACAGCATGGCTCATTTTCTCCTTGAAGAGCTTTAAACAGATTTGGCAGCGGTAAGTTTTACCTGCTGCCCTTTTTATTTTCCAATCTGTTTGTCAAAAGCACTACTGTAATGCCCAAGTCCCTTGATTTTTATTTGTTTTTTTGTGTATAATACCAAAAGTGTACCCTGCTATTGCATTTTTATCCATGATGTTGCATAATAATAATATCTAATTTCCTGTTAGGAGGAATATATATAAATGAAAAGGATGACAAGGGTTGGTCTTATCACCAGCGGTGGCGACTGTCAGGGTCTTAACGCCGCAATCCGTGGTATAGGCAAAACACTTTTTCAGCGTATGGGAAAAAATGTCGAAATATTCGGCATGTATGACGGTTACCGTGGTCTCATAGACGGGGACTACAAGTATATGGAGGAAGTTGATTTTTCCGGAATTCTCACTCAGGGCGGTACTATTTTGGGTACTTCCCGTCAGCGCTATATTCCGGGCAAGGATATTGTGGACAAAGACGGCAACAGCCTTATGCCCGCAATGCTTGACACCTACAACAGGCTTAATCTGGACTGCCTTGTAATCATGGGCGGAAACGGAACTCAGAAGAGCGCAAAGCTTCTTTCCGACTACGGCATGAATGTGATCACTCTTCCCAAAACCATAGACAACGATATTTGGGGTACAGACACTACCTTCGGTTTTCAGAGTGCCGTGGATGTGGCCACAAATGTTATAGACTATATTCACTCCACCGCCAGCGCACACAGCCGTGTGTTTGTTGTGGAGCTTATGGGGCGTGATGCCGGCTGGCTCACCTTGAACGCAGGTATTGCCAGCGGTGCCGACGCTATTCTGATTCCCGAAATTCCCTACGATATAGAGAAGGTAGCGGAAATGATAGAATCCCGCAAGAGCGGCGGCAGAGGCTTTTCCATAGTTGCCTGTGCCGAGGGTGCTATTTCCATTCATGATAAAAAGCTTTCCGAGGAGGAAAGCCGCAGAAAGAGAGAAATGACTCACTTCCCTGCCGTTTCCTACGCAATCGCAGACGAGCTTGAAAAGCTCACAGGCGTTGAAACAAGAGTCACCGTACCCGGTCATTATCAGAGAGGCGGTCCTCCCTGCCCCTACGACAGAGTGCTTGCCACTCAGTTTGGAACCGCTGCGGCTGACCTTATTGCTGAAAAGCAGTACAACCGCATGGTCGCAATTCAGGACAACCGCATTGTCTCCATTCCTCTTGAGGATGCGGCAAGCAAAACAAAGTTCCTGCCTACAGATCACTGCATGATTCAGGTTGCAAGAGATATAGGCATTTGCATGGGTGACTGAAATAATTAAAGCTAACGCACGATGTTTTAAAGCATCGTGCGTTTTTGTTTTAGTCTGTATTTTTTTCGCTGACGATTTTATAATAGGTCTTTGCCGTAAGAGCATATATAATACCGTAAATGATGGCAAATACAAGGAAACAGATACCTGAACACATGGCCGTCAGACCAAAGTTTTCCATTCTGAACATTGTGAGCAGCAGGCGCATTAGATTAAAGTTCATTATAAGGTGCAAGCCTGCCACCAAAAGAGGGGCAAAAAACACTGTCAGCACCTGCAAATTGATACTCTTGCGAATTTCTTTTTTAGGCAGTCCAACCTGCTGCATAACCAGAAAGCGCTCTCTATCCTCATAGCCGTCGGAGATCTGACGGTAGTACATTATAAGCACCATAGCCATCAGGAAAATGCTTCCAAGGACAAGACCAAGGAACAGGAATCCGCCGTTTGACTCGTATTGCTCTATTCTCTCGTTTTCACGGGAAGAAATGTAGTAATATCCCTCTTGCTCCTTTTCACTGAGCAGTTTTTTAAAATCGTCGAATAAGGTATTGTATGCGCAGTATTCTTCCTCCGTACCGCCCTCCACATCTATAAGATAGCTTGTGCGTACATAAAATTTCATTCTTTCACTGCTTCTGGCATTAACATATTTCTGGCTTGCGTCCTTGATTTTCCACAGGTCGCTGCTGTCCGGCAAAACAATAAATTTAATTCCGCCCGAAAGTGAATTTATTGAGGCCGGCATACTGAATTTCTCATCTCCCTGAAGAAGTTCATAGCTGAATCTGCCTTCCTCGGAAAAATCGAAATTTATTACATCTGTCTTTGCTTTAGAGCCTGCGAGCATGGCCTGATGCTCGTTTAATACTGCCTTTTCACCTGTAATTTCATTGTAGGTTTCAAGACTTATAAAAAGGAAATCATAAAATTCTCCCAGCTCCACGTTCCTGCTATTTATTGAAAAATCAGCCATAGGAATAAAACTATCCCCTACGTTCAACAGAACAGTAGGAAAGCTTTCATAGCTTTCAATTTTCTCTATTTTAAGTCCCTTGCTCTCCAGACTTGTCTCAAAAAATTTCTCTGTTTCAATTATTTTCGTTAATTCGTCGTCCACGGTATTTATGTCCATACTTATGTCAGTAGGATTATTTTTCTCCAGTATGTCATCTATTCCAAGGTAAAGTGAAAGAGTTCCCGACACCATAACAAGAACCATGGTTGAGAGTATGCAGATATTAGCAAGCCCTACGGCATTTCTGTTCATTCGGTGTATCATGCCGGAAATTCCTATAAAATGTCCGGTTTTATAATAGAAGCTTTTGTTTTTTCTAAGCAGCTTCAGTATGGCTATACTCACTGCCGAAAACAGACAATATGTGCCGATAATAACCAACAGCACCGCCAAAAAGTAAAACTTGAAGGCAACAATTGCGCTCTTTGCGATAACCGCAATGCAGTATCCGGAGCCAAGAGACAGCACACCGATAATTGCAAGCAGCCAGCGGGTTTTGGGTTCTTTCTCTCCTGTGTTGTTTCCCCTTAGCAATTCAATGGTATTGAGCTTTTTAAGTCTCATGAGATTTTTAAACAGCACCAAAAGCAGGATTGCGCCGAAAAGAGTCAGTGTCGTACCGGCTGCAAAGGGCGAAAAATAAGCCTTCGGTACATCAAAGTTTATCAGCTTTGCCGCAAACATCAATACCAGCTTCAAAAGCAGCATTCCCAAAACAAGACCGCCGCCTGCGCCTATAAGCCATGTGTAAAGGCTTTCAAAAAACAGGACCTTGGATATATTTCCCTTACCCATTCCAAGTACATTGTACAGACCCAGTTCTTTGTTTCTGCGCTTCATCAGGAATGAGTTAGTGTAGTTTAGAAACACTACGATAAAGAGACCCAATATTACAGAGCCAATACTCATATAATTTGCAAGGTAGTTGTAGCGTATCTGATCTCCCAGTTTAATTTGGGAGATGGCCAGAACTATATAAAAAACCGCCGATGAAAATATTACCGTCAAAATATAGGGAAGATAGAATTTGCCGTTTTTCATAAGGTTTGAGGCGGCAATTCTTGGGTAAAAGGATTTAGTCATTTTTGCCGCCTTTCTGCAATACAGTCAGCGTATCAGAAATTTTACCGTACATTTCGCTTTCCGTCATATCAGCTCTGTAGAGTTGGTGGAAAACCTCGCCGTCTTTTATAAACAGCACACGTTTAGCGTGGCTTGCAGCCTTTACGGAGTGAGTTACCATCAAGATTGTCTGTCCGTCAGCGTTTATGGCTTCAAATAAATTCAGCAGCTTGTCTGTTGCCTTTGAGTCGAGAGCACCTGTGGGCTCGTCTGCCAGAATAAGCTGGGGATTTGTTATTATGGCTCTGGCAACGGCACAGCGCTGCTTTTGACCGCCGGAGATCTCATAGGGGTATTTTTCCAGTATATCGTAAATTCCCAACTTGTGAGCAATGGGTTCAAGCCGTCTCGCCATTTCGTCGTACTTCTTGCCCTCCAGAACCAGAGGAAGAAAAATATTGTCCTTCAGGCTGAATGTATCGAGCAAATTAAAGTCCTGAAAGACAAATCCAAGGTTGTCTCTGCGGAACGCAGCCAGATCCTTGTCCTTGATTTCCGCCACATTTTTCCCGTTAAGAATAACCTGTCCGGAGCTTGGTTTATCAAGGGATGCGATTATATTTAAAAGCGTGGTCTTACCTGAACCGCTCTCGCCCATTATTGCCACATATTCGCCTTTTTCAACAGAAAAGTTTACATTTTTAAGGGCCTGAACACTGTTTCCCCCAAAGCGGGAGGTATAGATTTTTTTAAGCTGATTAACTTCAAGCATTGCCATCTGTTTTTCTCCTTTTTCATTTTATGGCTTTATTATAAATTCCCCGCTTTAGTGCTGCCATAGACTTGCCTTACACTTTTCCGTTTAATCTTTCATTTATGTAAGATTGGCATATTGCCGGAGCTTCCGCTTATTCAAACGGAAGCTCCCTTTTTTCATTATTAAAAGTAATTATAAGTTTTGTTCCCTGCTTCAGCACAGACTGAATTTCAATTTCATGCCCAAGCTTGTTTAGCACTCTTTTGCATATATAAAGCCCGATGCCTGTGGATTTTCTGTCGTAACGGCCGTTATAGCCTGTATACCCTTTCTGAAAAACTCTGGGCAGATCCTCAGGAGCTATTCCGATTCCGGTATCTTCTATTATCAGTCTGTCTCCTCGGGTATAAATGCTTATTGACCCTTTTTGTGTGTATTTAAGCGCATTATCCAGAAGCTGGCAAATGACAAACAGCAGCCATTTTTCGTCTGTAACTGCACAGAGTTCCGTTCCGTCATATCTAAGACTTATTTTCTTTCTTATAAACTGTTTTGAATACTTTCTAACCGCCTGTCTTATTATTCCGTCAAGTTCATAGTTTTTCAGCACATAGTCTGAATAGTCACTGTCAAGGCGAAGATAGAAAAGCAGCATTTCCACATACTGCTCTATTTTCATAAGTTCCTCCCTGAATTCAGGTGAGATTTCTCCCTGTCCTGTATCCATCAGAAGGTGGATTGCCGCTATAGGTGTTTTGATCTGGTGAGCCCAGATTGTAAAATAGTCCAGAGCCTCCGCAAATTTAAGCTCGCTCTGATTTTGTAGAGCTACCCTTCCCTCGTGGCTCAGTCTTATAATTTCCCTGTATTCTCTCTCCGCTTCATTGCTGCCTTCCGGCAGATTTTCTATGGACAGCAGAATCTGTTCCTTTGCAATTTCAAGCTTTTTAAGTTTAATATACCATTGCTTAAAGTCTACGGCGCCCCATATAAGGCATATTGCAACACAAATCAAAATTCCGTAGACAAGCAGCCTCATGGGCATTTTTGCAAGCCAGTAAAAAAACGCAAAGAATAGCAGCAGCACAACCAGCAGTGAAATACATTTTATTCTGTCTCTCAGATATTTTCCCACAAGCTTCATTCTATAATGTACCCCTGCCCTTTTTTAGTGGAGATAAAGCCGCAAAGGCCTATTCCCTCCAGCTTTTTTCGTAGTCTGGCAATGTTTACGCTCAGTGTGTTCTCATCCACAAAGCTGTCCGACTCCCACAGCTTCTGCATCAATATGTCCCGGGAAACTATTTTTCCGTTATTTTCCATCAGCACCTGCATGATTTTATATTCATTCTTTGTAAGCTCCAGTTTTTTACCCTCATAGCTTACTGAGCCGTCATCCGTACTGAGAACTGCCCCTCCGTGACTGAATACCCTGCCCGACACGGAAAAGTCATAGCAGCGTCTCAGGATTGCCTGCACCTTTGCATTGAGCACTTCCAGATCAAAGGGCTTTGCTATAAAATCGTCTGCCCCCATGTTAACCGCCATAACTATATTCATGTTATCCGACGCAGACGAGATAAAAATTATAGGAAGTTTTGATATTTTTCTTATCCGGCTGCACCAGTAATAGCCGTTATAAAAAGGAAGCCCTATATCCATAAGCACCAGATCGGGTTTAAATTCCAGAAACTCTCCCATTATATCGGTAAAGTCCGAAGCTGCCTTTACCTCAAATCCCCAGACCTCAAAATGCTTTTTTATTGCACCGGCAATCAGCCTGTCATCCTCTGCAATGTATATTTTCATGCGCTCACCTCTCCATATTATATACACATTTTTATATGCGGCGCAACTGCGGCTTGTGTTATTTTTAAAGCTGTGTTATTCTTATGTCATATAATTTTGAAAAATCCCAAGCAGAAAGGATGTTTTACTATGATTCAGCCCAACGACATTATGAACGTTGACGCAGAGGACTGGGAGCAGTTTAAGAAGAAGGCCGCTCAGGACGAGCTGTTTTACGACGGTCCCGGAGATTTGCTGGATACTGCCGAGGGCAGATCCAGATTTTGCCGTTTAAACAACAGCGGAGTTTTTACAAAAGACGACCCCGATTTCCCCAGATATAAAATTTGGGTTTTTAACAATCAGGGGCAGGGCCTTGTAATCAAGCGCCGCAGTCACGCTGACCCCGCATTGATGGAAAATGTGGAATTTGATGCCGAGGGAGTTCAGATAAGTAAATCCTACGAACCTGCATAAAAAAGCAGCACCGGAAATTCAGTTCCGGTGCTGCTTTTATTGTATAGCTCCACTTGTACAGCCTTACTTTTTATTGCCGAAAAGACCTCTTATTATAGACCGTGAACCTGTACGCATAACAGAGCTAAGGGCGTTTGTTGCGGCTCTTTTGGCCATTGTTTTTCCGCTGACCTTTTTCCCGCCCATTACAGAGCTGACAATATTATTGCTTACAGATCTGGCAACAGATGACGCCGCATTTGATGCTGCACGCTCAATGGTGTCTCTTCTGCGTTTTTCTTCCCTTTCCCGTTCTTTTTCATAGGCTCTTTCAGCCTTGCTTTCTTCCTTAAGTCTCTGCTTTTCTCTTGCGGCTTCCTCCGCTTCCTGCCTGCGTAAAAGTTCCAGCTCCTGATTTGCCCGCTCTAATATCTCATAGGCAGATTCTCTGTCTACGCTCTCCCTGTATTTTAAATCAAATTCATCTCTGATTATGAGTCTGCTCACATACTGGGGGTCAGCCGGTCCCATAAGACTTTGCGGCGGCATTACATCCGCCCGTTCAACCACAGACGGAACGCCGTCCTTATCCAAAAAGCTCACAAGTGCCTCGCCTACGCCCAACTCCTGCAAGGCTGTTTCAGTGTCAAAGTCAGGATTTTTTCTGAACGCTCTGGCCGCTGCACGAACTGCCTTCTGCTCTTCAGGTGTATATGCTCTCAGAGCGTGCTGAACCCTGTTTGAAAGCTGGGCCAGAACCTCATTTGGTATATCGGCAGGGCTTTGACTTACAAAATAAATGCCCACACCTTTGGAGCGTATAAGCTTTACTACCTGCACTATTTTCTGTACCAGCGGTTTGGGAGCGCCGTCAAAAAGCAGATGGGCTTCATCAAAAAAGAAGATCATTCTGGGTTTGTCTCCGTCCCCCACTTCGGGCAGCTGTTCAAACAGCTCCGTCATCATCCACAGCAGAAAACTCGCATACACCATGGGGCTTTGAATAAGTCTGCCGGCTGAAAGAATATTTATGTAGCCTCTGCCATCTCTGTCTGTACGCAGCCAGTCCCGTATATCCAGTGCAGGCTCGCCGAAAAGCGTTTCCCCGCCTTCGTCTTCCAAACTGAGCAGCGCCCGCTGTATTGCGCCTATGCTGGCAGATGACACATTGCCGTAGGTATTGGTAAATTCCTCTCTGTTCTCTCCCACATAGCGGAGCATAGCCCTTAAATCCTTCAAATCCAGAAGCAGCAGGCCGTTATCATCAGCCACACGGAAGACTATGTTCAAAACTCCGCTTTGCACCTGAGTAAGATTTAAAAGTCTGGACAAAAGAACAGGCCCCATATCCGAGACCGTAACTCTCGCCGGATGGCCCTCCTGACCAAAAACATCCCAGAATCTGGTAGGGTATCCGTGAAGCTCAAAATCCATAAGTCCAAGGAGATTTACCCTTTCCTGCATATGGGCGGAAGGTATTCCCGGGCAGCACATACCGCTTAAATCCCCTTTTACATCGGCCATAAACACAGGTACGCCCATATCAGAAAAGCTCTCGGCCATAACTTTCATTGTTATGGTTTTTCCCGTTCCGGTAGCGCCTGCTATAAGCCCGTGGCGATTTGCCATTGAAGGCTCCATGAACAGCTCACGGACAGACTTGGCCAGATATATTTTTCCGTCTTTATACACCGTAATTCACTCCATTTATCTGTTTAAAATTTTCTTTCTTAAATATAATAACACAGCTTCAAATTTCCCTCAACTCTAATCTGATTTTGCTTGTAGACAGGGTTTTTCTGTGCTATGATTAACATAACAACATTTTACGGAGGCTATACATGATTTTATACTATACCGGCACCGGCAACAGCCGCTATGCCGCTTCCATACTCTCCCAGCAAAGCGGCAAAGAGCTTGTCTGTATGAACGACATAATGCGTCAAAGAATTCAGGACCCTTATGCCGCCAGATACAGTTTTAAGTCCGATAGCTCATTTGTTATCGTCTGCCCAACATACTGCTGGCGCATACCGAGAATTGTGGAAAAGTTTATAAGAGAAAGCCGCTTTGAAGGCACAAAATCAGTTTATTTTTATCTTACCTGCGGCAGCGGTACAGGGGCTGCATATGAGCACGCAAAGGAACTGTGCCACGAGCTGGAGCTTGACTTTATGGGGCTTGGCTCCGTGAAAATGCCCGAAAACTTTATTACCATGTTTAAAGCTCCCTCATATGATGAAGCTCATGGCATAATAAGAGCTGCTGTCTCACAGCTTGAGAGTGCAGGAAGGCTTATCAATTTCGGGAAAAATATGACTGATAATAACGCAGGTAATCCGAACCTTACAAAGATTAACAATCTTTTTTACAAGCTTTTTGTAAACGACAAAAAGTTTCGGGTCACAAATGACTGTGTAAGCTGCGGACAATGTGTAAATGTGTGCCCGCTGTGCAATATAAGTATGGATTATGATGAACCCGTCTGGCATGGAAACTGTACCCAATGTATGGCCTGTATCTCCGTCTGTCCCCATGATGCCATAGAATTCGGCAGCAAGACAAAAGGAAAAAGACGGTATTATTTATACGCAAACGGAAGGCAAAAGTAAAACAAGTACTGAAATTACGGTAAATAATCTGTTAAATTTATTTTTCAGCTTAACATTTTCGCAAAAAACGGAACTTGCATATTGAGCCTTTTTAAAAAATATGTTATCTTTATATTGCTAAAAGAAGTTCGATTTTTCGGACTTCTTGCTTTAGATACGGGTATCGCCCCATATTACAAGAAAGAAGGACATTCATTGAAAAAAAGAGTTATCTCAGCTGTTGTGCTGCTGATTGTTACAACCGCCTGTGTTTTTCTGTCTGAAGCTTCAAGAGTAATCTTTTTTGCAGTTGCCGGTATATGCTGTGCATATGAGTTGAGCCACAATCTTGAAAAACTTCAGGTCTATTGCTGTGCATGGGTAATGTATGTTTACATCGCCATGCAGGCAGTTCTTGCCCTGCTTCACGCAGGCTCGACCTTATACATTGCCTGCCTTATCGCCGGTGTGTATCTGGCACTTTTTTCCGGTATTGTTCACAAGAAGGTCAGCGGTTCCGGTGCGCTGTATACCCTTGCAGGTCTTGCATACCCCGGCTTTCTCTTCGGAATAATGATGATGATCAGCGTAAGTGATATTTGGCTTCCATCTCTTGTCATCGGTGCTCTTTCTGCATGGATTTGCGACAGCTTTGCCCTCTTCGGAGGTATGGCTTTCGGTAAGCACAAGGTAGCTCCCAATGTAAGCCCGAATAAAAGTGTTGAAGGTTGTATTTGCGGTGCGCTGTCCTCTGTTCTGACAGGCTGGCTTTTCCACATAATCGGTGTTTTCCCGGATTTGTCACTTTCTGTTTTAATAATCACCGCTCTCTGCGCCTCTACTTTGGGACAGATCGGTGACCTTGCGGAATCACTTATTAAGAGAATGATCGGAATAAAGGATTTCAGCAATCTTATCCCCGGCCACGGCGGCGTATTTGACAGAGCCGACAGTCTTTTGTTTTCAATTCCCACCGCTTTTATCTGCCTGCACATTGCAGGGCTTTGATGTCCTTTAAACAATTACTGACTACACACGGTCTGACATTATAATAATATGCTGAATAAAAAAGCACTTTTTATTGTAAACCCTGTTTCAGGAAAAAAACAGATACTTCGTCTGCTTCCAAATGTTATACGGGAGTTTATGGAACATGGTTATCTGGTCACTACTATGGTAACCTCACGCAGAGGCGAGGCAGGTGAATTTGCAGCTGAATTCGGTCGAAACTTCGACCTGTTATGCTGCAGCGGCGGCGACGGAACCCTGAACGAGACATTAAACGGTCTTGCAAGAGAACGTATTCATGTACCATTGGGTTATATTCCCTGCGGCAGTACAAACGATTTTGCAAGCTCTCATGCTCTTTCAGGTGATATTCTCACTGCCGCAAAGCAGGCTGCTTCCGGAGTAATCAAGGACTATGACATCGGTATGTACGGTGACCGTTATTTCACATATCTTGCAGCTTTCGGTGTTTTCTCATGGCTTGCCTATACTACTGACCAGAACTTAAAAAATGTCCTTGGCCACACCGCTTACATAATAGAAGGAATAAAGGATGTAACAAAGGTGAAGCCTGTCCATATGAGGATTACCGCAAATAATGTTGTGCATGAGGACGATTATATATTCGGAGTCGTGTGCAATTCCCTGTCTATAGGCGGAACGCTCATTTTTCCCAAAAACTTGGTGGACACCGCAGACGGCAAATTTGAAGTACTGCTTATAAAAATGCCAAGAAGCTTTATTGAGCTTGAAAATGTGGTTAAGGGACTTCGCAGTCAGGACTATTCATCTCCTCTGATAGACTTTTTTCAGGCC
>JARHZW010000029.1 GCA_029264685.1 Candidatus Limivicinus sp.
TCTGCATAACTCAGAAGGGACTTGAATTTTACGGAAGGATTGCAGAGTATACAGGGGTTCGGGGTTTCTCCTCTCAAATAGCTGTCCGTAAAGGACGAACAGACTTTTTCCTCAAGCTCTGCTTTAACATTCAGAACTTTGAGCGGAACGCCCATATTTTCGGCGGCGGAAACCGCCTCATCTCTGGCCGTATCATCGGTATTGTCAAGATAAAGACCGTAAACCTGATAGCCTGACTGTTTCAGCAGCAGGGCGGACAGGGCAGAGTCAACACCGCCGGAAAAACCTAAAACTACTTTCATTTTCTACTCTCCATGTAAATCATAAGTACTGAAATATCAGCAGGGGAGACACCCGAAATTCGACCGGCCTGACCGAAATTTTCGGGGCGTATCTTCTGGAGCTTTTCTCTTGCTTCAAGTCTCAGACCCGTAACTTCATTGTAGTCTATATCTGTGGGAAGAGCTTTATTCTCAAGGCGCTTAAAGTCCTCAAGCTGTTTAAGCTGCCGCTTGATATATCCGTCGTACTGAAGGCGGATTTCCACCTGTTCGGTTACGGCACGGTCAAGCAGAGGCCTCTCGTTATCAAACGGTGCCGTGTCGGCATAGCTGATCTGGGGACGGCGGATAAGGTCGGCTATGGAAACGCCGGAGTTTGCAGCAGCCGTACCGTGGGAAATGAGCATATTGTTCAGCTCCTCCGTAGGGGCTATATGCTTATTTTGCAGCCTTAATATCTCATTATCCACCATTTCATATTTTTCTATAACTTTCCTGTGCTGTTCAGGGCTTACAAGACCCACTTCAAGGCCGATGCGGCTGAGACGCTGGTCGGCATTATCCTGACGGTGCAAAAGCCGGTATTCGCTTCTGGAAGTCATCATTCGGTAAGGCTCGTTTGTACCCTTGGTCACAAGGTCATCGATAAGTGTGCCTATATATCCGTCGCTGCGGCGGAGAATGAGGGGTTCACGGTGCAGAATTTTCAGCGCTGCGTTAACACCGGCAACATAGCCCTGAACTGCGGCCTCTTCATAGCCGGAGGAGCCGTTGAACTGGCCTGCGCCGTAGAGACCTGATATTTTCTTGCATTCCAGAGTGGGATAAAGCTCGGTAGGATCAATACAGTCATACTCGATAGCATAGGCACAGCGGGTCATTTCGGCGTGCTCAAGACCTGCAATGGTTTTCATCATTTCTATCTGAACTTCCTCAGGCAGAGAGGAGGAGAAGCCCTGAATATAAAGCTCCTCTGTTTCAAGTCCCATAGGCTCCACAAAAAGCTGGTGCCGTTTCTTGTCGGCAAAGGTCATTACCTTTGTTTCGATGCTTGGGCAGTATCGGGGACCCACGCCCTCAATAACACCTGAATATATGGGGCTTCGGTCAAGATTCGCACGGATGATGTCATGGGTGCGCTCGTTGGTATAAGTAAGATAGCAGACAGCCTTGTTTTCGGGCGCTTTCTCGGTGGAGAAAGAAAAACCCTCTGAATTTTCGTCACCCGTCTGAATTTCCATCTTTGAAAAATCCACAGTACGGGCGTTGACTCTGGGTGGAGTGCCCGTTTTGAAACGGCGCATATTAAGTCCCATTTCCTTGAAGCTTTTGGCAAGGGGCACGGCGGCAGCCAGACCGTCAGGGCCTATGGAGGTCAGTACCTCTCCCACAATGGTTCTGGAGTCCAGATAAGTGCCTGTGGCAACTACCACGGCGTTGCACTCGTAAACTGCACCTGTGACTGTGGTTACGGAGCAGATTTTGCCGTTTTCCACGCCTATATCTACGATTTCAGCCTGCTTAACTCTTAAATTCTCCTGCTTTTCAAGAGTGTGCTTCATTACTTCCTGATAGCGGCGTCTGTCTGCCTGAGCTCTGAGGGAGTGAACGGCAGGTCCTTTGCCGAGATTCAGCATCCTGTACTGTATACAGGCCTTGTCAGCGGCCTTGGCCATTTCTCCGCCCAGTGCATCCAGCTCACGGACAAGATGACCTTTGCCGGTGCCGCCTATGGCAGGGTTGCAGGGCATATTGCCTACGCTGTCAAGATTGACGGTAAAGCATATCGTGTCCAGACCGAGCCTTGCCCCTGCAAGGGCGGCCTCAATACCTGCGTGGCCTGCTCCTATAACGGCTATATCACATTTTCCAGCATTATATTTAATCAATTTTCTCTACCTCTATATATCTAAATCAAAATAATTATAGCAGAATTGTGCAAAATTACAATGCGGAAATTATTTCGTATTGACTTATAAATAGGAAAATATATAATGAGCTTGTAAGCTTTAATAATGAAAGGAGACTGAATATGAGCAGAAAGAGAAAATTAAGCGGCATTGCCTGCCTTGTGCTCTGTCTCTGCATGCTGTTTCCATACCTTACACCGGTGAAAGCCAGTGCGGAAAACGAGATAAACAAGCTTAGCGTCAAGACATCGGCAAGTCCGGTTGCACTTATGGAGGTCAAAAATTTGACGGCAAGCACTTTGACTGCCGGAACCTACATATCAGCCTACAACTGGTTCGATACAGAGGGCAATCCCATAGAAGGTACATTTGGAACGGGTGAGGCACGGATCATAGTGGAGCTGACTGCACAGGAGGGCTATGTTTTCTCCGATGACCTCAGTGTGCTGCTTAATAATGAAACCGTGGAATTTACGGTGAACGACACCAAGACCATGGTGAGACTGCAAAAAGTATACACCCCAATGCTATGGCAGCCAATAATCACAAAAAACCCAAAGGGTGAAAAAGTGGTTGAGGGCGAAAGGGCAGGGTTTACATCCTACGCAAACTATGCAAATGAGTTTAAATGGACTCTTAAAGGTCCGGGCGGAGAAACTTTGACCGCAGATAAAATACCGGGTAAATTTCCCACATGCAGTGTGCGTGGGGACGGAACGGTAAACTTTGTTCTGCACGGCATACCCCTTGAAATGGACGGGTGGCAGGTGATCTGCACTTTTACAGGCCCGGGAGGAACGGTCAGCTCCAAGGGAGCCGTTATCAATGTAGAACCCAAGCCCAGCCCTTCGCCCGACCCTACACCAACGCCGACGCCATCTCCTAAGCCGTCTCCTTCACCCACCCCGTCACCCTCTGTTGCTCCGGAAAAGGATAAAGAAAACGGAGAGACCGAAAAAGCGGAGAAGGAGCATGAACATCAGTTTTCCGAAAAATGGTACACAAACTCCAGATATCATTGGCACAAGTGCTCATGCGGAGAGGTTTCGGAAAAGGAAGAACATACTTTTAAATGGGAAACTGTAAAGAAAGCAAGCAAGAAAAGCTCAGGGGCAGAAAAGGGCGTGTGTCAGGTCTGCGGCTATGAAACTACGAGAGAAGTAGAGTATAAGCCTACCGTGAAAGACCATTCAGGCCTTAAAACAATCAAGGTTGTGATCGTTGTGGTAATCCTGATAGTTCTGGTCTGCGTGGCTATCTTCGGAATTCAGGTGGCAAGGTCAAACAAATATAAGAGCAAGCACAGCAGAAGAAAATAAATTTACGGTTTAAACAGGGAAAAGAATAATCCAAAACTCTTATTAAATGACAGTAAAAAACAGACAGAGACGAAGCTCTGTCTGTTTTTTTGTATGGTTCTGTGTAAGTCAGCTTTCGCAGTGCTCACAGTTGTGAACGGGGAAGTCCTTGGGGTCGTACTCTATACCGTTTTTGTCGTAATAGTCTTTAACGGCGGCACGGACAGCCTCTTCTGCAAGGACGGAGCAGTGTATTTTGTGGGCGGGCAGACCGTCCAGAGCCTCTACCACAGCCTGATTTGAAAGCTTCAGGGCCTCCTCAACGGATTTGCCTTTGATAAGCTCGGTTGCCATGGAGCTTGTGGCAATGGCACTGCCGCAGCCAAAGGTGTTGAACTTGCAGTCGGTGATAATGCCGTTATCATCAACCTTAATGTACATACGCATAATATCGCCGCACTTTACATTGCCGACTTCACCGACGCCGCTTGCGTCATCCAGTTTACCTACGTTACGGGGATTCTGGAAATGATCCATTACTTTATCGCTGTATAATGCCATAATATTCTACCTCCTGTATATTAAAGAAAAATTTTATATTTTTATATAATATGGGGACGCTGGCCCTTTTGGAGCTCATCCCAAACCGGTGACATATTTCTGAGTTTCTCAACCACCTGAGGCACAACCTCAATTATGTGGTCGATTTCCTCCATGGTGTTGTATTCGCCTATGGAGAGACGGAGTGAGCCGTGGGCTACCTCATGGGGCAGGCCTATGCTCAAAAGCACATGGCTGGGGTCAAGAGAACCGGAAGTGCAGGCAGAACCGGAAGAAGCGCAGATGCCGTATGCATCCAGCATTAAAAGCAGGCTTTCGCCCTCGATTCCCTCAAAGCACATATTGACTGTGCCGGGCACATGGTGCTCAAGGCTTCCGTTTATCTTGCTGTGGGGGATTTTGGAAAGCTCGGCAAAGAGCTTGTCACGCATGGGGATGATCTTTGCTGTGTTTTCCTCCATCTGTGAGCAGGATTCTTTCAGAGCGGCGGCCATTGCCACTATGCCTGCCACATTCTCCGTGCCTCCACGCTTGCCACGCTCCTGCGCTCCGCCTTCTATAAGGTTGAACAGAGGGATGCTGCGCTTTACATACAGAGCGCCTATTCCCTTGGGGGCGTGGAACTTGTGGCCTGACAGGGAGAGCATATCGATGTTCATGTCGTTCACATCAATGGCCATGTGGCCTGCGGCCTGAACGGCATCGGTGTGGAAAGGAATACCCTTTGAACGGCAGAGAGCGCCGATCTCCTTGATAGGCTGGACTGTGCCGATTTCGTTATTTGCAAACATTATGGTTACAAGGCAGGTGTCCTCTCTGATTGCCTTTTCCAGATCCTCAAGACGGACTACACCGTCCTCGTGAACATCAAGAAGAGTTACATCCCAACCCTCTTTTTTCAGCTTGTTAAGGGTGTGCAGCACGGCGTGATGCTCAAATTTAGTGGAAATAATGTGCTTTTTCCCCTTCTTTTCTCCGGCTTTCGCCGCAGAGATTATGGCCTGATTGTCGGCCTCACTGCCACCGGAGGTGAAATATATCTCTCTTGGAGTTGCGCCTATGCAGGCTGCTATATCGGCTCTGGCCTTTGCCACATCCTCAGTGACTTCCTGAGCGAAGGAATAGAGGCTGGAAGGGTTGCCGTAATTGGTAGTAAGGTAAGGCATCATTGCGTCCAGTGCAGTTTTAGAGACGCTGGTGGTTGCCGCATTATCAGCATATACAAACATAATCAAAAATTCCTTTCAATTATTTTATTTCCTATAAGTTCTATAGGGATTATATCACATAGTTGAGTTTTGTCAATATTATTTCCATCTGTCGCCTGATACTAAATCCTGCAATGTTACGGTATCCAGATAAGCATTGGTAATGTCGTCCAGCTCTTTCCACATCGGGATTGCCAGACAATCAGAGGCGTGTTCGCAGTTGACACCGCCGGCTTTAATGCATGATACCGGAGCAAGATTATCCTCGGCAGAGCGAAGGATTTCTCCGACGGAATATTCCTCGGGAGCTTTTATAAGCTTATAGCCGCCCTCTTTGCCACGACTGCTGAGAACAAGCTCCGCTTTTTTCAGAGAGCCTACGATCATTTCCAGATATTTCATTGAATATCCTACACGGTCAGCAATGACTTTCAGAGAAATAAAGCCCTCGTCTCTGTGTCGGGCCAAATCAAGCATTACCTGAAGTGCGTAGCGCCCTTTGCTTGTTACATTCAAAAAAATTCCTCCTTTGAATTCCTACGCATATAATCTACCATAAGTTTGATAGGAATTAAAGTGACAAAATCACAAAAGTATAAAAAAAGCTGTGCAAAATTTGCACAATGAACAACAAAAAAACGCTTGCTTTATTTCGCTAATGTGCTATCATGATAACACGATAAATCAAACGGGAGGAAATCGGCATGAAAAAGCTCACAGCTCTTATTCTTTCATTTATAATGATATTTACTCTCTGCGCCTGCGGAGAAAAGGATAACTCGACGGAAAGCGACCTTGAATATGTAAAAGGAAAGGGAAAGCTTGTAGTCGGAATGACCGAATTTAAACCTATGGACTACCGTGATTCCTCCGATCCTACCGGCTGGGTGGGCTTTGACGCAGACTTGGCAAAGGCTTTTGCGGAGAGCCTTGGCGTTGAAATTGAGTTTGTGGAAATAGACTGGGACAACAAGCTTATGGAGCTGAACTCCCAAAGCGTTGACTGTTTGTGGAACGGCCTGACTCTTACAACGGAGGTTTTAAACTCTGCCGAGACTACAGCACCATACTGCAAAAACGCACAGGTCGTGGTTCTCAATTCAGATGAGGCAGAAAAGTATACTGACGAGGAGAGCATCAAAAATCTCAGCTTTGCGGTGGAAGCAGGTTCGGCGGGAGAAGCTGCGGCAAAGGAAAGAGACTTTGAAACGGTAGCCGTTCTTACTCAGGCAGATGCGCTGATGGAGGTTGCTTCAGGCACCTGCGATGCCTGCATAATAGACCTGCTTATGGCGGGGGCTATGATTGGGGATGGGACTGCCTACCCCGGACTTACATACAATATCCAGCTTACAAGCGAGGAATACGCAGTGGCTTTCCGAAAGGGAAGCGCACTTGCGGAGAAGTTCAACAGCTTTTATAAATCGGCTTTTGAAGAGGGGAAAATACAGGAAATTGCTGAAAAATACGGAGTTGAGCAATCTGTTGTTTGCAAATAAAAAAGCTTATGGGCAAGTGCTTTGCCCATAAGCTTAAATAAACTGCTGCGAGGTCAGATATGGTAGCGACTGTCATGGAAAGCCTGTGCATGGGCTTTTTAAAATCACTTGAAATTTTTATACTAACTTTGCTTGGTGCCGTTCCCCTTGGACTTATAATTTCCTTCGGGTCAATGAGCAGATGCAGAGCAGTGAGCCTGCCGATAAAAATTATCGTCTGGATTGTACGGGGCACGCCTCTTATGCTCCAGCTTCTGCTCATATACTACGGACCCGGAATGTTATTTGGAAATAACATATGGGGCGGAAACTACGGCGGCCGTTTTGCTGCTGCGATGGTTGCGTTTATCTTTAACTATGCCTGCTATTTTTCGGAAATATTCCGAGGCGGAATAGAAGGCGTACCAAAGGGACAGCGTGAGGCAGGGCAGGTTCTGGGGATGACAGACGGTGAAATATTCCGTAAGATAACCCTTTTACAGGTTATAAAACGGATAGTCCCGCCGATGGGCAACGAGGTGATTACTCTTGTTAAAGACACTTCTCTTGCCAGAGTAATTTCCGTGTATGAGCTTATGTGGAACGGACAGAGCTTTCTTAAATCCGGCGGACTGATATGGCCTTTGTTTTTTACCGCCGTTTTCTATCTGGGCTTCAGCGGTATTTTAACGCTGCTCTTGTCGGGACTTGAAAAGAAACTGGATTATTTCAAAATATGAGGTGAAAAAATGGCTTTGCTTCAGGTTGAAAATTTATGCAAAAGCTTTGACAGGCTACAGGTTTTAAATGGAATCAGCTTCTCCATGGATGAGGGGGAAACGGTTTCCCTTATCGGTCCCTCCGGCGGAGGAAAGACCACTTTGCTCCGCTGCCTTAATTTCCTTGAAATGCCCACCTTCGGCAGTGTCACAGTAAAAGGGGAGGAGATATTTTCCACGGATAAAGCTGCCGATTTGGAGGAAATAAGAAAAAACAGGCTTCGCTTCGGGCTTGTATTTCAGAATTTCAATCTGTTTCCACAATATACGGCTTTGCAGAATGTGACGCTTTCGCCAAAACTCCACGCAAAGGACAGATCGGATTATAAGAAAAGAAAAAAGGAGATAATTGGGGAAATTGAACAGGAGGGAAAGGAACTTTTAAGCAGAGTAGGACTAAGCGATAAGCTTGATTTTTATCCGCATCAGCTTTCCGGAGGCCAGCAGCAGAGAGTAGCTATTGCAAGAGCTCTTGCCTTGAAACCGGAGGTTTTATTTTTCGACGAGCCCACATCGGCTCTTGACCCTGAGCTTACGGATGAGGTATTAAAGGTAATCAGGCACCTTGCGGAGCAAAAAATGACCATGCTGATTGTTACCCACGAGATGGGCTTTGCAGAAGCTGTGTCAGACAGGGTGATGTTTATTGAAGGCGGAAGCATAGTTGAGCAGGGGACACCTGAGGAGCTTATGCGAAACCCCAAGGAAGAGAGAACAAAAAAATTTCTGTCGGGATATAATATTTAAATACAGAAGTTCAGCCGATATGCCGCAAAGACGGTGTGACGGCTGAATTTTTTTATATAAATCTGGTTTATATAACAAATTGTTGATATTCTGCACCTGTAATACGAAATTAAATGGTGAAAAAACATTTGTGCGGCAGAAAATGTTTATAAATGTCTGGATACGGATCGGAAAATGTTGAAAACTACAAAATTTGATACTGTCTCGTCTTGAGTTTTAAACAATATGTGGTATCAAAATAATTCTTGCATTTGTTGGCAGACTTAACTATTATCCCAACGCAGAAACAAGAGCTTTCCGATATACAAAAGTTTTTAAGGGGGAATACAGTGAATGTTTAAAGTTTTTGCAGATAAAAAAACGGCTGTAACCGAAAGGTGGGAAACACTTACATCCGGTTCGGTCGGCGTTGAAATCGGGTTTCGATTTTCAGCGGAATGGGACGGGCTTATAAAAACGGTGTGCTTTAAGAACGGCATTTGTGAGCTTCCGTCAATAAAGCTTGAAAATGACAGGGTTTTTATACCGCCTGAGGCTATGGCGAAAGCCAATACGGAGCTTGAAGTGGGGGTATACGGAGAGAGTGCTGACGGACGGAAAATTGTGCCTACTGTGTATGCACCGCTTGGGAAGGTGATGCAGGGTGCAGAGAAAACAGGCAGACCGTCTGCCCCACCTACGCCTCATTGGACAACAGGTATAGAAGCAGCGGTTGACCGTGCGGTGAAAACGGCGGCGGATGTAAAACGCAGGGCGGATGCAGGAGAGTTTAACGGCTCCGCCGGACCTGCGGGAAAAGATGGTCCTGCAGGTCCCAAAGGTGACCCCGGTCCTACCGGACCTGCAGGTAAGGATGGAGCTGCCGGTCCCAAGGGTGATACCGGCCCCGCCGGACCTGCGGGTAAGGATGGTGCTGCCGGTCCCAAGGGTGACCCCGGTCCAGCCGGACCTGCGGGTAAGGACGGCGCAGCAGGACCACAGGGACCGCCCGGACCACAGGGACCGCCCGGACCACAGGGACCGGGTGTGAAAATGGAGAAAATCTGGGAAAATGCAAGTCCTTCAAGCTCTTTTACCGCTCAGACTATAACTATTTCGTCATCTACCAACAGAATAGCGATTATCATAGCAACTACATCAGGTTATCTGGCTTTTATCGCCGAAAATAATGCAAAAGCAAACTTGTTGGCAATCGGTTTTTTAGAATTAGGCGCACGAGCCGTTACCTTGAAAGGTAATGAACTTGACTTTGACGATTGTAAGGTAGGCTCTTATAATTCTTATGGCTCCAGTGCTCGTACAGACAACACCTCGGGAATACCACGAGCAATATATAGTATAGAATATGGCGGTGTATAATATGAAATATGCTTTAAATGTTAATACAGACGGCAGAATTTTATCCGCAACATTTGACCGATATGCTCCTGCACAGTGGCCGAGAGTGGATACTTTGCCGCAGGGTGATATAACGGACTACCTTTATCATGCTGACACAAAAAGCTTTGAGTATAAGCCTCTGCCAAAACCAGACCCGCCTAAACCTCCGGAGACAGGCGGTACTGCTGCAGAAATTGCACGCTTAGAAGAACGCATCAATAACCTTGAACAGAATGCGATATATAACTAAGGAGGTATATTGCAATTTACGAAATTCTTAAAAACAACATCCTAACCAGTAAATACAATCTCGGCGAAATGCTTGACCGCATTGATGTCATGCTGGGTCATGGCAGAATAACCATAGAGCAGCAACAGGAGCTTGCTCAGCTTGCCCGTGACCACGCAAAGCCGGAAGCGAGTCTGGATGTTATGCAGGCATTGGCGAACCTCAACGAAAGAGTGTCACGGCTGGAAAAAGGCGGAACAGTGAACCCGCCCACTCCGGGCAAGTACCCTGAGTATGTTGACGGTATGCCTGCAAAAAACGGACAGAGGTATATGTGGAAGGGCGAAGCTTATGAATGCACTTTGCCTGAATATGTTAAGGTATGCACTTTCTCACCGGCAAGGTATCCGAGCTACTGGCGCAAGCTCACGCCGGAAGAGATAAAATTAAGCAAGGAGGTTTTGCCATGAAAACAGGAAAAGGACTTGTTGAATATGCAAAGGCGCAACTGGGAAAGCCGTACTGGTGGGGCACATTCGGGCAGGTGGCGTCCCAAAGCCTGCTTAATGCACAGAGGCGTATGTACCCCGACTGCTACACTGCGGGGGACTTTCCACGG
>JARHZW010000062.1 GCA_029264685.1 Candidatus Limivicinus sp.
CATTGTGATAGCCTGCACCACAAACAGATAGATGTTCCATCATATCCATATCACTCATACCTCCAAGACCCATACCGCAGCCATTGCATACATCCTGTGAACCAATTTTAATTTGTTCGTCGTATGCTTCTTCTACAAGAACTTTTTCTTCATTGTAACCAGTAACTTTAACTTCGGTTACATCCTCCCAAGTATGAGTATGCACGGTGGGAGTAGATTCGGGCTTTTCGGTAGGTACAACGGGCTTCTGAGTATGTTCAGGCTTTTCAGTAGGAGTGACAGGCTTCTGAGAGGGCTGAGGTTTGAGAGAGGGCTTTACAGTCGGAGCGGGAGTTTTTTCGGGCTTAATGTCAACCTTATCCTTATCAGGCTTCTGAGAGGGCTTCGGCTTCTGAGTTTCCTTAGCCTCTTTTTTGTCCTTATTCTTGTCAACGGCAAGCTTCTTGTCGTTCTTATCGGCTTCGGGCTGAACGGTGTCTACCACTTCTTCCTTATCCTCGGTTTCTTCGTCAGGAACAGCATTGCTGCAAGCACTCAGTCCGACAACACTTATTGCTACGACTGCTAAAACAGTAAAAACAATACCGGTAATCTTAAAATGACTTTTTTTCTTCGAGTCAGTTTGTTTGCAATCTTTAATTATTTTTTTCATTGCTTTCTCCTATCTTTTGATCCAAGTTAAAGCATTTAAGTGCTTATTCTTATATTCTCTGTGATTTGTAGTTCTGCTTAATCACATACTATCATCACCTTTAAAAATTTCAGTTATTTCCCCTTAATAAATATATAGCCCGTTTACGGGCAATTGTCAAGTATGGGGCATTAAAATATTCTATTAGTATCAATTCTGATAGGTGATCGCTGTGATAGTATTTGATAAGCTTTGGACTACAATGAAAGCCAAAGGTATTTCACAATACAAATTAATAAAAGAATACAAAATTAGCACCGGGCAATTAGACAGGCTGCGAAAGAACTGCGATGTTAGCACGTACACATTAAATCAGCTCTGCAAAATTCTTGATTGTAAATTAGAAGATATTGCGGAATATGTTGAAAGCGATAAATAAAAAAGCAAAGTTACTGTTTGAACAGGTTCATCAAAAACGGACAACAGACAATATCCCCCTGATGTAGGATAATAGTATTACTACATCAGGGGGATATTTATATCAAAACGAAACTACAAGAATCTTCAAGAACTTCAGTCCGCATAAAATTTTATGTTTCTATAATAATTGGATTTGTGTGCTGACTGTACAAACCGAGGTAGTACATAGACTATTTTGGCTCTGCTGTTGAGTTATTTTGGTGAGAGATTCAACACATTTTTTGTGTTGAATGAAACGAAAATGGTGCGTTTTTGGGTGTTATGAAAACAGAAGATTTTCTCATTCAACACGCATTCAACACAAAGAATTTCAGCAGATTTTTAATTCTTCCTAAAAATTCACTAAAATAAAAAAAGACCTGAAAATCAAAGATTTTCAGGTCTGATGTGGTGGAGATAAGCGGGATCGAACCGCTGACCTCTTGAATGCCATTCAAGCGCTCTCCCAGCTGAGCTATACCCCCAAGTATTATGTTTGCTGCCTTTATCGGGCGAGAATTATAATACCAGAAGTGAGGGGGAATGTCAAGAGTATTTTATGTTTTTTTATCGAAATTTTGAAAACTTTAATTTATTTCAAATCGGCCATGTGGGCAGCCAGCGAAGCAAGCTTGAGGCTAGTTTACTGTCCACAGGCAATCCGCTCAATACAGGGTAGAACAAAATGAAAAGAGCTGCTGACACGGCGGTGAAGGGGAGTGTCCATTTCAGCCAGTCTTTTCTGTTTCGGCGTAAAATATCAAATACATATGAAATTGCCAAAACAAGGAAAGCGGAAGATGCGAAATAGTGGTATTCAAAAGTGAGACGCTTTATAAAGAACCAGGGTACCAGCTGGGCAAAATAACCCACAAGGATAAATCCGGCTTTTCTGTCTCTCCTGAAAAGTGCGGTATATATCAGCACAAAAAGGCTCAAAAGACCGCCCCAGCACAGAGCAGGATTTAAAAATGCAGCTATAGAAGAGCGAGTTCCGTCATCAAAATAATTGAGATAGTACAATATAGGTCTGACATTTAAAACCCATTGATACCAGCGGGAAGCGTAGGGATGCTCCGCTTGTACATTTACATGGTAGGAGAACATGAATTCCTGATTGTCAAGCACTATTTGCAGATATTCTCTGCTGAAAAGATCTGCACCTTTTGCTATGCCGTATGGGATATATGAGAGATAATATATGGCGCAGGGAATTGCAACAAAGAACAGAATACAGAAAAGACAATTTTTAATAAATGCTCTCCACGGAAGCGAGTCTTTGTTTTGGATAAAGCTCCTTATCCAGTACATCAGCCATAAAACAGCAAGGCCGCCTCCGGCATATATACAGGTCCATTTACTTGCAGCGCCAAGACCGAAGAACAGACCGGACAGGGCCAGATCACGACGGTTCCCGCTTTCGTAGAAACCGTACATAAACAGGTACATCAGGAGTATAAAGAAAAGCGCAAAGCTGTCAATGGTGGCTATTCGTGTCTGAACAAAGTGCATAAAATCCGATGCGAATATTATTGTGCCCAGTGCAGACACGGACTTGCTGCGAAAAATGCGTTTCAAAAGGAAATACATTATAGGAAGCATTAAAAGCCCCACAAAAGTGCCGGAGAAACGCCAGCCGAAAGGAGTCATGCCGAAAAGGGAAATGCCCAGAGAAATTATGATTTTGCCAAGGGGCGGATGGCTTATTTCGTACGGCCAAACACCGTTTAAATGCTCCCATGCCGTGCGTGCATGGTAAATTTCATCAAAGTAGCTGGAGTTCATAAAACCGGCACGGTCAGGGCAATACTGCTGTTCATCGCAAAGTGCGGAAGCATTGGACTTTATTTGAACAGCTCTGTTGTTTTGATCCCTGAAAACTACTTCACCAAGCCACGGTGCGCCTGAAGTGCAGCGAATTTCAACATATTTGGGGATAAATGAACTTTCAAAATCTAAATTGTGCCATTTAAGTACATCTGAATGCTTTTGCTCAAAATTTTGTACCAAAACATAGTTTTCCCCGTCCTGCGAGCAGAGTATATCATAATTCCCCGTACCTACTCCGCTGTATAGCATAATCTCTGTGGGAGAAGCTTCGCCGTTAAGCTCAAAAATAACAGAATTGCCCGCCATGGGCATAAAGCTCTGAGGGGCAACGGTATCACCCAACCCGAAAAAGGCAGTAAAAGCGTATACGGCACAGAGCAGAACCAAAAACAGGACCTCATTGCGCCGGGAGCGCTTACTGTCTTTAGATGAAAGCTTTTCTTCATCACAAGGCAGGGTACAGTATTTAAGATTGGGCAGGGCGGAAAAGAACAAAATAAGCAAAAGCGCCGCCGCCAAGGGCGGCGCATATTGTATAATTTTCATCTAAGGCTTAATTTCCTTTTAAAACTTGGTGAAGCTCTCTGACTGAGGGAAGAACAAAATCGGGCTTGCGCTGTGCATCGTCAACCATCTGCTGAGTAGTCTCACCGGAGAGAACCAGAACGGAGGCGGAACCGGCGTTCTGAGCAACGGCAATATCAGTATAAAGTCTGTCGCCTACAGCACAGATCTTTTCGTTGGGAATACCTGTCATTTTAGAAATCACGTCAATCATGTTGCGATTGGGCTTGCCTATATAGGTGGGCTCAACGCCGGAAGAAGCGGTGAGCAGGGCGCATATGCTTCCGCAATCGGGGAGAACCTCGTCGTGAGGCATTGGACAGACCCAGTCAGGGTTTGCAGCGATGAACTTTGCTCCTCTGCGGAGGAAGTGGCAGGCCTTGTCCAGCTTTTCATAGTACAGTTCGGTATCAAAACCCACCACAACAACATCCGCATCTTCTTCCACCAGATTGATACCATAGCTGAGAAGCTCGCGTCTGAATGCCCTTGTACCTACAAGGTAAACCTTTGCGTCGGGGTAATTCTGATTTAAATACATACCGGTTGCCATGCCGGAGGTGAAAACATTTTCAGCCTCACAGGGAAAACCGAGGCGGCGAAGTCTCCCAATGTAATCTTCACCGGCACGGGAGGAATTATTTGTAAGATAAATGTATTTTTTGCCTAAGCTTGGCAGATTTTCCATTAAATCAATTGCTCCGTCGTAAACATCGTCCCCCAGATAAAGAGTACCGTCCATATCAAAAAGGAACAGCTCGCAGTTTAAAAGTTTATCGTAATTCATAGTGCCTCCGAAAATATGTTTATAAAATATAGAGAAAGCCCGGCAGACGGGGCATACCCGCCCGCCGGGCTAAGGGTTTAATAATCAGTCTTCGTTTGCCCACATAAGAGCGCATTTTACAGCCTTGTGCCAGCCGTCAATAAGATTTACTCTTCTGTGCTCGTCCATAGAAGAGGTGAAAATCTTGTTAACAGCCCAGTTGTTTCTTATGTCGTCCAGATTTTCCCAGTAACCTACAGCCAGACCGGCAAGGTATGCAGCGCCGAGAGCAGTTGTCTCAATGCACTGAGGTCTGTACACATCTGAACCCACAATGTCAGACTGGAACTGCATCAGGAAGTCATTGGCACAGGCTCCGCCGTCTACTTTGAGCTCGGATATTTTTATACCGGAGTCTCTTTCCATGGCTCTGATAATATCGTATGTTTGATAAGCCAGTGATTCCAGAGTGGCTCTTATAAGGTGCGCTCTTGAAAAACCACGGGTAATTCCTACGATTGCACCACGGGCTTTCTGGCTCCAATAGGGAGCGCCAAGACCGGTAAATGCGGGAACAACATATCCGCCTGCCGTGTCAGGTACACGCTCGGCGTACTGCTGGCTCTCCTTGGCAGAGGAGATAACGTTCAATTCGTCACGGAGCCACTGTATTGCGGCACCGGCTACAAATATGCTGCCTTCAAGAGCATATTCCACATGGTCATCGTAACCTACTGCAATGGTGGTTACAAGACCGTTTGTGCTTCGGACAATATCATTTCCGGTGTTCATGAGCAGGAAACAACCGGTACCGTATGTGTTTTTCAGCTGACCTGGTTCAAAACCGCACTGACCGAAAAGGGCACACTGCTGGTCTCCGGCAGCGCCGGCAATAGGAATCTGTCCGCCGTAAAGCTCAAAAGAGGTGCTGCCGTATACACAGCTTGAGGGCTTGACCTCAGGCAGTATGCACTCGGGAACATCCATGATTTTGAGAAGCTCCTTGTCCCAGCACAGGTCCTTTATGTTGTAAAGCATTGTGCGTGAGGCGTTTGTGTAGTCGGTAACATGGACGGCTCCGTCGGTAAGCTTCCAGATAAGCCATGTGTCAATGGTACCGAAGAGAAGCTTGCCTGCGTTGGCACGCTTTCTTGCTCCGGGCACATTGTCCAGAAGCCACTTTATTTTAGAGCCGGAGAAGTATGCATCAGGCACAAGACCTGTTTTCTCCTGAATAGTAGGACCGTAGCCCTGTTCCACCAAATCATCAATTATATCCGATGTGCGGCGGCACTGCCATACTATGGCGTTTGCGATAGGCTCTCCGGTTTCCTTATCCCACACAACTGTGGTTTCACGCTGGTTTGTAATTCCGATTGCGGCAATATCCTTGGCTTCAACCTGAAGCTTCTCCATTGCCGCTCTGGAAACTTCCAGAGTGGTGTCCCAGATTTCCATAGCGTCGTGTTCAACCCAACCCGGGTGGGGGAATATCTGCTTAAACTCCTTTTGGACGCTTACGCAGATATTACCTGTTTTATCGAATAAAATGCATCGGGAACTTGTGGTACCCTGATCCAGTGCCATAATGTATTTCATTTTTTAGGCTCCTTATGAGAGTATTTTTGCTTAGTCGGCAATAAGGCGCTCCATACGGCAGAGAGTAAGACGGTTTCTTATTGCGGCAGAAATGGCCAGCGCATCGTGCTTCAGGCTCTCGTCAATACCAAGATCGCTTAATTTATATTTTGCGCCGATTGCTTTGTAAAGTTCGGTAATTTCCTCAGCAGAGGGGATTTCGGAAATGATTTCACGGATTTCCTGCCAGTGCTCCTTGATGTTTTCGGGAGGGAATGTGCTGAGAATATCGTTCTCGTTTTCTTTGAAAATGCCTTCAGCCAAATCACCGAAGATGTAGTTTACCCATTCGGGATCCAAAGGCTGGAAAGGCTTGACCTCGATGGTTTCACGCTCTGCCAGCTTGTGATACTCCTCGGCACAGATAATTGTACCGACACCAACACACTCACCGTGCATACCGTGAGCATTCTCAAATCCACGGGGTTTCATTTCCACAAGATGAGCGATAAGATGTTCGGCGCCGGAAGCAGCACGGCTGTGAGAGAGGATCTGCATGGTAAGACCGGAGAGCATCTGGGCGTATGCCATTGCTTCAAAGTCTGCGGGCTTGCCGTCACGCAGGTCATTGGCACACTTTATCATGGTGTCGAGAGCGTCCTTGGCCATGTCGTAAACTCTCTGGCAGAAATACTCGCCGTTAACCAGATGAGCAATCTTCCAGTCGGCCAGAGAAATATACTTTGCAAGAATGTCCTGAACACCGGAAACAGTGAGAAATTCAGGGGCTCCGGAGACAATGTTCAGATCGCAGATGACTGCATCTGCGGACTGCATGGGAATGGACTTTTTCTGTCCGTCAATGATAATGGAGCAGATATTTGCTGTAAAGCCGTCAGAAGAAACCAGAGTAGGAATTGCAACAAAGGGGATGCCCAGCTTATATGCACTGTAGCGGCCGAAGTCCATAAGGGTACCGGAACCTACGACAACGATATAGTCAGGCTTGCGGACAAGCTTGGTCATCATGTCCTCAATCATACCCTTTTCGCTGTGAAGACCTTCAGCTTCCAGAACGATTTCCTGATCGGCCTGAATGTGAGTCATGGTAGGCAGATTATAAGTGTTGGTGTCGTATATAACGGTGCGGAATCCGGAAAGACCGCAATCGGTCATATATTTGTCAAAATCTTTGAGAGCACCGTATTCACAGACAACAAGCTTGGTTCTCAGCTCATGGTCACGGCCGCAGGCGCAAGGGCCTGTGTATTTTGAAGTATCAAGAATCATTTTAAGAAATCCTCGCTTTCTTATTATATATTAAATTCCAAACTGGATTTTACAACATCTTAAAGCTTTTTGCAAACATAATCTACTTCAATATTTACAAATAGCACAAATTGACTGAATAAACAGAAAAAATAACAAAGCCGCCGCATTACGGCGGCTTATGTTATATTATGCAAATAATTAAAGTTTAATCGTAAGCTCAGCCTACGGTAAGAGTATTCGTAACGGTGATTACACAAGCTATGATACCCATTATTATACCACCAATGTACGGGTTTTTAGTCTTGCGGTAAATTTTGCTGCAAACAAATGCTGCAAGGGGGAGGATAAAAGCAATGGGGTAGAGCCAGATACCTATAATGCTTCCGCCACAGCCTGTCAGCTCGGTCCACAGGTATCCCTTAGACCAGAAGGTGAGGTACTGTACGGCGATCATGATGATAGGACCGACAAAGACAAAGAACATCTGGAGTGCGGTGCTTCCCCAACCCTTTTTGCCTATCTTTACAAAGTTGAAGCCGTTTGTGGCAACAGACAGTGCAATATAATATACAAGCCAGAAAACAAGGAACTTGCCGATAGCTGCAAAATGGAAGGGGGCAAAAGCACGGATTGTGATCCAGCACCAGAGGCGGAAGTCAGCAAGGAAGAAGTAATCGGCAACGAACACTATTGCGAAAGAACCGGCGGAAACACAGAGAGCAAGAAGAATAGTTTTCCAAAGCTTGCGACCGCTGATCTTCACGCCACGCTCGGCAAGATTAAGACCGTTCTTTTTGCTGTAGCAGAAGTAACTGATAATAAGCACAAGGATAGTGAAGAGACCGCAGAGCATGGTCCACATACCGATGTACCAGGGGCCGCTCTGATTAAAGAATGCGGGCTGAAGCTTTCCTACCCATTTATATATTGTGGGATAGCTTATAATTGCGAAGAGAGTGCAGATTATAAATCCGCCCCAGTACCAGAGCTTTCCTTTGCCTGAGGGAGCCGGCAGAGGCTCAACCTCGCCTTCAGCCTTCAGTTCGGAGAAGAAACGGCAGTCAAGAAGTGCGATAGCGAAGTAAATGATAAACATAAAGAAGCCTACAACACCAAGAGCGTTGAAGAATGCCTTCCACTGCCAGATCTGATTGTTTCCGTCGATTTTCACGGGTGCGCCGAGAGCTGCATCAAAGAATTCAACACCGTCATTTACTGCTCTCTTGGAGAAGTGAGCCCAGGGGTGAGTGTAACTGGGGTTGTAGATAACACGGATTGCTTCTTTACCGTCTATTTCCTGAGTGTACATTGTTTCAGCGTCTCTGTGTTCGAGACCTTCCGGATCAACACCAAAGTTAAGGAAGGACTGAGCGGAGGGCTGCTGCATAAAGTCACGGGGAGAGGTGTGCGTACCGTCCTCGTTCCATGTACGGTGGAAGAACTCATCGTACTGGCAGGCAACGATACCTACATCACGGCTGCCGAAGGGATTGGCAAAATTCTTCTCCTCATCGTAGTATACAGAGTCGTTTGCAACAATGAGAGCGGCTGAAATAAGGCCTGCATCGTCCTGAAGCATTGCCTCACGGGAAGCGAGACCGCCGTTGGAGTGACCGGTAATACCGATGCGGGTGTTGTCTACAAAGGGAAGTCTGCTGACATATTTTACAGCGTCGTACATTCCGTTTGCGTTGTTTTCATCATCCCACCATGTACCGTTTTTGATGATTTCGGAGTCACCGTGACCGTACATGCTGATTGCCATAACAACATAGCCGCGTCTTGCATACTCAACATAGTTGAGGTCCTGCATTTCACGGTTGTTGAACCAGCCGTGGCTGACAACGATGGCAGGGGCAGGAGTTTCCGGGGTGGCGTTTTCGGGCACCAGAAGCAGTGCATCCAACTCATGGCCGCTGTCAGTTACCATTGTTACGTCATGGTAAGTGACATTGCCGCCGTTGGACTGGACAAGACAAGCACCGACTGAACTTACAAGACATATAATCAGTGCAATGGCAAGCCAGAATTTAGCGTTTTTCTTCTTTTTCATTTTCTTTTCCTTTCTTTGCTTTATGCGATTTTTTTGCGGAAGAATGAATGCTTCCTATCTTATGAATTTATCGTAAAACATAAGAATAGATTTGTCTATGCAAAAGATTGCTGCTAAATGGTAGAAAAATATGCAACTAATACGAAGCAGGTAAGAATTGCAATATTTGAAAAAGACAAAAAAATAACTTATACAAATAGAAAAGGCTTTATTTGTGCAAAAAATATAAATTGTTTTTTGAAAATAGTGGATAATGTCAGGCATAATGTGCTGCATGAAAATAAATACTAAAGAAAGTGCTTGAAAATTTCGGACAAATTTACTTCAAATAGCAGCAAAATAACAAGATGCTTCGACTGGGAATACTCGAAATTCAAAACCTGAGCTAAAGCCGCTGAACGCTTATGAGAAGCATTTGGCCCGGCGATAACTCAGTAATTTGCAGCTACAACGGAACCACCACCAAGTATTGTTGTAGTGTTTGTTACGCACATTATAGTAATAATAGCTGCATTTACTATTGCACAAAGATATGGATTGTTTGTTCTTTTGTAAATGAATCTGGTCATAAAAGGAGTGACAAACAGATATACTATTGCAGGATAAAGCCAGATTCCACATATACGGAAGCCTTCTGTTGCGTACCACATGGGTGCTCCGCTTGAGAAAAATGTAATATACTGAATTGCTACAAAAACAAGGGCACCAAGACAGTTGAATATGCTCAAAATCAATATGTTCATTTTTTTGCCTATATTTGTGTAGTTGAAACAGTTTATAGAAACTGAGTTTATGATATAGAAAAACAGGAACATGGGGAGGTATTTTAGAATTAAAAGCACTTTGTCTGCTTCAAAAGCTTTTAGTGTCAGTACCCAAAGTCTAAAATCCGACTTGAAGAAATAATCAGCCGCAAACAAAATGAGCATTGAAAGACAAATAGTCAATGCTGAAAGAAGTATAGTACGCCATAGCTTAACCATGCTTATACTGATACCTATTTCTCTTATGCTTACCCCGTTTTTTCTTCCGAAACTGTAATAATAGATAAACAAAATTATAAGACAAAATATACCGCAAAGTACACTCCAAACCCCCATGGTTAGAGGACCGGTTTGAGTAAAGAAGGCTGTTGTTTTTGAATAAATATTTGAAATTACCCAGTAATAGCTCACTCCTGAAAATACGGCACATAATACAAGGGGAATCCAAAACCATAAATTAGCTTTCATCCCTGAAATAACGACAGGCTTAGGTTCAATACAAGCTTTTAAAATGCTGAAATAATTGGTGTTAAGCATTACACACATAAATGAAAGCATGAAAGCAACAATGCCTACAAGGCCCAAAAAGTTAAATGCAGTTTTCCACTGCCAGATCTGGTTATTGGCCGGAAGTGGATTAGGCGCTCCGAGCGCCTTTTCAAAAAAATCAATTCCGTAGGATACACAATCTGCGGAAAAATGTACCCAGGGATGAGTACAGGCAGGCTGAAAAATCACACGAAAGACACCGTCTTTTTCGTAATACTTACCGTCTGCCACATTTTCCACGCCGTAGTATCCGTTGTTGAAGTTTATGAAGTTTCTTGCATCAGGGGTGGTGAGAAATTGCAGCGGAACGGTATCGTTACCATTTTCATCTTTAGTCCAGTAGAAAAATTCGTCATATTTGTCTGCAATAATTCCGGCATTTCTGCCCTCGAGATCAGCACTGTGGTCTTTTCCGGTATCATCTACCCACGTTGATGCCTGATACAGTACAGCAGAAATAAGAGGAATTTCACGCTGATTATCAATGGCAACTGCCATGTTGCAGGCAGCGCCGCCACTGGAATGGCCAGTGACTGCAATCTTTGACTTGTCAACATAGGGGAGAGTGCCAGCCAATTCAACAGCCGCATCCAACCCTACGGCTGAGGTATACAGGCCTTCTGCATCTGTGCTTTCAGAGTCTCCATGCCCGTGCATATCAACAGCCAGAACTACATAGCCACGTCGTGCGTATTCAACTGAGTATAGATCCTGCATTTCCTTATTGTTGTACCAACCCTCAACTGTAATTATACATGGAGCAGGGGCTTTTGAAGTCGCATTTTGCGGCTTATATAGCTGTGTACTCACTTCATAGCCTGAACGGTCTATCAATCTTAATTCAGACACTTTGACTTTGCCGAAGTTACTCTGAATTGCGGAGGCAAAGATGGCGCTTGCGAGACATAAAACCAGTGCGATGATCAACCAGAATTTTGCATTTTTGCAGATACTTTGATTACTGTTTTGTTTCACTTTTCATTACCTCTCTTTTTGAAAATATCAGATTATTTTGCTCAAGTATATAAACTTTACGCCTAATAAAATCAATTTAAATCATATTGAAAAGGATGTCCATATAATTTGTTGACCTTAAATATAGTAAAAAGACCAAACAAATAAGTAAAAGGGAAAAATATATTTATATGAATAAAATTTAGAAGTAATACTGACAAATGAAAAAGGACAAAACTGTTTAAATTTAACAGAAAAAATCAGCAAAGGCAGCTAAGTTCAATATACATTTAAAGATATATTGGGCTTAACTGCCTCAGCAATTAGGTTAAAATTTTATACAAAAAATCTAAACTTCAAAAAATATTAGCTTTTGGCGGATTCGATTTCTGTGAGCCAAAAGCTAAAAAACGGCAGTCACTGATGACTGCCGTTTAAAAGTTTATTTGTATTTATGCTGGCGGTAAACCAGAGGGGTAATACCCTCAAATTTTTTGAACACGTTGATAAAATAGCTTGAGTCCATATAACCTAAATCAAGAGCTATCTGGTTAACACTGTCGTTAGTTTCACGAAGGCGCTCCTTAGCCCACTGAACCTTCTGACGGTTAACATAGTTTATAAAGTTTTCGCCAAGCTCACGACGGAAAAGGCGTGAAAAATAGCTTGGGCTGAGATGACACAGCTGTGCCATGTTATTCATAGTCACCATTTCGTGGTGGTGATTATTCACATATGCAACAGCAGGGTAGACAGGGCTGCTCTTTGGCAGGTCAGGTTCAAATGCAGATGCATCTGCTGAGGCAGGGTCTCTCAGCTCCTGAATATCGTGCAGAACGGAATTGGGCTGATCGCTGCTGTTATGAAGCAGAAATTCATATGTGAGAGCCTGATTTTCGCTGTTGACAGCTCTGTCTATTATGTAGTTAATAATAGAGCTTATGGTCTCGGCAATCTGCATAATACGCTTGTATTCCATTTCCGGCAGTCTCTCATACTTGTCCATAAGATCTGCTCTTGCAACTTCGCTCTCAGCCTGGAAGGAGCTGATTTCGTTTACCAGCCTCTCTACCTTTGCGTCGGTGTCGCTGGAGGGAATTTTTATCTGGCCGAACATGACAGCCCCGAGATACCGTTCCCCAACCAGTACCGGAACTGCAACGTCAACTATTCCGCAGTGACAAAGGTATATATACGGACGACCGAGGCGGACAGCCTCAAGACCTGCAAGCGCATCACAACGGAAGCAGCGTTTTCTGGAGATCGGGTTCTCTCTTATTATGCTGCAAAATTCCGTTCTTCCGCTGTGCTTTGTTATAGGGTTGCCTTTAAAGTCAATGGTAACTATTGCTGTGCCGGTAAGTTTGGCCAGCTCATCCTGTATTTTTTCCCATAATGGAATATCCAGAAGTGATTTTAAATCAAATTCTCGTCTTCCCACCTTATATAACCTCCCAAGTTTATATTACAAAATAATCATACATAATTATCATATTTTAGTATACTTTAAAAATAAAAAATATCAACTCTATATTGATACCCAATAATAAGATAAATATGCGGTAATAATATAAAAAAGGACAAATTAGAAAGAAAAATGTCGAAAAATTAGTATACGATAATTAAAAACATAAAACTATAAACAATATTTATACGGTGAATGTCAAAATGGACAAAATAAAAATCCAAAAAAATTTGCTATTTTATATTTTGGCGGCTACGGAGATTATAAATGAATAAACTTACATTTCGACTGTATAAAATAAAAAATAACTTTTAAATGTCAAATTATTTAACAGAGTATTTTACAAATTGACCAAGATGCGATATAATAAACAAAATTTGTTTCAAGGTGGTATATTATTTTGCTTATTTTATTGTTTGCTGTGATTGCTGCTATAGCCACAGGCTTGTTTGCCTATTTTGTTAATACTGTGGTCTGGCAGCTGATGCTGATTTTTTTAGGTGTGTTTGTGGCAGAGCATTTAGTTCTCATTCTGTTCTATTATCTTGCCAGCCTGAGTGTTGACCTGACAAAGCCGTTGGAAAAGCAGAACAGATTCTGCCGCTCTGCAAGCGGGCAGCTAATCGGTCTGGCATGTGCCTATTGTTCTGTGCATCCCAAAATCTATGGTGCTGAAAAGCTGCCGAACAATGAACGATTTCTGCTTATATGTAATCACCGCTCCTGCTATGACCCGCTTGTTATCATGGATAAATTGAGGAAATATAATATTTCCTTTATATCCAAGCCTTCCATCATGAAAATTCCTGTGGTCGGACGCATTGCATACGGTGCAGGATTTCTCGCCATTGATCGGGAAAATAACAGAAATGCGCTTAAAACCATTCTTCAGGCGTCAGATTATATTAAAAGCGGAATGTGTTCAATGGCTATCTATCCCGAGGGAACCAGAAACAGGGAGGACAGCCTTCTGCCGTTTCATGCCGGCAGCTTTAAAATTGCCCAGAAAGCAGGATGCCCTCTGGTTATCAGTTCTGTTTCCGGCACTGATAAAGTAAAAGCATGGCGTATATTTGGCGGAAATAAGGTTTGCTTCAATATTCTGGAGGTAATTCCTGCTGAAAAAGTCAAGGAGATGAGTACCTCTGAGCTTGCTGATTACAGCAGCAGGCTTATAACGGAGAGTCTGAAAAAGGATAATTAAAATGAAAAAGAATGTTTTGATAACCGGCTCGTCCCGTGGAATCGGCAGAGCTGTTGCCTCTGCCTTTGCAGAGAAAGGCTGGGGAGTCTGCATAAATTACATAGAAAGAAAAGACCTGGCAGAAGAGCTACGGGATGAAATTATCTCAGGCGGCGGCAGAGCTATTGCCGTAAAAGCAGATGTGGCTGATAAAGAGCAGGTGGAGGAAATGTTTAAATCAGCTGAGGAGGCGCTTGGTCCAATTTCCGTGCTGGTGAATAATGCGGGAATTTCATGCCATAAGCAGTTTCAGGATATAGATATGGCCACATGGCACCGCATTTTTGATGTTAATGTTTTCGGATGCGTAAACTGCGTTAATGCCGCTCTGCCGTATATGCTTCATGAGCATGAGGGCGTTATTATAAATATGAGCTCCATTTGGGGTCACCACGGCGGCTCCTGCGAGTCGGTATATACTGCTTCCAAGCACGCAATTATGGGGCTGACCCGTTCTCTTTCTGCGGAGCTCGCACCCAGTCACATACGGGTAAACGCAATTTCTCCAGGTGTTGTGGAAACTGATATGATGCACAATGAGCTTAACGAGGAAGAGCTTGAAGCTCTGAAATGGGAGATTCCGCTGGAACGTTTTGGCCGGACGGAGGATATTGCAAAAGCTGCGCTGTATATTGCCGAAGCGGAATATATGACAGGCCAGACAATCGTCCTTGACGGAGGCTATCTGATTTAATTTTCTGCTTCAAAAAAAGGCGAAAGCTTAGGCACAATGCCTGTATTGGAATATTAAAAACATCAGCCCGACTTGAAGTCGGGCTTTTTATATCTTCTTTTGGCTGTCGCATAGCCTGTGTGTATAAAAAACAGGCAATAATGGGACAATATTAGTACACCCTACATAAGATGTATTGGGCGACAATTTCCGGAGTGTGAAAGAAATGGTCAAACGAGGAGATATTTATTATGCGGATCTAAGCCCGGTAGTAGGCAGTGAACAGGGCGGAATGCGTCCTGTTTTGATTGTTCAGAACGACACGGGAAACAGGCACAGCCCTACTGTTATTGCTGCAGCTATAACAAGTCAGACAGGTAAAGCCCGACTTCCCACCCATATAGAACTTTCAGGAAGAAGCGTTGGACTTAACCGTGACAGCGTCATACTGCTCGAACAGATACGGACTATTGACAAATCCAGACTCAGAGAGAAAATGGGCAAGCTGGATGAGGGGACAATGAACGAGGTAAACAATGCCCTTGCAGTCAGCTTTGGGTTATAAAACAATAAATGCCGCTGCGATGTTATGAATATTAAGCTCTGCTCATATTATTGAGCGGGGCATCTTTTTTTGTTGGGAGGGTTTAGGGTGGAAAAGAAAATATACATAGACGGCAGAGAGCAGGGGATTGTAAGCTTTAAAAAAGAGGGAATTTATACTGTAATTGAAGCGGAAATACCATCTCAGAAAAAACTGATGAGGCTTTATGTACAGGGCTGCGGAAAAACCTGCGTCCTCGGAATAATGGAACCCAAAGGTGATAAGGCGGCTTTTCGGAAACAATACAGCAGAATTGAGGCCGGGAAGCTTCCCGCTAAAATTGAAAAGGTGGTTGCCGCAGCCTTTGATGAGAAGCCCCCACGGATAGAACAGCCCGAAAAAAATATTGTTGCTGAGGTCAAGACGGATAAAACATACCCTAAAAAAGAAAAAAATATGTGGCTATGGAAAAACGGAAACCTTTTTTATGTTACGGAAACGGACAAATTTCTGGCGTTTCCGTCAGATTTACGGAAAGAAGTTCCCGGGATAAGACTTAAATATTACAAAAATCAGCAATATATGCTATTCCGGTATTGAGAAAGAAAAGTAAATATGCTATAATCAAATACTACATGAATAACTTGGGTTAAGAAAAACGGAGGCATTCAATATGCAGATGACAGATATAATCGCCAAAAAACGGGACGGCGAGGAATTGAGCACAGAAGAAATAGCATTTATGATAAAGGGCTACACCAAAGGCGACATTCCTGATTATCAGATGTCAGCCATGTGCATGGCAATTATGCTCCGTGGTATGAGT
>JARHZW010000107.1 GCA_029264685.1 Candidatus Limivicinus sp.
GGTAAAAACGCTTATATTTACAAAAACAGTCAAATTTCAGATAAACTTAAACCTTATGCTGAAAAGTACCTTGCTCCGCAGGACTTTCAGGCAAAGTATACAGTGGCTGTGGATGTTGCCACGCCGCAGCTTCTTCCTGAGGACTTCACAGGAACGGTTCAGCTCTGTATTGACCATCATCCTACAAATACTGCCTATGCTCAAGACCTTTTCCTGAAGGCTGACAGATCTTCATGCGGTGAAATTGTCCTTGAGCTTATTAAGCTGATGCCCGATAAGCTGACCGCCGAGGAGGCGACGCTGCTGTATATCGCTCTTAGTACCGACACCGGCTGTTTTCAGTACGGAAATACTACAGCCAGAAGCTTTGCCGCCGCAGCCGAGCTTATTCATCACGGAGCCGATAACCGCAGGATAAATCTTGAGTTTTTCCGTAAGGTATCCCGTGGCAGGATTATGCTTGAGGGCATGATATATTCCCGCATGGAGTTCTACAGAGAGGGAAAAATAACAGTTGCCTGTATTACAAGGGATATGATGGATAGCTGCGGTGCAACCGATAATGACTGCGATGACCTGGCAGGCCTTGCAGGCCGAGTTGCAGGAAGCGTAATCAGTATAACAATAAAAGAAACGGAGCGTGGAGGCAGTAAGGTTTCAGTCCGTTCCACTCCGGAGGTAAGCGCAAGCGATATTTGCGCTGTTTTCGGGGGCGGAGGCCATGCCATGGCCGCAGGATGCAGGCTGGACTGCGAGCCTGAAAGGGCAAAAGAAATGCTTTTAAATGTGATTGATGAGGTCTGGAAATGAAGGGAATACTCCTTATAGATAAACAGCAGGACTGGACCAGCTCCGATGTGGTGGCAAAGCTTCGAGGGATACTCCATGAAAAACGCATAGGTCACACCGGAACTCTTGACCCTATGGCCACCGGACTTCTGTGTGTGTTTGTGGGCAGAGCCACAAGAGCGGTGGAGTTTGCAGAAAATCACAGCAAGCGTTACATTGCTTCAATCAGACTCGGCACCACAACAGATACCGAGGATATATGGGGCAAGGTTATGAGCCAAAACCCTGCGGAGGTTTCCGAAGGCCAGCTTTTAAGTGCTTTGGAAAGCTTTAAAGGGGAAATTTCCCAGATTCCTCCAATGTATTCGGCAATAAAGATAAAAGGACAAAAGCTGTATAAGATTGCCAGAGCAGGCGGAGAAGTGGAAAGACCCGCAAGAAACATAACGATACATTCCCTTGAACTAATCGGACATGAAAACGGGGATTATGTTCTTGACATTTCCTGCTCAAAGGGTACTTATATAAGAAGTCTTTGCAGAGATATAGGCGAAAAGCTGGGCTGCGGAGCCTGCATGAGTGCGCTGCGCCGTGTAGAAGCAGGCAACTTTAAAATAGAAAATGCCTATACTCTCTCTCAGGTTCAGCAGGCAGCAGACAGGGGAGAGGCAGATAAGCTGCTGCTTCCTATGGACAGCCTTTTTGAAGCCTATCCTGCCTGCACGGTATCGTCGGCGGATGAAAAGCTCATACGCTGCGGTAATTCACCGGTCTCAAAGCTGTCCGGCGGAGATTACAGGGTGTATTCCGAAAACGGAGAATTCCTTGCTCTTTGTCGGGTGAACAAAAACAGACTGGAGACTTTAAAAAGCTTTTTCGAGGTTTAGTATGCAAGATATAAAAAGAGTAATAGCGCTTGGATTTTTCGACGGCGTGCATCTCGGCCACGGAGCGTTAATGAATAAAACAAAGGAAAGAGCGGAAGAATTATCGGCTTTGTCATCTGTTCTGAGCTTTGACACTCATCCGGATAACTTGGTTTTCGGCTCAGAGGTACCTCTTATTAACAGCGCCTCTGATCGTGAGGATATTATCCGCCGTTATTTCGGAATTGATAATGTGGTATTTATCCATTTTGATGAGCATATCATGTGTATGCCATGGGAGGAGTTTATCTGCGGCCTTATAGAAAAGTTGAACGTGTGCCATATAGTTGTCGGACATGACTTCTGCTTTGGCTATAAGGGCTTGGGTACGGCTGAAAAATTAAAGGACTATTGCGAAAAGCATGGTTTAGGCTGCGATATAATCCCCGCTGTAATGCTTGACGGTCGGGTCATTAGCTCCACATATATAAGAGAGCTGATAAGGGATGGAAATATGGAAGAGGCTATGCGCTTTCTTGGCCACCCACACTGCCTTTCGGACATGGTTCGCTCGGGCTATCATCTTGGCAGTAAAATCGGTGCACCTACCATAAATATGTCCTTTCCCAACGGTGTACTTGTCCCGAGACACGGTGTCTATGCCGCTAAAGTGTTTCTTGAGGATGGGTGCAGCTATACGGCAGTGACCAATATAGGTGTGAGACCTACTGTCAGCGACGGAAAAACAGTCACCGTAGAGAGTCATTTGCTTGATTTTTCAGGCAATCTTTACGGCAGAAGGGCTCGTGTAGAATTTTATAAATTCCTTAGACCGGAAATGAAGTTTGCATCCTGCGAAGAACTTTCAGAGCAGATTCACAGAGATGCTCAGGCAGCAAAAAAATATTTTTCAAAAGAATAATTCTTTTAATATTTGCGGATTTTTTTCCGTAGTTTTAAAGAATTCTTAAAATATAAATAAATGACTTGATTTTTTTTCGGAATTTAGTATTATACAATTACTGTAATATATTATGAGGAATGATTTGAAAGGAGCAACACATGAAGAGAAAATACGGAAAATTTATCTCCGCAGTTCTGTTCTTATTGATGCTGTTTTCTCTTACTGCTGTTCAGGCTTTTGCTGCGGATGCCGTACCTCCTGCTGATACTCTCATCAGCGTAACTTCCGGCAGCGATGAAACCGAGGCTTTGCCTGAACCGGCAAAAGTGACAATAAATGTTAAGGATAGCATAAGCGGACAGCTGCTTGCTCAAAGCGTAATTGAACTGAAATTTAAGACGGGCACTGTGACCGTGAGCTTGAACGAGAATGTCAAGAATTATGAGCTTTCAGGTCTAAGCTCTGACGGAACATTTTTTGCTGCTCCTCAGGGTAATTCCGTCAGCTATAAAAGACCGGAGTCTTTGCCTGAAAATATTACACTCGATGTAAATCTCAGCGCAAAAATGGCAAAAGTGATCAGCCTTACCTATGACCCCAATGCAAACGGCGAGGCTGTTACCGAGATGCCTGCTGAGCTGACTGTGTCTTCCGAAGCCAATAAAGACGGCAAAGCTGTGTTTGAAATCAGTACTGCCGTACCTAAGCGTTCAGGCTACGAGTTTCTGGGGTGGAGTCTTAATGCGGCTTCCGTTGAACCTGAGTTCAAAAACAATGCGGGCGGTGTTCCCGTTTCAATAGAACTCAGTGATAACGGAACTTTGTATGCTATATGGAAGGCGAACGCACCTGAACCCCCTGCGCCTCCTACACCGCCTACGCCCCCAACTCCTACGGAGCCTACCGAGCCTCCAGCACCTGAGGTGGTTTGGTACAGTCTGAGTTATGATCTGAACGGTGGAGAGGGCACTATAAATCCAGATTATCAGCCATATGGCGGCGAATTTACCGTTAACGGAGTTATCCCGACTCGTGAGGGCTATACTTTTGTTAAATGGGTCACTGATTTAAACAATCAGGAGCAGAATATTAAGCCCGGCGACAAAATCAAAGTCGAGGGCGATGTGGTTCTTCATGCTGTGTGGAAAGAAAAGGAAATGAAAACCTATACTGTCAAGTATTCTGCAGAGGGCGGGAAAAATGCTCCTGCCTCCCAAAGCGTTAAGAGTAACACAGGAAGCGCTAAAATAAAAATCAGCGATAAAATTCCTAAAAAAGATAAAATGGCTTTTCTGGGATGGGCGCTTAACAAAGACGGAGAAGTGGCTTTACAGCCGGGGCAGGTTGCGGTTCTCAATGATAACTACCCTGAACTTACCCTTCATGCAGTTTGGGAATACCGCAGTGCAAACCCCAAAACGGGGGATTCCGACGGACTGTATTTTTGGATCGGCATGGGAGCTCTCTCCCTTGCGGGCCTTGCCTTTTCCGCCGGTGTACTGAGGAAAAAAGAACATTAAAATCGGGAACACGGCATTGTCCATATGGGGATCGTGCCGTGTTTTTTGTATAAGCTGTGTAGTTTATACTTAACATCTAAGATGAAATGAAACGGCTTGCTGTCAGGAAAAGGACAGCAAGCCGTTTTTAATTACCTTTAATTGGAAATAAGCTAAAATGATTATTTTGCAGGACGATTTTTGCGCTGGGAATGACCACGGCCTCTGCGCCGTGCCTGAGCAGCCTTCAGCTTGTAGAAATCGATCATGCCGGCATCAGCAGCATAGACAAGCTTGTTTGCGGACCATTTGCCGTTATCCTTGGATTTTCTGAACTTTGCTCTTACGAGATAGCTGCCGTGCTGAGGGCAGGAATACACGTTCATATAGCGCTGATCTCCCTGATTGACCCATTTTGCCCCTTTAGCTTCCTGACCGCATTCAGGGCAGCAAAGAGAGGACAGTCGTTTATCGGCAAAAGCAGCAGCCTTTGTGTCGAAGTCATCAAACATATCGTGTCCGATAGGTTCCGGCCCTGCATTCTGGGCAGGGGGGCGGTAGTTAGGCATACGCCTTGCAAGAATTTCTCCTGCTTCCTCATAATGCCGCAAGCCCTCTGCCATGTCAAGATGAGTTGAAACTAAAGCTGTGTTATAGGCATCGCCGAGGGCATCATGTGCCACTCTGGTCTGCTCAATTTCAAAATGCTCCATTGCGCTTGCCAGAGACTTCTGGTTCTTGTCTCCGCCGGTTTGAACATTGTATATAAGCTGTAAATTTACCCAGCCTGCAATCCAGTCCCAGTCAAGATCGTGAATAATAATATTCTGTTCCATTATGCCCTGATCGTCGCAGCCCCATGTAATAAAAGTCACATCATCTCCGCAGAAACGGTGAAATTCCTCAAGAGCTTCTGCAAAAGATATGCCGTGAGCCAGCCTTTCCTTGTCAAAGCCTGTGAGCTTTTTCACCTTGTAGTGCATACGTTTAAAATATACGGGGCGCACATCTATTGTGAATTCTTCACCTGGCTTCATGTCCTCAGTGAGTTTAACCGCTCCTATTTCTATTATTTCGCCTCTGAGATGTATGGGGAGCTTATTAAATACGGAGGACTTGGAACTCATGGCCTGATTCCACTCCAAATCCACCACAACATAGTTCATAAAAACATTCCTTTAAAATAAAATATAAATACAATATAAAAGTTGAATGAAATTATTATAGCATACTCCGACATGATATGCACTATAAATTTTGTTCTTTCCGTGAAAAAGAGAATTTCTTCTGGAAAACATCTTCTCTTCATGGTATACTTAGCCAATAACGGAGGGGTTTAGAATGAAAGGTATCAGTATAAAAGAGGCCGCAAGACTTTGCGGCGGTGTTTTAAATACAACGGAAAACCAAAATGATGAGCTTGGACGCATCATTATTGACAGTCGGGAAGTGAAATCCGGTGACCTTTTCGCCGCTTTTAAAGGGGAGAACACGGACGGCCACGATTTCATAGACAAGGCTTTTCAGATGGGCGCCGCCTGCTGTCTGGTTTCCCGAATCCCCAACGGGGAAAACCGCCCTCTTATAAAGGTAGATGACGTGGAAAAGGCCATGGAACAGATTTGTGCAGGATTCAGAGCCGGCCTTCATATTCCGATTATCGGCATAACAGGAAGCGTGGGCAAGACTTC
>JARHZW010000018.1 GCA_029264685.1 Candidatus Limivicinus sp.
CTAACGGTGGTATAATATGATACCGTATTTTGATGTTTGGAGATAGCGATGGAAAAATTTAAGCTTGTATCTGATTACAGACCAACAGGCGATCAGCCTCAGGCTATAGAAAGTCTGGTTGCGGGAATAGAAAACGGCATTGATGAACAGGTGCTGCTGGGAGTTACCGGCTCCGGAAAAACCTTTACTATGGCCAATGTTATAGCAAAATTAAACAGACCCACTCTTGTTCTGGCCCATAACAAAACTCTTGCCGCCCAGCTTTGCAGCGAATTCAGGGAGTTTTTTCCTGAAAATGCGGTGGAGTATTTCGTGTCATATTATGATTATTATCAGCCGGAAGCATACATCCCCCATACTGATACATTTATTGAAAAAGATTGTTCCATAAACGATGAGATAGAACGGCTTCGCCACAGCGCAACCTCCGCTCTGTTTGAGAGAAACGATGTTATAGTTGTGGCGTCGGTGTCATGTATATACGGTCTTGGAGACCCTATTGATTATAAAAATATGGTGGTCTCTCTCCGCACAGGCCAGACCAGAGATATGGATGAGCTGCTGTTAAAGCTTATTGAGATACGCTACGAGAGAAACGATATTGCCTTTGAGAGAAATAAGTTCCGTGTCCGTGGTGATGTTCTGGAAATTTTTCCTGCATATTCCAGTGACAAGGCATACAGGATTGAGTTCTTCGGAGATGAAATAGAACGCATTTGTGAGATAAACGCTTTGACAGGCGCAGCTACACGTTATGTAAACCATGTTGCCATTTATCCTGCCAGCCACTATGTAACCACAAAGGAAAAACGTGCCGCTGCTATAGAACGGATAAGAGCAGAGCTTGACGAACAGGTTAAGCTTTTTGAAGAGCAGGGAAAGCTGATAGAGGCCCAGCGGATAAAGCAGAGAACAGAATATGATATAGAAATGATGCAGGAGCTGGGCTACTGCACGGGAATAGAAAACTATTCACGGGTCATAACCGACAGACCGGCAGGAAGCCCTCCTATGACTCTGCTTGATTATTTTCCGGATAATTTCCTTTTGTTTGTGGACGAAAGCCATGTAACTCTGCCCCAGCTGAAGGCTATGCAGAGAGGAGACAGAAGCCGTAAAGAGGCGCTTGTCAATTTCGGCTTCCGTCTGCCATCGGCCTATGACAACAGACCGCTGACATTTGACGAATTTACTGCCCGTATTCATCAGCGTGTTTTCGTATCCGCAACGCCGGGAGACTATGAAAGAGAGCGGGCGGGTCAGGTGGTTGAGCAGATTATCAGACCTACGGGACTTCTGGACCCTGAAATTTTTGTCCGCCCAATTGAAGGCCAGATAGACGACCTTATAGGGGAGATCAACGAAAAAATAGACAAGGGGCAGCGCACACTGGTCACCACACTTACAAAGAAAATGGCTGAGGATCTTTCAGAATATCTGGGAAATTCCGGAATTCGATGCAGATATATGCACCATGATGTAGGAACCATAGAACGAATGGAAATAATAAGAGATCTGCGCCTTGGAGAATTTGATGTTCTGGTGGGTATCAACCTTCTGCGAGAAGGCTTGGATATTCCGGAAATAGGACTGGTGGCGATTCTGGATGCGGATAAAGAGGGATTTCTGAGGAGTGAAACCAGCCTTATTCAGACCGTCGGCAGAGCTGCAAGAAATGCGGACAGTTTTGTTATAATGTATGCGGACAGCGTTACTCCGTCAATGCGGGCCTGCATTGAGGAAACGGAGCGCAGACGCAAAATACAGATTGCTTATAATGAAGCTCATGGCATAGTCCCCAAAACCATTAAAAAGAGCGTCCGTGAGCTTATAGAAATATCTTCTGACAGCGCTGAAGCCATAACCAAGGCCAACGGCGTAAAGATGACCGACAGAGAGCGCAGAGAGCTTATAGCCGAGCTTGAGATTAAGATGAAGAAAGCGGCGGAAATGCTGGAGTACGAGATTGCGGCACAGCTGCGTGATGAAATAATCAGGCTCAAAGGAGAGAAATGAGGAATACATGAAACTGATGATACTTGACGGGAACAGTATAGTTAACCGTGCTTTTTACGGTGTCAGAGCTTTGACTGCACCGGACGGCACGCCGACAAATGCTGTTTACGGATTTATGACTATATTGCAAAGAATATATGAGGATGTTAAACCGGAGGCTGTTTGCGTAAGCTTTGACCTTAAAGCGCCTACTTTCCGCCACAAGGCTTTTGACAGCTATAAGGCACAGAGAAAGGGGATGCCTGAGGAACTGGCAGTGCAGATGCCCATATTAAAGGAAATGCTGGATAAAATGGGTATCCGCCGCTATGAGCTTGAGGGCTATGAAGCGGATGATATTCTGGGCACAGTGGGCAGGATTTGCGAGAACAGAGGCTGGGAGTGCGTGATTGTTACCGGCGATAAGGACAGCCTGCAGCTGATTTCAGACACTACAACGGTATGCAATGTAAAGACAAGAGGCGGCAGCACCGAGACTATAATGTACACACCGGACAGATTTCGTGAGGAATACGGGTTTGAGCCGGAACTTATGGTAGACTTGAAAGCTCTTATGGGAGACACTTCGGACAATATCCCCGGGGTACCGGGTGTTGGCGAAAAAACGGCAATGGGTCTTGTGCAGAAGTTCGGGCGGCTTGACAATATTTACGCTTCGATCGAAAGTCCGGATATAAAGGCAGGCGTGCGTAAAAAGCTTGCTGAAGGGGAGCAGAGCGCCAGAGATTCCTACTGGCTTGCAACGATAGTCCGTGATGCACCTGTAAGCTTTGAGCCTGAGGAAAACATCTGGAACAAGGATTTCACTCCTGAGCTGTACGGCTTCATGAAAAAGCTGGGCTTTAACAAGTTTATTGAAAAATGGGGAGTCACGGAAAGCAAAGAGGAGAAAAAGGAAAGGCTTGAACTTCCTCATATGGAGAGAAAGGAAATCAGCGGGGAGGAAGAGCTTGAAAAGCTGGAGAGCAGTCTTGTACAGCTCCAATATGCCGCAGTTTTGCTTACGGACGGTCTGGATAAAATACAGATCTGCGACGGCAAAAGCGTATATTCTGTTGCATGGGCAGGTCTGGGAGAAAGCTATAACCGCTTTCTTAAAGTGCTTTTCAGCGACAAAGTAAAAAAAGTGTCTCACGGTGTAAAAGACCTTATGGGGCAGCTGCTAAAAGAGGGTCTGGGACTTGATGGCATTGTGTTTGACACGGAGCTTGCGGCATACCTCCTTGATGCTACCGGCTCTGACTATACTCCTGAGAGACTTACGCAGGGAATATATGATGCTGAATACCACGAAACGGAAGCGGTGTATCTGCTGTATAATCCTCTGAAAGAGAAACTGAAAGAGCTTGGAATGGAGAGGCTTTATTTTGATATTGAGCTTCCTCTCTGTCAGGTCCTTGCAAATATGGAAAAGGACGGCGTTTATGTAGACCGCAGCGCTCTCTATGAATTCGGAGAGGGACTTAATTCAGATATTATGGAAAGTCAGGCGGAGGTTTACAGACTTGCGGGACATGAATTTAATATAAATTCCCCAAAACAGCTGGGAGTGGTACTTTTTGATGAGCTTATGCTGCCGTATGGCAAGCGCACCAAAACCGGATGGAAGACCGGCGCTGACGTTTTGGATAAGCTGAAGGACAAGCATCCGATAATAAACCATGTTCTGGAATACAGGGAGCTTACCAAACTTAAATCAACCTATGCTGACGGTCTTTTGAAGGTCATTTCACCGGACGGAAGAATTCACACCAGCTTCCAGATGACTGTGACTGCTACCGGACGGCTGTCCTCAACAGAACCTAACCTGCAGAACATTCCCATCAGAAAAGCAAGGGGAGCACAGATCAGAAATATGTTTGTTGCTTCACCGGGAAAGGTTCTTGTGGATGCCGACTACAGCCAGATAGAGCTAAGGCTTCTTGCTCACATTTCAGATGATCAGACCATGCGGGAGGCATTCCTCAGCGGAGAGGACTTCCATTCCGTTACGGCGTCCAACGTTTTCGGAGTTCCTCTTTCGGAGGTAACCCCGCTTCTCAGAAGCCGTGCAAAGGCTGTCAACTTCGGCATAGTATACGGTATTTCGGCATTTTCATTATCTCAGGATATAGGCGTATGGCCAAGCGAGGCTCAGGCCTATATGGATGCTTATATGGCAAAATACCACGGGGTCAGAGACTATATGAAAAATATAGTTGAAAAGGCAAAAGAAGATGGCTATGTGAGCACTATATTCGGAAGAAGAAGAGATTTGCCTGAGCTTAAAAGCTCTAACTACAATATTCGTTCTTTCGGAGAGCGAGTCGCCCTGAACGCACCTATACAGGGGACGGCAGCAGATATAATAAAGCTTGCCATGGTGAATGTTTATAAGCGCTTAAATGAGGAGCAGCCGGACGCAAGACTCATACTTCAGATCCACGACGAGCTTATAGTGGAATGCAGCGCAGAACAGGCGGAGAAAGTCAGCACCATACTGAAGGAAGAAATGGAAAATGCTGTCAAACTTTCTGTTCCTCTTGTTTCCGACGTGAATACGGGCAGAAGCTGGGCGGAGGCGCATTAAGATGGAATATAGTATAGTGGATGCTCAAGCACGGCATATACCGCAGCTTGAAGAACTTGAAAAGCAATGCTTCTCCGTTCCGTGGACAGGCTATCAGCTTAAAGGACAGCTGAAAGACAATAACCACGAATTTATTGTTGCAGAAAGTTCTGAGGGTGAGGTTTTGGGGTATGTATGTATGACCTATGTTCTGGACGAGGGAGATATTTCAAATGTAGCGGTAAAGCCGGAGCACAGGAGACTTCATTTGGGGACAGAACTTATCGCTGCTCTTATAAACAGGGCAGAAGCCCTTGGAATAGTGCGTATAAGTCTTGAAGTGAGGGAAAATAATTACCCCGCACAAAAACTCTATTCCAATTTTGGCTTCAATCCTGCGGGACTGCGAAAAAATTACTATGAATTTCCGAAAGAAAATGCTATAATAATGGTAAAATCAATGAAATGAGGCATAAAAGCTTTGAAAATACTCGCATTTGAGTCCACTTGTGACGAAACCGCAGCGGCGATAGTCGAGGATGGACGTAAAATTTTAACTGACCAGATATCCTCTCAGGCGGAGCTTCACGCAGTATACGGCGGTGTTGTGCCTGAAATAGCCTCCAGATGCCATGTTGAATCAATATCCATACTGGCAGAGAAAGCTGTCAGAGACGCAGGCATAAGCAAAGAAGATATAGATGCGGTGGCTGTTTCATATGCGCCCGGCCTTATAGGTGCGGTACTTGTAGGCGTTAACTTCGCTAAATCAACTGCCTTGGCACTTAATGTTCCGCTTATTCCCGTTCATCATATAAAAGGTCATATAGCGGCAAACTATCTGGCTTATCCCGAGCTTGAACCGCCGTTTCTGTGCCTTGCCATATCCGGTGGAAACACTTTACTGGTGGATGTGAGAGATTACACGGATATGAAGATTATAGGTGCAACCAGAGACGATGCGGCAGGTGAGTGCTTTGATAAAACCGCCCGTGTGCTGGGGCTGCCTTATCCCGGCGGAAAACCCATTGATATGCTTGCACAAAACGGAGACGACAGAAAATACAGCTTCCCCATTGCACATGTGGACGGAAATCCGTATGATATGAGCTTTTCCGGTCTGAAAACCTCTGTAATAAATCTTGTACATAATGCCGAGCAGAAAGGCGAGGAAATAGACCGTGCTTCTCTGGCTGCTTCTTTCACACGAGCTGTCAGCGAGAGTCTTGTTCCGAGAACTATGCAGGCTGCAAAGGAACTTGGCTACAAAAAAGTGGTTGTTGCCGGCGGCGTGGCAGCCAACTCCCGCATAAGAGCCGATTTTAAAGCTGCGTGTGAAAAAAACGGATATGAGCTGTTTATACCGCCGCTCAAGCTTTGCGGAGACAACGGAGCAATGATAGGCGCACAGGCTTATTATGAATATCTGGCAGGAGCAAGAGCAGGAAGTGACCTGAACGCTTACGCAACAATGGAACTTTGATAAACAGAGGGATGAAAAATGGGAGTGCATGACGGGCACAGGGAAAGGCTGAGAGAGACCTTTCTTGAATACGGACTTGAAAGCACCAACGAACTTAATGCGCTTGAACTGTTGCTGTTTTATGCTATTCCGAGGCGTGACACCAACCCCATAGCTCACGAACTGCTGAAGCGTTTCGGTACTTTGGGCGGGGTGTTCAGAGCCAGTGTGGAGGAGCTGTGTGATGTACCAGGCATAGGGAGAAACGCAGCGGCTCTCATTTTGCTTGTGCCTGAGATTTTGAAAAAGAGTCAGGTGGCCGATACAAAATCTATTATACAGGTTAAAAATTCGGAGGATGCAGGCAAATATCTTATGCCACGCTTTATGAATGAGCAGGATGAGGTTGCATATCTCCTCTGCCTGGACTCCCAGAGCCGTATTATAAAATGCGCTGAGGTGGGACGAGGGATAGTAGATTCGGTGGATATAAATACAAGGATAATAGTTGAGGTTGCGGTGAAATGCAAGGCAAGCTCAGTCATAATTTCCCATAATCACCCGGACGGCATTGCGCTTCCGTCACCTGAGGATGGCAATGCCACAAAGCAAATCGCAAAATCTCTTGCACTGGTGGGGATTCAGCTTACGGATCATATAATTGTTGCAGGCAATGACTATGTTTCCTTTGCTGATTCCGGCTTCATGCGGCTTTTGAAAATGTGATGTATATGTTATGTAAACTTATCTGTTGTTTTATTAACATTTGAAGTTCCGGCGGCTGCTTTCGGATTGCAGCGCAGTCAGAAGGGAAAAGAAAACTACGCAAAATAATCAGAAGCAGTGGATTATGACTCTTGATGTTTGATATAATATGCAGGATTTTAAGTCAATATATATTGACTTAAAATATTTCCTGTGTTATTATAAAAAAGTTGATTTCAGAGTTCTGTGATCAGTTTGCTGGTATAGCTCAGTCGGTAGAGCACTTCACTCGTAATGAAGGGGTCGTGTGTTCGAGTCACATTACCAGCTCCACGCCGCCGCGGTTGACGTATGTGCCCTCGGTGGCGTCTTTTTTTATCGTTATAAACATAAAATATGCTGATTTCTCCTGTTTGTTGTGTATAATCTCTAAATAATAAATGCTTTAGAAGAAGAGCCTTGACATACGGGGAAATGGATGTTAACATAAACAAAATTGAATCGCTTAGATAGAGGCGCGGTTTTCAAGAGTAGGTCTTCATAAAGTCATGCAGCTGTGAGGTCTGAAAGGGGCGACCGCCGAAGTGTAGAGAAAGTGCCTGATTTCTTTATGCTGGTTCGTCAGATAATATCTGCCGGACTGTCACATATGTTTTGTGAAGCGCTATCGTTGATTACCGGCATATTACCGATTTTCCATGGGTCGCTTACAAAAGCGATCCATTTTTTTATTTTCCCACCGGCAGGGAGAAAGTGCCGGAGGACAAAAAGTCCGAAAGGAAGAAAAAATGAAGAGAGTATTATCAGTAATCATGGCGCTTGTAATGATGCTTGCGCTGGCTGCCTGCGGCGGTACAAGTGATGAGGCGAGCAATGCAGCCTCTACATCCGGAACAGGTGTTGAAGACGGTGTTCTGACCGTTGCTATGGAGTGCGTTTATGCTCCTTATAACTGGACTCAGACCGATGATTCCAACGGCGCAGTCCCAATTTCCAACAACCCCGGCACATATGCTAACGGCTATGACGTGATGATGGCAAAAAAAATCTGCGAAGCAAACGGATGGGAGCTTGAAATTGTTCAGTCAGACTGGGATTCTCTTGTACCCGGTGTTCAGACCGGACTTTTCGATGCAGTTATAGCAGGACAGTCTATGACCGCCGAGCGCTCAAAGCAGGTTGATTTTGCCGGCCCTTACTTCTACGCCACCATGGTATGCCTTACCAAATCTGACAGCCCCTATGCATCTGCAAAGAGCATTTCCGAGCTTGCAGGCGGTAAGTGCACCGCTCAGATTTCCACTATATGGTATGACAAATGCCTGCCCCAGATAGAAGGTGCCATTAAGCAGAGCGCTGCTGAAACCGCACCTTCAATGCTCATGAGTCTCGAGACCAACATGGTGGATTTTGTTTGCACAGATATGCCCACAGCACAGGCTGCCGTTCAGGCTTACCCCGATATGGTTATTCTGGATTTCTCCGGCACTGACGGTGACTTCCGGTTCTCAGACGAAGAGAGAGCAGAAAATGTTAACATCGGAATTTCAGTCAGAAAGGGCAATACAGAACTTAAAAACGCAATAGACGCATTTTTATCCACTATGACCCAAGATGATTTTAACGACCTTATGGTAGAGGCCATCTCCTGCCAGCCTAAGCAGGCCTAAGAAAAAAGAACAGAGAAGGGAGATGTTCCGGTGAACGTTTTTTCCAAACTGATACAAGATATGGGAAGTCTGTGGCAGACTTACGGAAGTCAGTATTTAAACGGAATTAAATCTACATTGCTTCTGGCCCTATCGGCTACACTGATAGGCTGCGTTATCGGATTTATTTGCGGAATATTAAATACAATTCCTTATTCTAAGAAGGACTCTCCCGTGAAAAAGTTTTTCCTTTGCCTTATAAGAGCAATAGTAAGAATTTATGTTGAGGTGTTCAGAGGAACGCCCATGATGCTTCAGGCGGTGTTTATTTACTTCGGCCTGCCGTACTTCAGCAATAACGCCATTCGGTTTGAAAATATCTGGTCCGCGGCATTGCTTGTGGTGTCTATAAATACCGGAGCATATATGGCCGAGTCCGTGAGAGGCGGTATTATTTCCGTGGATCCTGGGCAGACGGAGGGCGCCAAGGCCATAGGCATGAACCATTTCCAGACTATGATAAATGTGGTGTTTCCACAGGCACTGAGAAATATTATGCCCCAGATCGGAAATAACTTTATAATCAACATTAAAGACACTTCCGTTATGTTTATTATCGGCTTTACTGAGTTTTTCGCTGTTCACAAGGCAGCAGTCGGTGCAACATACCTGTATTTTCCCTCCGCAGCCATTGAGATGATCGGCTACCTTACCATGACTCTTGCAGCGTCACTGCTTCTACGCTGGCTTGAAAGAAAGCTTGACGGAGATAACAGCTATGAGCTTGCTGCCGATGACCAGCTGATTATGGCGGCTGGAACTTATAATCATCCGGGAACTCCGTTTAAAGAGCAGAGTAAAGAATTTGATGAAAAGAGAGGGCGCTGAAGTGGAAGAGAATATTTTAGAAATAAAGCACCTTTCAAAAAGCTTCGGCAAGCATGAAGTTTTAAAGGATATAGATTTCTCCGTGAAAAAAGGCGATGTAATAAGCATAATCGGGGCTTCGGGGTCCGGTAAATCCACCCTTTTGCGTTGCGTAAACCTATTGGAGACTCCAAATTCAGGAGAAATCCTGTATCATGGAGATAATGTCCTTGACAGAAAAGTAAAGGCCGCTTCATATCGTGCGAAGGTTGGTATGGTTTTTCAGTCTTTTAATCTTTTCAATAATATGACGGTACTTGATAATTGCATGGTCGGTCAGATTAAGGTTTTGAAGAAAAGCAAAGATGAAGCCAGAGCGGAATCCTTGAAATTTTTGGAAAAAGTTGGAATGGCACCGTATATCAATGCCAGACCCAGACAGCTTTCCGGAGGCCAGAAGCAGAGAGTAGCAATTGCAAGAGCCATGGCCATGAACCCTGAGGTACTGCTTTTTGATGAGCCTACTTCAGCTCTTGACCCTGAAATGGTGGGAGAGGTATTGAATGTTATGCGCTCTCTTGCAACCACAGGCATGACAATGCTGGTCGTGACCCATGAAATGGAATTTGCCAGAGATGTGAGCAGCAGGGTTGTTTATATGAGCAAGGGTGTAATATGCGAGCAAGGCAGCCCGGAGGAGATTTTCGGTACACCGAAAAAGCAGGAGACCAGAGAATTTCTTGCAAGATTCAGAAACAACTGATTATGATACCCCGCAGTCTGAAAGCCGCAAAGCGGCTTTCAGACTGCGGGAATTTCCTTTTTATGTAAAAAATCTGAAAATCATATTGATTTTTTAGCCCGACAGATAAAAAATCTGCGAAATGTTTGATAAAAAACTGTCGAAATTATAAAAAAGCTTTTGCGTTCATGGTAGGCATGTGGTATAATATGGCACAAGACTGGGGGGAGTAATATGGGTACATCTACAAAGGAAGCTTTGGGGCGTGCACTTAAACAAATGATGATGGTCAAACCCATCAGCAAAATTACTGTTAAAGACCTTGTGGGCATATGCAATGTAAACAGACAAACTTTTTATTACCACTTTGACGATGTTTACGACCTTTTGGAATGGGTGTTTGAAGAGGATGCAAACATGGTTCTTCCTAAGGAAGTCAAATTTGAAACCTGGCGTGAGGATGTAATGGTATTTTTTGACTATCTTCAGGATAACAGAGCTTTTGCACTGAACATCTATAACTCTAACAGCAGAAACGGAATGCTTAAATTCCTGACGGAAAGACTTAAAACCTGTATTCACAGTTTTTCAGTGCTGGTGTCGGACGGACGCAATATTGACAGAAAAGATTTTGAATTCATAGTCGAGCTTTATCCTAATGCGGTTGTGGGACTGATAGCCCAATGGATGGATTTGGGTATGCCGGTTCCGGATGAGGATTCAAAGGAGAGATTTATAAAGGTCTTGGACAGCAGCATAGAAAATATGCTGGCCCGTTTCCAGATAAATAAATAAATTTTCAGGGCAGACAGAACAGAGACGGTTCTGTCTGCCCTTTTCCAGCGTATTTTAGCTTGGAGTTGAAAAAGAGCGAACATAAGAGTATAATAAACTGATTATAATAAGCGGGGGACTGACCATGGCAGAATTTAAGACGAATGTAATGCGTGTTTTGGAGCAGAAAAAAATAGGGTATACGGCTCATGAATATGACCATGGGGATGAAGCAGTCGACGGAGTCACTGTAGCCAAAATCTGCGGTCAGGATCCGGGACAGGTTTTTAAAACTCTGGTTGCACAGGGAGCAAGCAAAAAAATCTATGTTTTTGCTATTCCGGTGGCAATGAAGCTTGAGTTGAAGAAAGCCGCAAAGGCCGCAGGAGAAAAATCAGTGGCCATGGTCCATGTCAGCGAAATCAACGGTCTGACGGGATATGTCCGAGGCGGCTGTTCCCCTATAGGAATGAAGAAAAAATATACGACCATATATCATTGCACTATGACGGACTATGAAACCGTTATGGTCAGTGCAGGAAAAATCGGGTATCAGGTGGAGCTTTCTCCTGCTGATCTTATTAAGTTGACCGGCGGAAAAACCGCAGATATAGCTTCGGAGGAATAAAATCTATATATGCAAAACAGCATTTCTATTAAAGGCGCAAGAGAAAACAACTTAAAAAATATTGACCTTGAATTTCCAAGGGACAAGCTGGTAGTTTTTACCGGCCTTTCCGGCAGCGGAAAGTCAAGTCTTGCATTCGACACCATATATGCAGAAGGCCAGAGAAGGTATGTGGAGAGCCTCAGCTCATACGCAAGAATGTTTCTGGGGCAGATGGACAAACCGGATGTGGACTATATTGAAGGCTTGTCTCCGGCAATTTCCATTGACCAGAAAACCACATCAAAAAATCCGCGTTCTACTATCGGCACAGTAACTGAGGTTTACGACTATCTGAGACTTCTCTGGGCAAGGGTAGGCGTTCCGCACTGTCCGAAATGCGGAAAGGAAATTAAACAGCAGAGCATTGACCAGATAGTAGACAGAATTATGGAGCTGCCCGAAAAAACCAAAATCCAGATTCTGGCTCCCGTTATCAGAGGGCGCAAGGGCGAGCATGTCAAAGTTTTTGAGGATGCGAAGAAATCCGGATATGTGAGAGTCAAGGCTGACGGGATCGTCTACGATCTGTCAGAAGAAATAAAGCTTGAGAAAAATAAAAAACATAATATAGAAATAGTGGTAGACAGGCTCGTTATTAAGCCTGACATTGAACGCAGACTTACAGATTCGGCTGAAACTGCCCTTTCTCTGTCTGGCGGAATACTTTATGTTGATCTTATTTCCGAGGAAAAGCAGCTGGTATTTTCTCAGAACTATGCCTGCGAGGACTGCGGAATTTCAATAGAGGAGCTTACTCCCAGGCTGTTTTCGTTTAACAGCCCGCAGGGGGCCTGCCCCACCTGTACGGGACTTGGAATGCAGATGCGTGTTGACCCTGAGCTGATTATTCCAAACCCGGAACTTAGTATTATGGATGGGGCTGTAAGTGCCTCCGGTTGGAGCAATGTGCGGGGAGACACAATCTCCAAAATGTATTTTGACGCCCTTGCAAAAAAATATCATTTCAAGCTGACTGACCCTGTAAAAGATCTGCCTAAAGAGGCGGTAGAAGCCATTTTGTATGGTACCAAGGGGCAGCCGCTGGAACTGAAATATGAAAAAAGTGAAGGCTACGGAGTTATAAAACGTGAGTTCGAGGGAATAGTCAATAACCTTGAGCGGAGATACAAGGAAACTCAAAGCCCTGCTATGAGAGCTGAAATTGAGGAATGTATGTCTAAAATTCCCTGCCATGACTGCGGAGGAAAAAGACTGAAGAAGTCTGCACTGGCGGTCACGGTAGGAGGACTTAACATAGCTCAGTTTACGGAGCTTTCCGTTACCAAGGCGGTTGAGTTTATGGATGGTCTTGAGCTCAGCGATAAAGACATGGTAATTGCAGAGCGTATCATAAAGGAAATAAAATCAAGGCTCAGTTTTTTGCAAAGCGTTGGACTGGGCTACCTGACTTTGGCACGGAGTGCGGCAACTTTGTCCGGCGGTGAAAGCCAGAGAATCCGCCTTGCAACTCAGATCGGCTCCAGTCTTATGGGCGTTCTTTATATTCTTGATGAACCGAGCATAGGCCTGCACCAGAGAGACAATGCCAGACTTCTGGACACCCTGAAAAAACTCAGAGATTTGGGAAATACCCTTGTTGTTGTCGAACATGACGAGGACACCATAAGAGCCGCTGATTTTGTGGTTGATATAGGTCCGGGCGCAGGCGTAAAAGGCGGAGAGCTTGTGTGTGCAGGAAGCGTTGAGGATGTATGCAACTGTGAAAACTCAATTACAGGCCAGTATCTCAGCGGCAAAAAAACCATTCCCGTGCCGCAGCATAGACGACAGGGCAACGGAAAGCGGCTTATTATAAAAAACGCAAGGGAAAATAACCTGAGAGGCATAGATGTAGAAATTCCGCTGGGAAAACTTGTCTGTGTTACCGGTGTTTCAGGAAGCGGTAAGTCTTCCCTGATAAATGAAATCCTTTATAAGACCTTGGCGGCTGAAAAGAACAGAGTTAAGGTGCGGCCCGGAAAATCCGACGGAATAGATGGTCTTGAAAATATTGACAAGGTTATTTGTCTCGACCAAAGCCCTATAGGCAGGACGCCACGCTCAAATCCTGCCACATATACCGGAGTTTTCAATGACATTCGGGAGCTTTTTGCATCCACTCAGGATGCAAAGCTGCGAGGCTATAATCAGGGCAGATTTTCCTTTAATGTCAAGGGCGGCCGCTGTGAGGCCTGCGCCGGTGACGGACTGGTAAAAATTGAGATGCACTTCCTGCCTGATGTATATGTGCCCTGTGATGTATGCGGAGGAAAACGCTATAACAGAGAAACTTTGCAGGTGAAATACAAAGGCAAAAGCATTGCAGACGTTCTGGAAATGACTGTGGAGGAAGCATGCTCCTTCTTTGCAAACCAGCCCAAAATAATAAAGAAGCTGCAAACCTTATATGATGTGGGTCTTGGTTATGTACGCCTGGGCCAGTCCAGCACAACTCTTTCCGGCGGCGAGGCACAGCGGGTAAAGCTTGCCACCGAGCTTTCAAAGCGCAGCACTGGAAATACGGTTTATGTGCTTGATGAGCCTACTACCGGACTTCATGTGGCGGATGTTCACAGACTTATTGACATATTGAACCGTTTTGCAGATGCAGGAAATACGGTGGTGGTCATAGAGCACAATCTTGATGTGATTAAGGTTGCGGACCATATAATAGACCTTGGCCCTGAGGGCGGTGACGAGGGTGGAGAGCTTGTGTTTGCAGGCACTCCCGAGGACTGTGTGAAGTGTGAGAGAAGCTATACGGGACAGTTTTTGAAACCGCTGCTGGAAAAATAATATAATGATTTGAAACGGAGATAACAGAAATGGAGCAGGAAATTGAATTAGTTGAATTGACAGGTACTGTGGACTCTGTTATCTATAAGAATGAGGAGAACGGCTACACCGTTCTCCGCCTCAGCGATGAAAACGGACAGCTCCAAACGGTAGTGGGTTATTTCCCCTATGTCTGCCCGGGAGAGAGCATGATAGTCAGCGGCAGCTGGAAAACTCACAGCGTCCACGGCAGACAGTTTTCTGCTGAATTTGCCCAGCGGCTTATGCCTACCGGCAAAAAGGCTATATACGAGTATCTGGCCGGCGGAACCATAAAAGGAATAGGCCCCGCTATTGCCGCAATGATAGTGGACAGATTCGGAGACAGCAGTCTTGACATTCTGGAAAATTCTCCCGAGGAGCTATGCAAAATAAAGGGCATCAGCCTGCAAAAGGCAAAACAGATGTCAAAAAGCTTTTGTCAGCAGGCAGGAGTCAGACGACTTATGGAATTTATCTGCTCGTTTGGTCTCAGACCTGTTCTTGCAATGCGGATGTACAAATACTATGGCAGCGGCGCAATAGAAGTTCTGCGTGCAAACCCTTATATAGTAGCTGCCGCTCACATCGGCGGAAGCTTTGCTGAAGCGGACAGACTGGCCCTTGAGATGGGCTTTGACAGCTACAGTCCCAGCAGAATTGACGCTGCGGTCCTTTTTGAACTGAAGTATAATACGGGGAACGGACACTGCTTTATTCCCAAGGAAAAGCTTGCCTCGGCAACAGCCCAGCTTATCGGCGTTGATTACGAAACCTCTTTGGAGAGCATAGAACGTCTTGTGGAGACAGGACAGCTGGCTTTTGAGGAGATAGGCGGATGCGGAGCCTGCTATCTGCCTGAACTTTATGAGGCGGAGAGGGATGCGGCAGAAAGAATTTCCTATATGTGCATGAATAAAATGCACGAAAATGTTGATGTGAACAGACTGATCGAGGAGCTTGAGCAGCGCCAGCATATAAGCTATGCGGCAAAACAAAAGGAGACACTTAGGCTGGCTCTTGAAAATCAGATAATTGTGATAACCGGTGGACCGGGTACGGGAAAGACCACGGCTATCAGAGCTATTCTTGAAATGTTCGACAGACTGAAAATAAAAACTCTTCTGGCAGCCCCTACGGGAAGAGCGGCAAAGCGCATGAGCGAACTGTCGGGAAGAGATGCATCTACTGTACATAGGCTGCTTGAAGCAAAATTTGATGAAGACGGAGAAAAGCTGGTATTTACAAAGAATGAGGATGACCAGCTGGACTGCGGAGCGATTGTTTTGGATGAGTGTTCCATGGTGGATATTTCACTGATGGATGCGCTCCTGAAGGCTATGCCTGCCGATGCAAGACTTGTGATGGTGGGAGATGCAGATCAGCTGCCTTCCGTGGGACCGGGAAAAGTATTTTCAGCTGTAATCAGAAGCGGAGTTGTTCCAACGGTACGGCTTACGGAAATATTCCGGCAGAACGAAGGCAGTAAAATAGTTCGCAACGCACACATGATAAACAGAGGGGAACACCCTGATCTGTCTGAAAATACAGGTGATTTTTTCAGACTGCGCAGGCTTGAGAGTGAAAGCGCAGTGGATACTATATTAGAGCTGTGCACCAAACGTCTGCCGCTTAAAATGCACATTCCTTCGGAAGACATTCAGGTTTTGTCTCCCGGCAGAAAAGGTGAGCTGGGAACTGTAAGCCTGAATAAAAGATTGCAGGCTGTTCTGAATCCGCCGTCGGAAAAGAAAAAGGAAAAGGTTTTCGGGGATTATGTTTTCCGTGAGGGAGACAGAATCATGCAGATACGCAACAACTACGATGTTATGTGGGAGAGCGCAGACGGCAGAGAGAGCGGAAGCGGTATCTTTAACGGGGATATAGGCGTAATAAGAGACATAGATAAAGATACCGAGACTATGAAACTGGATTTTGACGGCAAAATTGCCGTGTACAGCTTTGAACTTCTTACGGAACTTGAACACGCATGGGCAATGACGGTTCATAAATCTCAGGGAAGCGAATATCGGGCAGTTGTTCTGGCACTAAATCCAGGTTCTCAGCTTTTGATGACAAGAGGGGTACTGTATACGGCTGTGACAAGAGCAAAGGAGCTGCTGATACTGGTGGGCGATGACAGGACTGCATACCAGATGATAGATAATTATCGTGTCTCAAACCGTTACTCTGCACTGAGACTGCGGATTAAAAAACTCTGCGGTGCGGAATAATGAAATTACTGGACTGTATTCTTGAATTCATATATCCTACACGCTGTGCATTTTGCCACTGCCTTACCGAAAACGGTGAAAAGGTCTGCGACAGATGCAGGCGTGAGCTGCCGCAGAGGAGAAATCCGGTTCTGGAGCTCCGTATTCCGTATGTAAGTAAAACGATATGTCCGTTTTACTATGAAAACTATGTCAGGGACTCGCTTCTACGCTATAAATTCGACGGTTTACGGGCGTATGCGGAAATTTATAGTGAATTTCTTGCAAAATGTATTGACGAAACCGCAATTTCCTGCGATATTATTACATGGGTACCTTTGAGTAAAAAGAGATACCGAAAGCGTGGTTATGATCAGGCACAGCTGATTGCCGAAAATCTGGCTCGGAGCATGAATACGGAGTGCGAAAAGCTTATAGAAAAAACGGTAAATAACCCGGCACAATCCGGCAGCGGCGGTGCGGCAAAAAGAAAAGCAAATGTAAAAGGCGTTTATGCTGCATTGGAGCCGGAACATATAAGAGGAAAGCGAATTCTTATTATTGACGATATTGTTACCACCGGTGCCACTGTTTCGGAGTGTGCCGGCGTTCTGCATAAATGCGGAGCGTCGGAAGTAATTGCCTGTGCTGTGGCCGGTGGGAAAAACTAAGAAAAATTTTTGAGGTGAACAGATATGCTCATAGTTGAGAGAGATATAGCAGTTGATATGGGTACGGCATCTACCATGTTGTTTGAACAGGGCAAAGGTGTTGTTACAAGAGAGCCCACTGTTGTGGCTGTGGATAAGTTTACAGGTAAAATCTTAAAGGTAGGTCAGGACGCACAGAAAATGCTTGGCCGCACCCCTGCAAATATTGTTGATATACACCCCATATGCAGCGGTGTCATTTCTGACTATGAGATAGCTGCACAGATGCTGAGAGAGCTTGTCAGCAGGGTAACCTCATTCAGCTTTTTTAAGCCCCGTATTCTCTGCTGCGTTCCCAGCAGTATTACCGGTGTTGAGGAGAGAGCCGTTATTGATGCAGCCATCGAGGCGGGAGCAAGAAAGGTATATCTTCTGGAAACTGCCGTTGCAACAGCTCTTGGTGCAGGTGTTGACATTTCCAAACCGGATGGACATATGATTATTGATATAGGCGGCGGCACTACTGATGTTGCTGTTGTTTCCGCCGGCGGAGTTGTGGAGTGTGAGTCAGTGAAGGTGGCAGGCGTCAGCTTCGACGAGGCAATAGTAAAATACATCCGCAATAAATATAATATGCTGGTGGGACTTTCCGCAGCCGAGGAGCTTAAAAGAAACATAGGCTGTATAATTCAGCGGCCTGACATCGGCGTTGAGGAAATCAAGGGCAGAAACCTTGCCAACGGTCTGCCAAAAACCGTGGAAATAAGCGCAAATGAGCTTATCGAGGCATTTGTTGAGCCTATGAACTATATTCTCGAGGCCATTCACACGGTGCTTGAGAAAACACCTCCTCAGCTTATCGGAGACCTGGATAAAAACGGAATTATTATGTCCGGCGGCGGAAGCCTTATTTACGGTATCGACAGGTTGATTGAGCGCAGCACGGGAATCAGAACCGTTGTAGTTGACGACGCTGTTTCATGCGCCGCTTACGGAGCGGGTAAAATGCTCAAATACCTTGATGATATGCAGGACGGTATGATGAATTTCTACAGAAAGAGACAGCTTAAAGCATGAGAGGGGAATGATTATGAGCTTAAGCAAACTGTTTAAGAAGAAGGATGAGACTCCCCACTGCTCTGCCGTTATAGTTGCCGCAGGCAGCTCAAAACGCATGGGCAGCGACAAGATTATGGCAAATTTAGGCGGTGTGCCTGTGCTTGCCAGAACGCTTATGGCTTTTCAGAACTCCGGACTTGTAGATGAAATTATAGTAGTCACAAGGATGGACAGAATCGAAGAAATAGCTCAGGCGTGTAAACAGTACCGAATTACCAAAGTTGCAAAGGTTGTGTGCGGCGGAGCCACCAGAATGGAATCCGCTCTTGCAGGTGTTTCTGAGATCAATCCCAAGGCAAAGCTTGTGGCTATCCACGACGGTGCAAGACCTCTGGTAACAGATCTTATAATTAAACGTACTGTGTATGCGGCAAGAGATTTTCTATCTGCCGTTCCCGTGCTAAAAAATACGGATACGCTTAAAAAGATCGATGAAGAGGGAATTATCATCGAGCCGGTGGACAGAGAGACGGTAGTGCGGGTTCAAACGCCTCAGGTGTTCAGTGCGGAGCTTATAAAGGGAGCATTGACAAAGGCGGTTACAGATAATCTTTCTCTTACCGATGACTGCTCTGCTATGGAAATGATGGGCGTTAAAACCCATACAGTTACCGGAGATGAGGATAATATAAAGCTTACAACTCCCAGAGATTTCTTTATAGCTGAAGCTATACTCAGAAACAGGGGTGAGCTTGAGTGAGAATAGGACACGGATATGATGTTCATAAGCTGGTGGAGGACAGAAAGCTTATCCTCGGCGGTGTAGAGATTCCCTACGAAAAAGGTCTTCTGGGGCACTCCGACGCAGATGTTTTAACTCATGCGCTTATGGATGCGCTTCTTGGTGCGGCTGCGCTTGGGGATATAGGAAAGCTGTTTCCCGATAATGATCCGTCATACAGCGGCGCCGACAGTATTGAGCTTCTGAAAAAAGTGTGCGCTTTGCTCAGAGAAAAAGGCTATACGATTTGCAATGCCGATTGCACGGTTATTGCTCAAAAACCAAAGCTTTCACCGTACATAGTTCGTATGCGTGAGAGACTTGCTCGGGCAATGGGTGCAGACCTTGAGGATGTGAGCGTTAAAGCCACAACAGAGGAAAAAATGGGCTTTACAGGCGAGGGCAGGGGGATTTCTGCTCACGCAGTGGTGCTTATTGAAAAACAAAATAGATGACCATAAAGAACTTCCGGCATAGAATGTAATATGTCTATGCCGTAGACGAAAAAACGCAGGGCATAGCAGCTCTGCGTTTTTCTTTTGAATAAAGTTTGTTTTGGAGGGTTGAAGGTATAAATGGAACAGTATCTTATAATGTGCCGTTCATTGACTTATGCCCAGCGTGCGGAGAGAGTGCTGTCACAGAACGGCATAAATTCAAACGTAATAAAGGCTCCGCAAAATCTCCTTACGGGAGGCTGCGGATACGCCGTAAGCCTGAGAAAAAATTTCGATAAAGCATACAGTATTTTAAATAGCAGCGGGCTGATAAAGGGAAAGGTTTTCATGCGTGTGAACGAGGGCGAATACGAGGAGCTGAAAATATGATATATTTAGACAATGCTGCAACTACCCTTATAAAACCTCCTGCGGTTTCCGCAGCAGTGAACAGAGCAATAAAAACTATGGCCAGCCCCGGTCGTGGAGCTCACAGACCTGCTATGGCTGCGGCGCAGGAAGTGTTTAATTGCAGAGAGGCGGCGGCCGAGCTGTTCAACGCCGGAGAGCCTGAAAGGGTGGTATTTACCATGAACGCCACCCATGCTCTTAACATTGCAATAAAGAGTCTTGCCCATAAGGGAAGCCGGGTGCTTATATCAGGTTTCGAGCATAATTCTGTTGTCAGACCGCTGAAAGCAGTGGGGGCAGAAGTGAGAGTGGCAGGGAGAGAGCTTTTTGACTCGGAAGGACTATTGAGAGATTTTGAGCGTGAAATCAGGGGTGCAGAGCTTGTGGTTTGCACCCACGTTTCAAACGCTTTCGGCTATATCCTGCCCATATATGAAGTGGCGGAGCTTTGCAGGGAATGGAGTGTTCCGCTTATTGTGGATGCGTCTCAATCGGCAGGTGTACTGCCCGTAGATATGGAGAAGCTGGGGGCGGCATTTATTGCCATGCCGGGACACAAAGGCCTTTTTGGTCCTCAGGGTACGGGAATCCTGCTGTGCCGAGATCATGGCAGAACCTTAATGGAGGGCGGCTCAGGTTCCGACAGCATATCAGAGTTTATGCCTGAATATCTGCCTGACAGACTGGAGGCAGGAACTCATAATGTGTGCGGTATCGCAGGGCTGAGAGCAGGAATTGAATTTGTTAAAGCGAGGGGCACGGACAGTATTTTGAAGCACGAAAAGATGCTCGTTCAGATAATGAAAGAAAACCTTAAAGGTTCGGATTATGAAATGTTTTTTGACAGCGGAGAAAATCAGTGCGGCGTATTATCGCTGAGAAGTCCGTATATGGACTGTGAAAATCTGGCTGAGAAGCTTTATGCAAGAGATATATGTGTCAGAAGCGGATTGCATTGCGCTCCGCTTGCCCACAAAAGCGTCGGCACTATAGATACAGGAACTGTCAGGTTCAGTTTCTCACCATTTGTTTCTCCTCAGCAGGTAAAAATGTGCTGTAAAATCCTGAGAGAGGCTGTTTGAAAAGAATTTATATTATATGCTAATGCCATGTTGCCTTTTTTGGAAAAATGATTTATAATATGGTGATAATTGTATGCGGACATATTAAACTGCATACAAAGGAAATTCAAACGAGGAAACATTATGGAAGCAATAAGCAATGCGTTCAGACGCACATTAAATTTAATGCTTACTATAGGTGTGGCAGATGTTATTGATATTTTAATAGTTGCCTACCTTATATATAAGGCTATCCACTTCGTAAGGAAAACAAATTCCTACAATCTTGCCAAGGGCGTTGTAGTACTGTTTGTTATCTTCCTTATGTCTGATCTGCTGCACCTTACAATGATTAACTTTATTTTGCGTAAGGCTGTAGAGCTTGGACTTATAGCTTTGCTGATCCTGTTTCAGCCTGAGCTTCGACGCCTGCTGGAGCGCATGGGCAGCCGCTTTACGTCTTCCCGCAAGGTGTCCGGTACGGCGTTTGAAACTGCTATTGCACAGACAGTGCTGGCCTGCACGGAGATGTCTGCATCCCGCACGGGTGCACTTATGATATTTGAGAGAAATGTAAGTCTTGAAAATATTATGAGTACGGGAACGATAGTAAACGCAGATGTAACAGCAGAGCTGATTAAAAATCTGTTTTACAATAAGGCGCCTCTCCATGACGGAGCGGTTATAATGCGTGATGCCAGAATTGCTGCTGCCGGATGCGTTCTTCCCCTCACCCAGAGCACTAATCTGAGCAAAGAGCTGGGTATGCGCCACAGAGCAGGCATAGGTCTGAGCGAACAATCCGATGCAGTGGTGGTTATCGTGTCCGAGGAAACAGGTTCTATATCAGTTGCTATTGAAGGAATGCTGAAAAGACACCTGACAGCGGCTATGCTGGATAAAATACTGCACAAGGAACTGGTAGTTGATGAAGTGGAAGAGAGCGGAAGCAGCTTCAACAACCTTGTGAACAATTTCAAGAAACTTTTCAAGGTGAACAAGAATGAAGAAGAAAAGTCCGATGAAAAGAATATATGACACAAAGGCTTTCTGGATAGTCATCTCTCTCCTTGCGTCTATTTCAATATGGATTTATATCACGGATATAGACAAAGAGACATGGAAAACCACTTTTTACGGAGTAAGGGTGGAGCTTGAGGGGGATGACATCCTTAGAGATTCTAAAGGCCTTGTCATTACCGATTTGGACACCAATACTGTCACGGTGGAGCTTGAGGGGCCGAGAAGAATTGTAGGCAGTCTGTCTTCTGCCGATCTTACGGCAAAAGTGGATGTGAGCAAGCTAAGCCAGTCTGCGTACACCTCCCAGCCCTATTATGTTTCTTTGCCTGACGGAATAGACAAGAGCGGAATTAAAGTTATAAGACAGTCTCCGGGTACGGTAAACTTTATGGTATCCAGACTTAGCACCAAAACCGTGCAGGTCAGAGGAGGATTTGAAGGCTCTTTGTCGCCTAACCGCACGGCCGAGACCCCGGTTTTTGAACCGTCGACCATTACCGTAGTAGGCCCTGAGTCTTACATTAAAAATGTTGATTATGCATGGGTTACTTTCGGCAAGGATGTAAAGGTTGAGAAAAGCTACTCCGTTGATACAGGCTTCAGCCTTATGGATGCACAGGGCGAACCCTGTTCAATGGAAAATATAAGTGTGTCCACCGATACGGTCAAGGCAACGCTTCCTATTCTCGAAATTAAGGAAGTCAAGCTGGGCATTGATGTGGTAGAGGGCAGCGGAGCGACAAGCGCCAATACCAAAATTAAAGTTGAACCTGAAACTATTATGTTGGCGGGGGATTCTGCAATCCTTTCAGGTATGAACAAGATTATCCTCGGCACCATCGATCTGAGTGATTTCAGTTCAACATATACAGAGACTTATACAATTCCTTTGGATAATGAACTGCGTAATCTTACAGGAATTACAGAAGCCAAGGTAACGATTGAAGTTGTAGGACTTGAGACCAGAAACTTTAAGGTGAAAAATATCTCATGTATTCACACTCCTGACGGAGCAACGGTGGACATACTTTCCGAGAGCCTTGATGTTACAATTCGAGGAACTGCGGAGCAGTTAGATAATGTGAAGCCTGAGAATATAAGAGCGGTTGTCGATTTAACTGACTTTAAGGAGTCAATCGGTGCGTATATGCCGGAAGCGAAGATTTATGTAGACGGTGTTACCGGTGTTGGCGCAGTAGGAGAAAATAAAGTTTCAATAGAAATAAGAAAGGCATAATCTATATGACACAGGATGCAATAGTAACCAGAATTATAAATAAGGATATGGCAGAGGTCGTGGCTACAAGGACTACTGCCTGCGGCAGCAACTGCGGAAACTGCGAGAGCTGCATATTTGATGATAAGGTTAAGGCAGAGGCTCGAAACCTTATTAACGCCCAGCCGGGAGACAGCGTGGTGATTTCCAGTAAATCATCAAGAGTGTTCAGTGCGGCAATGCTGGTTTATGTAATGCCGCTGGTTCTCTTCCTCGCAGGCTATGTGATTGCCTATTTATGCGGGGCCCCTGAGGGACTCTGCGTGGCATCAAGCTTTCTTGGCCTCGTTTTAGGCGGAGTTATTCTTGTTTTGTCTCATAAGAAATGGAAAGAAAAAAATCCCATTACTTTTGATATTATCCGTTATTCGGAAAAATCGGAGGAATTATGATTAAGAGTATGACCGGCTACGGCAGTGCCAAGGGTACTGCTCAGGAGCTTGAAATCACAGTTGAGCTGAAAAGTGTAAATAACCGTTATCTTGATACATCGGTAAGAATGCCAAGAAGCTTTCTCTTTGCCGAGGATGCGGTGAAATCAGCGGTTCAGTCTCATATCAGCCGTGGCAAAGTTGATGTTTTTGTAAGCGTTGATTCATCCGGCGTTGAGGAAATGAATGTTAAGGTCAATGAAGCACTATTGAAGGGGTATATGACAGCTATATCTCATATATCCGCCGAGTATAAGCTTCCTAACGATATGAGTGCAATGAGCGTAAGCCGGTTTCCCGATGTGCTTGAGGTAGAAAAAAAGGATGTTGACAGCGATGCAATCAGCGAAGCTATTGCCGCAGTTACCGAACAGGCTTTGAATGACTTTGACGATATGAGAATCCGTGAGGGCGAGAAGCTTAAAGAAGATGTTCTGAGAAGGCTTCATACCATCGATGCTCTTGTGACTGCCATTGAAGAAAAAGCGCCAAAGACCGTTGAGGATTACAGAAGCAGGCTTTACCAAAAAATGGCTGAAGTGCTTGATACTGCCGGAATAGATGAGAACAGAATATTGGCTGAGGCAGCTATTTTTGCCGATCATATTGCAGTTGACGAAGAAACAGTGAGACTCAGAAGCCATATGGCACAGCTTGAAACCATGATGAACGGCTCTTCTCCTATAGGAAGAAAGATTGATTTTCTGATTCAGGAGTTTAATCGTGAAGCCAATACCATCGGTTCAAAATGCCAGAATTCCGAAATTGCCCACACGGTAGTTGATTTAAAATCCGAAATAGAAAAAATCAGGGAGCAGATACAGAATATCGAGTAAGGAGGCTTTCCTGTGAAATTAGTGGGTATTGGATTTGGAAACTTGATTTCAGCCCAGAGAGTTATTTCTATCGTAAGCCCGGAATCAGCTCCTATAAAAAGAATGGTACAGGATGTGCGGGAAAAAGGACTGTTGATAGATGCTTCCTTCGGGCGAAGCACCAGATCCGTTATAATAATGGACAGTGGAAATGTGGTCTTATCAGCGCTGCCGCCTGAGACCTTGGCGGCACGCTTTGAAGAAAAATCTGAAGAGGAAGTAGGTAAGGCAAATGAGTGAAAGAGGTAAACTTATAGTTGTTTCCGGCCCCTCAGGCGCAGGAAAGAGCACAGTGGTGTTCAAGGCAGTGGAGAAAAGAAATGATGTATGCTTCTCCATATCCGTAACTACGCGTAAGCCCAGACCAAACGAAGTGGACGGTAAAGAATACTTTTTCGTGGACCTTGACAGATTCAGAGAAATGGTTGATAATGATGAGCTTCTGGAGCACGCAGAATATGTGGCTAATTCTTACGGCACACCCAGAGCATATGTGGAAGAAAAACTTAACAGCGGAATGAATGTGCTTTTGGATATTGAGGTTCAGGGCGCAAAGCAGGTGCATGAAAAAATGCCCGAGGCTGTCATGATATTTATTGCTCCGCCGTCTATGGATGAACTCAGACATCGTCTTGAGGGCCGTGGAACAGAGACCGAGAGAGCCATTGAGGCCAGACTTATCAGAGCCGGTCAGGAATACAAGGAAGCAAATTTCTATGATTATCTTATAGTGAATGATAATGTAGAGAGAGCTGCCGAAGAGCTTGATGCAATCATTACATCATCCCATTGCAAATTTGCAGACAGAGCAGAGATACTTAAACAGTGTTGAATTTACTTAAAAAGGGCTGAGCCCGGAACTTAATTCCGGGCTTGACTCTCTCTATGGCTGAAAACAGCCGTAAATAAATTTATACGCCGCATGATGCGGCAGAATGGAGAATTATTATGATGCTTTATCCCCCTGTGGCAGACCTCGTGGAAAAGGTTGGAAGCCGTTATCAGCTCGTTACACTGGTTGCAAAGAGAGCCAGAGTTATTTCAGCAGAAGCGGAAGAAACTCAGACACCTTTGGAGGAGAAACCCGTTTCAACTGCCATAAAAGAAGTTTATTCCGGAAATCTTACTATAAACAGGTAATATTCAGCGGGGTTTTGAGGGTGGAAGTGTGCTTATTTGGATTACAAATGAAACATTTCTTCTGCCCGAAGCACCGCTGTTTTGAATATTAAGGCAATTTTAGAGGTGGTGATCATATGGCCGCAGCAGTGGCTAAAATTGCGGTTTCAGCTGCTTTATATTATATGGACAGGCCCTATGATTACCTCATTCCTAATGAACTGGCAGAAAGTGCGGCAGTTGGGGTGCGGGTTACCGTCCCGTTTGGCAGAGGCAATCGCAGCTGCGAAGGAATTATTCTGGCTCTCAGTGAGAACAGTGACTATAAAAAACTAAAAAGCATAATATCAGTTCTGGATGAAACTCCGCTTTTAAGCGAAGAACAGATAAAAATGGCATTGTTTATGAGAGAACGCTTTTTTTGCACCGTTTATGATGCAATAAAGGCTATGCTTCCGGCAGGATTATGGTTTAAAGAGGATGGAAAGCGCCGTATAAACGATAAATATATTGAAATGGCAAAGCTTTCAATTCCGACGGAGGATGCTCAAAGACTTGCGGACAGTAAGCGGCGCCGCAGCCCTCAGCAGGCAAATATAATTGAAATGCTTTGCGGCTTTGAGTGCCTGCCAAGCAGGGAGCTTCTCCGCTTTACCGGAGCTTCAAGGCAGACGCTGACCGCCCTGAAAAAAACGGAAGTTGTGGAGCTGTACAAAAAAGAGGTGTACAGACGGCCTGAAATTTATACGGATGAGATTTTGCCTCCACCTCAGCTTAATGCCGAGCAGGAGAATGCATATGAAGGTATCTCGGCTCTCACAAAAGACGAAAAACCTCATGTAGCACTGCTTTTCGGCGTGACCGGAAGCGGAAAAACCAGTGTGTACATCCATTTAATCAGAGAGCAGCTTGAAAAGAACAGAGGAGCACTTTTACTCGTTCCTGAGATTTCGTTAACTCCTCAGATGATACAGACCTTTTCTTCTCATTTTGGCAATACTGTGGCAGTTCTGCACAGCAGCCTTTCGGCGGGAGAAAGGGCGGATGAGTGGAAAAGAATTAAAAGAGGACAGGCTAAGCTTATTATAGGTACGAGGAGTGCGGTGTTTGCTCCTGTTAAGAGTCTGGGTATAATTATCATAGACGAAGAACAGGAAGAGACATACAAGTCTGAAAATACTCCAAGATACGATGCTATTGACATTGCCAAGTATCGCTGCATCAGAGAGCACTGCCTGCTGCTATTGGGCTCAGCTACTCCCAATATTGTCAGCCGATATAAAGCTGAGACAGGAGTATATTCTTTTTTTACTCTTCCAAACAGATTTAATAACAAAGAGCTTCCAAATGTTCAGATAATTGATATGAAAAGGGAACTGAGAAACGGAAACGGCAGTAATATCAGCCGTCCTCTGTATGAAGCTCTCAAAGAAAATATTGAGCATGGGGAACAGAGTATTCTGTTCATCAATCGCCGTGGCGCAAATAAGCTTATAAGCTGCGGTGATTGCGGATATACATATAAGTGCCCAAATTGCAGCGTTCCTCTTACATTTCACAGCTCAAACAACAGACTTATGTGTCACTATTGCGGATTTTCAAGACCGATAGACAGGGAATGCCCTCAGTGCGGCGGAATTTTGAAGCGTGTGGGGGCCGGAACTCAGCTTGTGGAGGACGAACTGAGGAGCCTTTTCCCTGATATAGAAATTCTCAGGATGGATACAGACACGGTTGCGCCGGTGGGATCTCACGAGGAACTGTTTGACAAATTTAAGAATGAAAATATCCCTGTTATGGTTGGTACCCAAATGGTTACCAAGGGTCTAAACTTTGAAAATGTAACTCTTGTGGGTGTAATTTCAGCCGACCAGAGTTTATATATAAGCGATTACAGGGCAGGCGAGAGAACCTTTTCGCTCATAACTCAGGTTGTAGGACGAAGCGGCAGAGGCGAAAAAACGGGAAGGGCGATAATACAGACCTTTACTCCCGAAAACGAAACAATTATCCAAGCTGCAAAGCAGGATTACGAGGCATTTTATGCCTCTGAAATTCAGCTTAGACAATTGCAGAATGCACCTCCGTTCAGCGACTTCCTGAGCATAACGGTTACAGGTCCGAATGAAGAACAGGTAGTAAAAGCCTGCCGTGATATACGATATATGCTCGAAAATTCTACAGTCGGAGATAAACTCAAGGTACTTGGACCAACACCGCTTTCGGTGGTAAAGGTCAATAACAGATACAGGTACAGAGTAAATATAAGCTGCTGCGTTAATTCACAGATCAGAAGTGTTATTGCACAGATTCTGCATGAATGCGGCACAAATAAAAACTTTAAGGGCGTATCCGTTTTTGCGGATGCTGATCCTGCTGATTAAAGGCCGGAGATACGGCAGAATGGAGAAAAATATGGCTTTAAGAAATATTGTTACAAAAGAAGATCCGGTGCTTTATAAAAAATGTCGTCAGGTTACTGAATTTAATTCCAGACTTCATCAGCTGCTGGATGATATGCGTGAAACACTTATAAAATCCAACGGTGTGGGTCTTGCCGCTCCGCAGGTTGGTATTCTCCGCAGGGCTGTTCTGGTTATGGAGACAAATGTGCCTGAGGGCGAGGAAGAATATATTATAGAGCTTATTAACCCTGAAATTATAGAGCAGTCAGGAGAGCAGACAGGAGCAGAGGGCTGCCTGAGTGTGCCTGAAGAATACGGCGTAGTAACAAGGCCTATGAATGTTAAGGTGAGGGCTCAGGACAGATACGGCGAATTTTTCGAGGTTGAAGGCACCGGACTTACCGCCCGCTGCTTCAGCCATGAATTAGACCATCTGGAAGGTATCCTTTTTACTTCCAAGGCCGAGCGTATGCTTGACCCTGAGGAATTATAAAACAGGAGTTTTGCAAATGCGGATAGTATTTATGGGTACGCCCGATTTTGCGGCGGCTTCATTAAAAAAACTTATAGACGAAAAGGCTGAAGTAGTAGGAGTATTTACTCAGCCGGATAAGCCCAAAGGCAGAGGCATGGAGATGAGTTTTTCTCCGGTCAAGTCCTTGGCCGTTGAAAATAATATTCCGGTATATCAACCGGTAAAAATGCGTGACGGCACGGCCTATGAACAGATCAAAGCTTTGCAGCCGGATATTCTGGTGGTTGTGGCATACGGCAGAATCCTGCCGGACGATATTCTGGCTCTGCCTAAGTTCGGAGCCGTGAATGTTCATGGCTCACTTCTTCCCAAGTACAGAGGTGCTGCACCTATACAGTGGTCTGTGCTGAACGGAGATAAGATAACCGGCGTTACTACAATGTACCTAGCAAGCGAAATGGATACGGGTGATATAATCTACACAGCCGAGACGGAAATCGGCGAAAAAGAGACATCAGGTGAACTTTTTGACAGATTGATGGAAATGGGCGCAGAGCTTCTGGTCAAAACCTTGAATGACATTGAAAACGGTACTGCACCCAGAATTCCTCAAGACCACAGCGTGGCAAGCTATGTGGGTCAGCTGGACAAATCGATTTGCCCTATTGATTTTAACAAAAGCCCCCGTCAGGTCCTAAAATGGATCTACGGTCTACAGCCATGGCCTGTGGCAACCATGGAGCTGGAGGGCAAGGTATATAGGGTTTTCGGTGCTGATTATACATCAGCCACAACAGGAAAAAAACCCGGAGCAGTTGTATCAACAGGAGAGCGGGGCATTGAAATTGCCTGCAAAGACGGTGAAACAATAATGATAACGGAAATTCAGGCTCCCGGAAAGAAGCGGATGAGAGCCGCAGATTTTCTGAGAGGACATAAGATAAAGGTTGAGGACTAATGGAGATTAACGGCAGAGAAGCAGCACTTGCGGCACTTGAGAGATGCCGGAGAGAGGGCGCATGGTCGGGAGAGGTAATAGACCGTGTTATAACAAAATACTCTCTTCCGAGGCGTGAGGCTGCACTGGCGTCGAGGCTTTGTCTGGGTGTGCTGCAAAACAGCACATACTGTGACTATTATATAGATTTTTACCGTAAGGGCGGCGGTAAGCTTGAACCTAAACTGAGGGATATTCTTCGTCTGGGTGTGTATCAGCTGCTGTTTCTCGACAAAATCCCTGACAGCGCAGCTGTAAACGAGAGCGTTGCAATCAGCAAAAAAACAGGCTACGGCAGAGCGTCAGGGCTTGTTAATGCGGTACTCAGACGGGTTGCAGAAAATAAAAATGCACTTCCCGAAATTCCGGGCAAAGGCGGAGCAGAATATCTGAGCGTAAAATACAGTCATCCTTTATGGCTGTGTGAAAGAATAATTGCGGAAAAGGGATATGACTTTACCGAAGCTTTTTTGCGGGAAAATAATAATCCTTCACCTTTGAATATTCAGGTGAACCGACTTAAAATCAGCGTTTCAGACTACGAAAAAATGCTTGACGAAGCAGGCATTGAGTTTTCATGCCTTCAATATCCCGCAGGCTGCATTGAACTTAAAGGCGGAAGCGTTACTTCTTTACCGGGGTATGATGAGGGGCTGTTCTATGTGCAGGACAGAGCGGCCAGAACGGCGGCGGAAATTGCAGGCGCTCAGGTCGGAATGAAGGTTCTTGATGCCTGCGCTGCTCCCGGAGGTAAAAGCTTTGCTACAGCCATAGCAATGGAGAACAGGGGAGAAATCATTTCCTGCGACCTGCATGAAAAGAAACTCAGACTTATTAACTCAGGCGCAAATAGACTGGGAATTGATATAATAACAGCTGAGGCAAGAGATGGCAGAGAATTTGAGCCGGAATATGAAAATAAGTTTGACCTTATAATTGCCGATGTCCCCTGCTCGGGGCTTGGCGTTATAGGAAAAAAACCTGAAATCAGGCAGAAAAGCGCTGAAGAAATTATAGGTCTGCCTGCAATACAGAGGGATATATTAAATAATCTCTCCAAATATTTAAAGCTCGGCGGGACTTTGCTATATTCTACCTGTACGGTTTTAAAATGCGAAAACGAGGATGTAGTTCAGGGCTTCTTAAAGGAAAACCAAAATTTTGAAGCTGTGGACTTCAGGGCCGGAAATGCTTCTTCAGTAAACGGTATGTATACTTTCTGGCCTAATGCAGACAAGTGCGACGGTTTTTTTGCCGCAAAATTGAGAAGGATTAGATAATGGGAATTGATATACTGTCCATGCTTCCGGAGGAAATCGAAAAAGATTTTGCGGAGTTGGGCGAACCTAAATACAGGGCAGGGCAGGTGTTTTCCTGGCTTCATAAGGGTGTGCGGGATTTCGATAAAATGACCAATATCGGAAAACCTCTCCGTGAAAAGCTGAAGGAACGCTACAGCCTGCATGAGCCTAAAATACTCAGCAAGCAGGTTTCTGAGATTGACGGAACAATCAAATATCTGTGGGAGCTGAGAGACGGCAACGCAGTGGAAACTGTCGTTATGAGCTACGAATACGGAAATACCGTGTGCGTGTCGTGTCAGGTGGGATGCCGTCAGGGCTGTGCTTTTTGCGCTTCAACCATAGGCGGACTTGTTCGCTCTCTTGATGCTTCCGAAATTCTGGATGAGGTGCTGTACTCACAGCTGGATTCAGGTAAGCACATTTCGAATATTGTTTTAATGGGCATAGGGGAGCCTCTCGATAATTTTGACAATGTCATGCGTTTTCTGGAACTTGTCAATCATCCCAAGGGTCTTAATATTGGAATGCGTCATATAAGCCTTTCAACCTGCGGGATTACGGAACGCTTTGACGAGCTTGCAGACAGAAATCTGCAAATTACGGTAGCTGTTTCTCTTCACGCACCCGATGATGAGACACGCTCCAGACTTATGCCTGCAAACCGTGGCAGAGGAGTGGAACAGCTTATAGACTGCTGCAGGAAATATTATGAACGCACAGGCAGGCGCATTTCGTTTGAATATGCAATGATTGACGGAGTAAATGATACTGAATACCACGCAAGACTTCTTGCCAAAAGAGCGCTTGCGGTTGGGGCTCATGTAAACCTTATTCCGCTCAACCATGTGGAGGAGCGAGAGTTCAAACCATCTACACCGGCCCATATGAAAGCTTTTATAAGAATTCTGGAGGATGCGGATGTCAACTACACAGTCAGACGAAAGCTTGGAGGAGATGTGGATGCATCCTGCGGTCAGCTCAGGCGTAAAATACAAAAGATAAATTGATTTTTCCTTCCTGTTTACAGGGGGAAGTGAGGGTACTATGAAAAGCTTTGGCATTACGGACAGAGGTAAAGTCAGGAAAGATAATCAGGACAGCTTTATAATCAAGGAAGTGGATGCAAAAGACTGCATTATTGTTGCTCTCTGCGATGGAATGGGAGGAGCAAAAGCAGGAGGCCTTGCAAGTACGCTTTCAAACAAGGCGTTTGTTGCAGAGGTTGACGCCAAACTGAATTCAAGACGGAAAAAAGAGCCGGATTATCAGGCTGTTCTTAAGGGTGCCTGCTCGGAAGCAAACAATGTGGCGTATGAATATTCCCAGTTTGATGAGCAGTTTAACGGTATGGGTACGACTATTGTGGGCGGTGTGATAAAGAACGACGGCAGCGGTTATATTATAAATGTAGGCGACAGCAGGGCTTATCATATATCCCGCCGCTCAAACAGTATCTATCAGATAACAAAGGATCACTCTCTGGTGGAGGAGCTTTTGGAGTTCGGAGCAATTACAAGAGAACAGGCTAAGGTTCATCCGCAGAGAAATGTTATTACAAGGGCGTTAGGCTCGGAAGAGCAGGTAGAGGCAGACTATTTTGAATTTACACTTCAAAGCGGTGATATTCTTCTGCTGTGCTCCGATGGCCTTTCAAACATTATAAGTGAGTTTGAAATGCTGGACTATGCCAAGGAGTATCCTGAGCCTGAGCTGCTCTGCGGTGCTCTTGTCAGCAAGGCTCTTAACAGAGGAGCGAGAGACAACGTGACCGTGGTTGCGGTTATGAAGTGAGCTTTATGAACGGAGATCAATATGAATAATTTTGATGATAATTTCTTCGGATCCGCTGATGAGGAAAACATTTTGCCGGACAACGAGAGCTTTAACACATCTGACGCAGAAAATAATGATTATACAGCTGTTGAGGACATTGAAGTAGATTTTTCCTCTGAATTTGCCGAGAAAGAGGAATCTGAGGGTTTCTTGCCGGAAAATGAAGCCAAAAACGACATTGTGCCTGAAGACGACAAATACATCGGCATGATGCTTGACGGCAGATATGAGATTATAGAGCGCATAGGCGAAGGCGGGATGGCCATTGTATATAAGGCTCTTTGTCACAGACTGGACCGTTATGTGGCGGTGAAAATAATGCGTGACGATTTGGCTGCCGATGAAGATGTAAGGCGCAGGTTCTGCGCCGAATCTCACGCTGTTGCAATGCTTTCTCACCCGAATATCGTCGCTGTATACGATGTGAGCCATAATGATGCTGTTGAATACATAGTTATGGAACTTGTAAACGGCATTACGCTGAAGCAATATATGGAAAAAAAGGGTGCACTCAATCAGGATGAGGTTGTACACTTTACAAAGCAGATTGCAGATGCGCTTGCTCATGCCCATGAGCGAGGTATAATTCACAGGGATATAAAGCCTCAGAATATAATGCTTCTGCGGGACGGGACGGTAAAAGTCGGGGACTTCGGCATTGCGGCGCTGGAAAATGAAATACACGAGGAAACGGGTCAGGCAATAGGCTCAATACACTATATTGCACCTGAACAGGCAAGAGGCGAGTGTCCCGATGCCAGAAGTGATATATATTCCCTTGGCGTTGTAATGTATGAAATGCTTGTAGGTACACTTGAAAAAACATTTCTCTTTTTCCCCATTTCTTCCCCCAGATTGTTCTCTGCTTTGCAAGTAACTTTCTGGAAATTCAGCTGGAGGAAAGAATTGTCCTATGTGAAATTCCTGAAAAACCAGAGAGGGGGAGACTGATCTAAGGCATGAGG